>RFFT01000029.1 GCA_003696795.1 Zetaproteobacteria bacterium | reverse complement strand
CTCGAATACATGAAGTTGCCGAGTGATGCGCTGAAGGCGAGTATTTTTGTGGGTCAGTCGGATGTGCAACTGATCCTCGCGCCGCGCGCGCAAGTGGATATCGTGCCCAAGCCTGATCGTTGGTTGGTGTATATGCCGCCGGGTGTGCGCGGGGAAAGCAAGCCGTCGTCCACGCTGGCGCATGGCGAGGCCGCATTGCGCGTGCATCGCCCGTTTGGCTCGTGGGATCTGAACCTGTATGCCGCGCGTACGCATTGGCACCAGCCGGACAAGGGCTTGGATCCGCAGACGGGCAATATCGTGTACCCACGCCTGAATATGTACGGTGCCACGGTGCAGGGTGGTCTGATGGGGGGCGTGTTGTCCCTGGAGGGTGGCTATTACCACTCGGTTGAGGACAAGAATGGCACGAACCCTTACGTGGCCAATTCGCAATGGCGATGGTTGGTGGGCTACGAACATGAGTTGGTGTCCGACGTGTCGTTGGGGCTGCAGCTGTATGGCGAATACATGCGCCAGTATGATGGCTACCTTCCCGCCGCGCAGGCCGCGTTTCAACTTGGGCGCGGTCCCAAGCCTCTGCCGCGTCATCGCGTGATGGCCACGGCAAACCTGCGTGCCTTGATGCTGAACCAGACGCTGAGCTTCACATGCTTTGCGATGGCCGTGCAACATGGCGGTCGCATGGTCAATCCGGAATTGAGTTATGCGGTGAACGATGCCTTGAGTGTCACCGCCGGGGGGCATGTGTTCTTCTCCGGTCCAGACTCGTGGATGCTGGGCATGATGAAGCATGACGACAATGCCTACCTTTGGGCGCGATTCAGTTTTTAACAGGGGGGTGTGATGACGGTACAGCGCATGATTCGGATTATTGCAGGGTCGTTCATTCTGCTCAGTCTGTATCTGGCTTATCGCTATAATGGCGTTGCGTTGAATGAGCCAAGCTGGTTGTGGTTTACCGCCTTTGTTGGCGCAAACCTGCTGCAATCGGGTTTTACACGCTGGTGTTTGATGGAAACGATTCTCAAAAAGCTGGGCATGAAATCCTGCTGCGAACAGGCATGAGTTTGACGAATGACGGATGCGGGCGGCAATGCTTCCCTCCCTGCTGCGCTTCCGCCCGTGTCCGTCACTTATAAGGAGTCGATAAAGTGAATTGGGTGCAACAGAATCTGGGCTACATTCCCCTGCTCGCTTTGCTGGGCTGGTTTGCCTGGCAACGCATCCTGGCGCCCAGGCTGGCGGGTGTGCGCAATATCTCGGCCGGCGAGTATCTGCGCATGCGCGATACGGCGCATACGCTGGTGGATGTGCGCACTGAGCGTGAATGGCAGGCGGGACATGCACCGAAGGCGGTGCATGTCCCGCTGAGCTCCTTGGTCGCGCATCTCGATCGCATTCCGCGCAAGCAGCCGGTGGTTGTGATTTGCGCGTCGGGCAATCGTTCGGCGGTGGCGGCGGTCACGCTGGCGCGTAAGGGTTTCGCACCCGTATATAACTTTTCCGGGGGAATGGCGGCCTGGCAGAGCGCCGGCTTGCCGGTCAAACGGGGACGATGAGCAAGGAGCTGGATATGAAGCAATGGTTGATGGTTTGGTTGGGGTTGTGCGCATTGCCGCTGATGGCCAGTGCCTGCGGTGTCGGCACGCAGACGCCGGAAGGCTATGAAAATGTCGATGTGCATCATGTTTATCAGCACTGGCGCCAGGGCGCGGATGCCGCGATACCGTTCATGATCGTGGATGTGCGCACGGTTGAAGAATACAAGCAAGGGCATATCGAGGGCGCGCGCCTGATGCCGCTGCAGTTTTTGAAAAAGCGTTGGGCGGAATTGCCGCGTGATCGACAACTGTATGTCTATTGCCGTTCGGGGCGGCGTTCGGCGGAGGCCGCTGCATTTCTGGCCGGGCACGGTTATTCCCGCGTGGAAAACATGGTGGGCGGCATTGAAGCCTGGCGCAATGCCCATTATCCGGTGGTGCACTGATGTTGCGTGAAATCAGTGTTGATGAACTGTATCCGCGCTGGTTGATTGCGCGCGAAAAAGGGGAGCCTTTGTTGTTGTTCGATGTGCGTACCGCCGAGGAGTTCGCCGTCATGCATGTGCCGGGTGCGCGCTTGCTTCCGCTGGCCGCCTTGCCGGCACGTATGAACGAGATACCGGGCGCTGGCGAGGTGTATGTGATGTGTCAGGCGGGCGCGCGCTCGGCCCAGGCCTGCGTGTTTTTACGACAGCGTCTCGGCTACGAGCATCTGGTGAACATTCGGGGCGGAATGCTTGCCTGGCAACGGGCAGGTTATCCGGTGGCGCAAGGAGGAGAGCAATGAGCAAACAATACGGCTTTGACATGGAGTTCCCGGGTACGATCGAGCAGGCGGAGCAGGCGATCACCGATAGTCTGCGCGAGGTGGGCTTCGGGGTGCTCACACGCATCGACGTGGCGGCGACATTACGCAAAAAGCTGGGTTTGGATCGGCGACCGTACCTCATCCTTGGCGCATGCAATCCGAAGATTGCCGCGCAGGCTTTGGAGATGGAGGAGCACCTCGGGTTGCTGCTGCCCTGCAATGTGGTTATCTATCAGGATGCGAAGGACAGAACCATCGTGTCGGTCATTGACCCGGTGGCGATGCTTTCCGTGGTTGGAAATCCGGAGCTGGACGCGGTGGCTCGGGATGTGGCGGCATTGCTGAAGCAGGCTTTGGCCGCACTGACCGATTCGGCATCCCAATAGGCTTAAAACAGCAATGGATATGCACCGATCCTTGCGTATGGACAAATATATTATTACAGTCTAAAATTCTCATGTCTGCTAAGGAGGCGCATATGAAAGCAAATGTTGGTGGCATTGATCGGGCGATTCGTTTTCTTGCCGGCGCAGGGCTCCTGGCATGGGGCCTGTTGGGTGGTCTTGCGCAGCCATGGAATTATGTGGCCGATGGTGTGGGCGCGGTCATGTTGTTGACCTCGCTGCTGCGTTTTTGCCCCTTATATCCCTTGCTGGGGATCAATACCTGCGGCAATGCCCGCTAGGGGATGCAAATTGGGGGAGCGGCCATCGTCGGTCGCTCCCTTTGCTTTCCATGAGGCACTTAAGCAATAACACCCAGAAGCCTCATGGAAACGACCGGGGTGAGCGGGCACTCGCCCCGGTTTTTCTGGGTGCAACGATTTCGCGCCGATGGGCGTAAGAGGAGGAATGAATGGCACATGTGGTTATCATGGGTGCCGGCATCGGCGGAATGCCGGCGGCTTACGAAATGAAGGATGCTTTGAAAAAACTTGGCGGTGGCCATGAGGTGACAGTCGTGTCCAATACGGACTACTTCCATTTCACCCCGTCCAACCCCTGGGTCGCGGTGGGTTGGCGCAAGCGCGAGGATATCTCGTTCAAATGCGCCGATTATCTTGGCCGCCATGGCATTAATTTCATCGCTTCGGGGGTGGAGGAGATCGATGCCGAAAACAATCGTTTGAAATTGGCCAACGGGGATCATCTGAACTACGATTACCTCATTGTGGCCACGGGACCGCGGTTGGCCTTCGAGTTGATTCCGGGCATGGGCCCCGAGGGCCATACCCACTCGATCTGCCATGTGGATCATGCCGAGAAGGCCTATCATGCGTTTGAGGAGTTTTGCAAGAACCCCGGTCCGATCGTGGTGGGGGCGGTGCAAGGGGTGTCCTGCTTCGGTCCCGCCTATGAGTTTGCGATGATTCTCGATACCGAGTTGCGCCGGCGCAAGATTCGCGACAAGGTGCCGATGACCTTCATCACGCCGGAGCCCTATATCGGTCATCTCGGTCTGGGTGGCGTCGAGGACTCGAAGGCTTTGCTCGAATCCGAACTGCGCAAGCGGGATATCAAGTTTATCACCAACTGCAAGACCGTCGCGGTACACGAGAACAGTCTCGATTATGAAGAGGTGGACCGCAAAGGAGAGGTGATTGCCAGTGGCAGCCTGGAACATAAGTTCGCGATGCTGATGCCACCGTTCCGTGGGATTCCGGCTGTGGCCAATTGCGAGGGGCTGGCCAATCCGATGGGTTTTGCCGTAATCAACGAATATCAGCAAAATCCGAAGTTTCCGAACATCTATTCAACCGGTGTCATTTGCGCGATTCCGCCTGTGGAGCAAACACCGTTGCCGGTGGGTACCCCGAAGACCGGATTCATGATCGAGTCGATGACCACGGCGGCCGTGCATAACATTGTACACGACATCAGGGGCGAGAAGCCGGAGAAATGTGGCACCTGGGGTGCGATATGCCTGGCCGATCTTGGCGATCGTGGCGTGGCGTTTGTGGCCTATCCGCAGATTCCGCCGCGCAACATCACCTGGGCCAAGGGCGGCAAATGGGTGCATACAGCCAAGATCTTCTTCGAGAAGTATTTCATGCGCAAGATGAAGAACGGCGTATCGGAGCCCTTCTACGAGAAGGCGTTCCTGAAGCGCTGGGGTATCGAGCGGCTGAAATAATGCGCATGCGGGTTTCTTTCGAGCAGGGTGCCCGCTTCCAAGCGGAGTGTCGCGGGCATGCGATCACCATCGATCAACCCGGCAGCAATGGTGGCAGCGATGCGGGCATGACCCCGCCCGAACTGATGGCCGCCTCGTTGGCGGGTTGCGTGGGCTATTATGTTGCACGCTACTGCCAGCAGGCGGGCATCGATACGCAAGGGCTGGAAATCGGCTGCGACTGGCAGGTGGGCGGCGAACCTCGGTGCATCGAGCGCTTTGTCGTGCAGGTGCGCCTGCCCGGCCTGCCGGACAATCGCCGGCGAGCGGTTGAACGGGTTGCCAACAGTTGCCTGATCCATGCCACCCTGCACGCGACGCCGGATATCGAGGTGCGCCTGGAGGATCCCGCGTGAGCGGCATGCACCCATGCATGCATTGCGGGGCGCTCAATCGTCTGCCGGAACAGGCCAGGCCAGGCACGGTGGTTTGCGGCAAGTGCAAACATCAACTGTTTGAACCGCGCCCGGTCGCAATCTGGGATGAGCAGCAGTTCGATCGGTTGCTTGCATCCCCCGTGCCCGTGCTGGTCGATTTCTGGGCGCCCTGGTGTGCTCCATGCCGCATGCTCGCCCCCGAGCTGGACGCTTTGGCCCGGGATTGGGTGGGGCAATTGGTGATTGCGAAGGTGAACATCGACGAGCAACCGGCATTGGCCGAACGGTTTGCCATCCGCTCGGTGCCCACCATGATGCTGTTCCGCAATGGTGCGCTGCTGGACAGCATCATGGGGGCGATGCCGCGCCAGGCATTGCAGCAGCGCTTGGCGCCCTTCTTGGCGCGGTCGTGAACCGGCTGCTCGGCTGGCTGCACTGCCCGCCGATGGGGATGTTGGTGATTGCGGCGGTGCTGTTGGGCGTTGCGCCGATCAGCCCGGAGCCGCATTTGCTGGAAAAACTGCGCATGCTTGTTCATGGCGAGCTGCGCCGCCCGCTGGATATTTTCGATCTATTCTGGCATGACTGGCCCTTGCTTTGGATCGCGCTCAGATTGTTAACGCCGGCATGGGCTGGCCGGTGCCCGGTGCACGATGGCCTTCCTCGCTAACCTGTTCCTGTTTGCCATCGTCGCTGGGCTATGTCTGCGCGCCTATCAGCGTCGCCAGGCATGGTTGGTCGCCGTCGCCGGGCTGTTGTTCAAAGTAGGGCGCGACCGCTCGCTTGTTGCGCAATGCTTGCTTTTGGGGCCGGTGGTCGTCGGTTGGCTGCTCGCTTGCCACTGGCTGAACACGCATGGCTGGCATGGCCCTGCTGCCGGTGGCATTGCGCTGGCGATGACGGTGGGCATGCAGCTGATGCGCGATTGGGAGGAACGCCAGAAAGGTTTGCGGGAACGATCGCTTCAGGGAACCTCCAGTCGACAGGGATAACGGGTCAGGTTTTCATGACCGTCCTCGGTGACTACGACGAGGTCCTCCAGACGGACACCGCCGACGTCCGGGTAATAGAGTCCCGGCTCGATGGTGATCACATGGCCGGTCCGCAGCGTCTGGTCGCAGCGTGATACGCGTGGCGCTTCATGAATCTCGAGGCCGACCCCATGTCCCGTACCGTGGATGAAGCCCACCTGGCGGCCACGCCTGCTGCCGGTTGTGAAGCCCGCAGCGCGGAAGTGGTCAAGGATGGCCGCGTGTATCTCGCGCGCATTGACGCCGGCGCGGACCATGGACAGGCCGAGCGCTTGCGCTGCGCGCACGGCCTGATACATCCGTTGCACGCGCTCGCTCGCCGACCCCTTGACGAAAGTGCGGGTCATATCTCCCCAGTAGCCGGAAGCGAGCAGGCGGGGAAAAATGTCGATGATGATCGGCTCATGGGCGCGCAGCAGGCCTCGCCCGATGTTGTGGGGATCGGCCCCCTGCCGACCGCAGGCGACGATGGTGTGCGCCGGCATGGCTCCGCGCGCGACCAGCGCGCACTCGATGACCCGGCGTAGATCATCGGCGCGTACCCGTCCGCGAACACAGCAGTGGCGGAGAAATCCATGCGCCTCGATTGTGCATTCGGCTAAAAAGCGGCGGGCCTCGGCCATGGCCTGGCGGGTCAGCCTTTCGGCCTTGCGCAACTGCTCGATCTCCCACGGTTGCTTGATTTCACGCTCGGGAAACATGCTGCCGTTGAGCGCGCGTAGTTCGAATCCCCATTGGCGCAGTTGGTCGGCATAGCGCAGCGGGAAATCGCCGGGCACGTCAATGCTGCGGATGCCATGGTGGCGCAGGAACGCGGCGGCCGTCGCGGCCAGCCCTTCCCCGAAGCCCAAGGTTTGCGCCTGCTGTCGCCAGGGCTGATCGAGGTGCACCTGATCGAAACGGGCATGTTTTCTGGCCCGGTCAACCTCCAGGGTGGAGAACAAGCCGTGCCATTCCCCGCCGATCGCGGCGGCAATGAAGGGATCCGGTACGAAGATGCCGGCAGCATAGAGCATATCGGCATGGTGTTCAGAGTCGGCGATGATCAGCTTCGCTCGATCAGTCATCGTGTTCCTCCTTTGTGCCGGACTGGCGTCCTTCCTTGCGCAGCAGGTCGTACAGGCTGAGTTGGCCCAGGGTTAGCGACTGTTCCCGCTGCAGCCGGAAGTAGATGCCGCGAAGCACCTGGCCAAGGGTGTGCTCCTGCCACGCCTTAGGGATGGTGAGGGAGGCCTGATTCAGCGCGGCATGGATTTTGTCCAGGGTAAGCCGCCGCGCGTCGCCGGCAAGCACCCAGTGGTTGTCGTGAGTGGCGAACAGCAGGCCACAGCGCACCAGTTCATCGAGCCATTCCTGCAGCAGATTGTCTGGCACGCCGGTTTCCTCGATCAGGCTGGAAATGGACAGGCTGTTGCCGGTGGCCTGGGCCGCGGCTGCGCGCAGCAGAATCAGATGGGCGAAAAATTGTTTGACCCCCGGCACGGCATAGCTGTTGCGCGCGCGTGTCGATTGCTCCGGATGCTGCAGGCAGAAGACGATTTCGGAGCCCAGCAGAACGATCACCCAGCTCAAATAAAGCCAGATCAAAAAGATCGGCAGCGTGGACAACGCGCCATAGATCTTTTCGTAATTGGCTACATCCGTGACATAAAAGGTGAAGGCGAGCTTGGATCCCTCGAATAGCGCTCCGGCGACCAGGCCGCCAACCAACGCATGACGCAAAGGTACGGTGGTGTTCGGCAACACGGTGTACATTAGGCTCATGGCGAGCGAGGACATCAACCATGGCAGCACGAACGGGATATGTTTCAGCGCATTGGCCCCTTGGGCAACATGCTCCAGCACAGGCAGTGCCGCAAAGTAGGAAGTGACCGTGATCGACGCCGCGATCAGGATGGGGGCTAGGGTAAGTGTGGACCAGAAGATGATGAACTTGGATAACCAGGGGCGAGCACGGGTGATGCGCCAGATGTTGTTGAACGCCTCCTCCATCGTGTTCAACAGCGCCGTGGCGGTAAGCAGCAGGCCGATAATGCCGAACACCGACAAGGTTGTGGTTTTGTCCGCGATGCTGCCCAGGTATTGTTCGACGGCTTGCTGACTGGTGGGCAACAGATACTCGAGCATGATGCCACGGATATGGTCGGCCATATGTTCGAACACCTGAAAGCTGGCGAACATCGAGAAACCGAGCGCCGCCAATGGGACGATCGCCAGCAACGTGGCGTAGGCGAGGGCCGAGGCGCGTTGAATGCATTGATCGGCAACGAAGCGGCGCAGCACGCGCAAACAAAAGCGTAAGAGGTGCGCTGTGTAGCGCGCCAGCGAGGGAAGGCTGGCGAGCTCGGCGATGTCCATGTCCAGCAGCCCATGCAGCCGCTGGCGCAGCGTTTTCGTGTCTGTTTTAGTCCTCATGCCCGGGTGCGTGCGCGGTGATGCTGAGGGCATGGATCGCCTCGCGCATCAATGGCTTGAGTGCTTGATACACGCGCTGGTGCCGTTGCACGCGGGAGAGGCCCGCAAATGCCTTGCTGGTGATGGCAAGGCGGTAATGGCCACCGCCGTGCGCGCGCGCACCGGCGTGACCTGCATGCAAATGGGACTCGTCTACGATCTCGATGCGCGCGTCGGGAAAGTGCTCGCGCAAGAGGCGCTCCATATGATGCGTCGTTGGGCGATTCATGCTGGGCGATCCTCATGGGCCCGATAGAGTATACTCACCTTGCCGATCTGGGACACAAGGTCGGCATCGCACGCCTGTGCCAGTTGCTCGGCGAGGGCTGCGCGTGTGTGCCGGTCGTCGTGGGCGATATGAACCTTGATCAGTTCGTGATGCGCCAGTGCCTGGTCGGTTTCCGTCACCACCGCATCGGTCAGGCCTTTCTGGCCAAGGCGAATAACGGGCTTGAGATGGTGCGCGCGTTGCTTCAGGGCTTTGCGCTGTGCGCTGGTCAGGGACATGGCTTTCTCCTCGTTTTTTGCACAATGGTAGCCGCCCGGCTGCGCAAAGGCCATGCAAGGCGTGTTCCGGTTGCCGTGCCTTGACGCGCTTCCTATACTGACCACCAGCACGGGGGAGGCTCGCGAATGAAACCACTACGCAAAATCATATTCCCGGCGGCAGGGCACGGTACGCGTTTCCTGCCCGCCACGAAAGCCAGTCCCAAGGAGATGCTGACCATCGTCAACAAGCCGCTGATTCAGTACGCGGTCGAGGAGGCGTTGGACGCGGGACTGGATCAGGTGATCATGGTGACGGGGCGGGGCAAGCGCGCCATTGAGGATCATTTCGATGTCTCCTTTGAGCTGGAGTCGGTGTTGCGTCGCCATGGTAAGCAGGAGCAATATGAGCAAATCTCGCAGATTTCGCGCATGGTGGAGATCGTCTATGTGCGCCAGAAGATGGCCTTGGGTCTGGGGCATGCGGTGCGTTGCGCGGAACATTGGATCGAGAACGAACCGTTCGCGGTGGCGTTGGCCGACGAATTGATCGTGCACGAGGAGCGCTCGGCGATGCAGCAGTTGCGCGCGGTGTACGAGCAAACGGGTTGTTCGGTGCTGGGGCTGATGGAGGTACCGCAAGAGCATGTGTCGCGGTATGGGATTGTTGCCTATGAACAGCAGAGCGAGCGCTTGTTCCGTTTGATCGACATGGTGGAAAAACCGTTGCCCGAGCATGCGCCTTCGAACTATGCGATTGTCGGCCGTTATATCTTTACACCGCGTTTGATGCGTCTGTTGCGCGAGGCGACACCGGGTGCGGGCAATGAGATTCAGCTGACCGATTCCATCGCGCGCCTGGCCCGCGAGGAGCCGGTGTATGGCGTGCCGCTGCAAGGCGAGCGTTTCGATGCCGGCACGCCGTTGGGATTTTTGCTGGCCAACGCGACCCTGGGCTTAAGGGACGCGCGCTTTGGCCCCGAATTGCGCACGCACTTGAAACGCATGTTATGTCCGTGAACGCCATGCGCATGCTGGCGTTGGACCTGTCCGGCGGCGTGGCGGAGGCCGGCCTTGCCGTGGCCGGTATGCGCTTGCACGCGCGTGGCCGTGAAGGGGCGCCACATTCCACCACTCTGCTGCCGATGTTGGAGCGCTTGCTTTCGCGCGGACGGATAGGCTGGCGGGATGTGGACCTGTTTGCGTTGGTGGTTGGGCCGGGATCGTTCACCGGCCTGCGTATCGCCGCCGCCACCCTGGCGGGGCTGAATTCGGCCTTGCAGCGACCGGTTGTGCCCTTGTCCGCCCTGGCGGTGACCGCCATTCAGTGTGAAGCGGCGGGGGAGGTTTGCGTTTGCGAGGATGCGCGCGCCGGCGCCTGTTATTTCGGTCGGTATCGCGCGGGGGAAGCGTGCGTCCCCGATGCC
The DNA here is from genome assembly GCA_003696795.1 of Zetaproteobacteria bacterium. Classification (GTDB taxonomy): domain Bacteria; phylum Pseudomonadota; class Zetaproteobacteria; order Mariprofundales; family Mariprofundaceae; genus J005. The sequence goes on along the minus strand of RFFT01000029.1, from coordinate 66,027 downwards.
TGTCTGCCCTGGGAACAGGTGCTTCGCATGCCGCCGGCGCCGTATGCGGCTAGGCAGGCATTGCCGGTGCGGTTGCCCGGCTGGAGGCGTGTCTCCTTGCGTTTGCCGCGCGGCGTGGCCATGCTGCGCGCGGCGTCGCTGCGCTTGGCCCAACAGGATTCGTTGGATGCGTTGCCTCGTTATCCGTTGCCCGTTTATCTGCAGCCGTCTCAGGCGGAGCGATATGCCCGGAGGTCTTGAACGATGCGCATTCTGTTTGTTTGTCTCGGCAATATTTGCCGTTCACCGCTGGCCGAGGTGATTGCCCGCGCGGAGGCGGAACAGCGCGGGCTTGATACATGGCATATCGCCTCGGCAGGGACGGGGGATTGGCATGTCGGCCAGGGTGCGGACCGCCGCTCGCTTGCGGTCGCGCGCAAGCATGGCCTCGACCTTAGTCGGCATGTGGCGCGTCAGGTGACCGCGGAAGAGATGGAGGATTGGGATTGGTTCGTGGCCATGGACCGCAGCAATCGCGCCGATTTGCTGGCCATGGGCGCGGACCCTGCGCGGGTTTTGTTGATGCGCCAGTTCGATCCCAGCGGCGAGCTGGATGTGCCTGACCCTTATTACGGGGGCGAGGATGGATTCGAACTGGCTTACCGCTTGCTGCGGGAGAATGCGGGCAGGCTGCTGGATTATCTGGCGTCTTACGGGCGGTAATCCTGTGGGTCGATTCCGTATTTGCGTAGTAGCTTGCGCACCGTGTTGCGGTTGAGGCCGAGCATTTCGGCAACCCGCAGCTGATTGCCGTTGCATTGCTCCAGTGCGAGCCGCAGCAATGGCGGTTCCACTTGTTCCAGCACATAATGGTAAAGATTCGTAGCCTTGGCGTAGCCGAGCTGCATCAAGTAGTTGCGGGTGCAGCGGGTAATGGCCTCGGATATCGTTTCTTCCTCGTCGGCCAGGCGCGCTTGGCCCAGCGCCAGTGCGACATCGGACAGGGTGATGCTGGCGCCCGGGGTCAGCACGGCCAGGCGGCGCATCACGTTCTTCAGTTCGCGGACATTGCCCGGCCAGGTGTGCTTTTCCAACTGCGCGATCGCATCGTCCAGCAAAATGGGGGGCTGCATGTTCAATTCCCGGGCGGACTGGTCGAGTAGAAATTGGGCGAGCTCCCGGATGTCATCCTTGCGTTCGCGCAACGGAGGAATGTGTACGGGAATGACGTTGAGACGATAATAGAGGTCCTCACGGAACTCGTTGCGTCGGATTTTATTGGGCAGGTCCTGATGGGTGGCCGCCAACAAGCGTACATTGACCGGGCGAGGTTGGTTGCCGCCGATGCGCTGCACCCTGCCTTCCTCCAGCACACGCAGCAGCTTGGCTTGTAGCGCCAACGGCATGTCGCCGATTTCATCCAGGAACAAGGTGCCGCCATCCGCTTGTTCAAATCGGCCCGCGCGCGCCTTGTCCGCGCCGGTGAACGCCCCGCGCTCGTGTCCGAACAGTTCGGATTCGAGCAGGTCGGCGGGAATCGCGGCGGTGTTGATCGCCACGAACGGCTTGTTCGCGCGAGGACTTTGCTCGTGTAGCGCACGGGCGACCATCTCCTTGCCGGTACCCGATTCGCCGGTGATCAGTACGGTGAGATCCGAGGCTGCAACGCGGCCCAAGGTGCGAAACAGTTGCTGCATGGCCGGGCTGCGTCCGATCAGCACTGTGTTGGCCTGTTGCGCAGGTTTCATGGCCGCCTTGCTTGTGGTGCGCGGGCGCAGGCGTGTCACCAGGGCGCGCACCTCGTTGAGGTCGAACGGCTTGGGCAGGTATTCGATCGCGCCGTGCTTGAACGCCTGCACGGCGTGATCAAAGGTGCTCTCGGCGGTCAATACGACCACCGGCATGTCCAGGTGGTGCGCGTCAAGCCATTGCATGCCATTGCCGTCGGGGAGATAGACATCGAGAAAGACAAGGCCGATCTCGTTGCCGGCCAGCGTATCCATCGCCTCGGCCAGGGTGCCCGCCTCGCTGACCTCCAGTCCTTCCGCGCGAAGGACGCGTTTGAGCACCCAGCGGATATCGTCGTCGTCATCGATGATCAGGGCATGCATCAATGTGGCGATCCTTTGACCGGCAGGTGCAAAATTACGCTCGTCCTGCCCGTTTCAGCCTTGATATGAACGCTGCCGCCATGTTCCAACATCACGCGCTGGACCAATGCCAGCCCCAAGCCGCTGCCACGCGCTTTTCCGCTGACATAGGGCTCGAACAGGCGGTCGCGCAGGTGTTCGGGAATCGTTGCGCCGTCATTGGTAATGCGCACCTCGATGACTTTGCCGCTGTGGCCGGGCAGGCGCACGGTGGGCGCCATCCGCGTTTGCCATTCGATATAGCTCGGGCCGGCCTCGATCGCATTTTGCCAGAGATTCTCCAGTGCTTGTCGCATGCGCCCCGCATGGAGCAGGGGCTCCGGCAGGCTGGGATCAAACACTAGATTGAGCTGAATGTCGGGCGATCGGTAGCTGACCTCATGGATCAGCGCGTGGATGTTGGTCGGCTCCATGTTGACATCGGCGCGCGGTCCGACCTGCAGGAACGCGTCGATGCGGTCACGGATACGATCGACATTGGATAGAATGCGTTGCAGCGCCTCCTGCTGTTCCCGCTCGGCGACCTGTTCGGACAGCCATTGCGCCGCTCCACGAAGCGCGGCGAGCGGATTCTTGACCTCGTGCGCCATTTCCAGCGCGATGCGCGCGATGGCCTCCGCCATCTCCTGGCGTTTGCTTTGCTGTTCGATCTCGGTGCGATGCGCTTCCGGAACCAACACGGCGGAGATTCCGTGTTCATACATGCCCAGATGCAGCGAGGCGGGGGTGTCGGTTGCGCGTATGCGCAGCTGGTGGGCGGACACACCGGCATGGGGTGTCAGGCGGACCAGCAGTTGATTGACGGTCGAGGTTGGCGCGAACAGCGAGCATAGCGATTGGCCGCGCAGTCGGCGCTGCGAGCGTCCCAGCGTCTCTTGTGCAAGTAGATTGCAGTCGACGATGGTTCCCTCCTTATCCAACAGCAGCCAGGGCAAGGGTAGCCAGGGGGCTTGTTCAGGCTGCATAGGCAACGGGTTGTTCATCCTCCGGCAGGGACAGGAAATAGCGGCGCGCGGCATCGAGTTGTGCCTGCCAGTCGTGCAGTTGTTGGAACTGGCTACGGAACGCGGCTGAGCCGGGTAGCCCTTTGCTGTACCAGGGCACATGCTTGCGCGCCAGGCGGGAGGCTGTGGGCTGACCATGGTGGGCGCACAGTTCGCGCAGATGCTGTTCTACGATGCGCCAGCGCTCGGCAGGGGTCGGCGGCGGTGGCGGCGTTTCGTTCAACAGTGCGGCCCGCACTTCGGCCAGCACCCAGGGGTTGCCCTGCACGGCACGCCCCACCATGACACCATCGCATCCGGATACCGCAAGCATGGCGCGGGCGGACGCCCCATCGACAATGTCGCCATTGCCGATCACCGGAATCGAAACCGCCTGCTTGGCCAGGCCGATGTCCTCCCACGAGGCATGGCCATGGAACATTTGCGCGCGTGTGCGTCCATGTACGGTCAACATCTGCACCCCCGCATCTTCCGCGATGCGCGCGATGGTTGCGACATTCTTGCTGCGTTCGTCCCAGCCGGTGCGGATCTTCAGGGTGACGGGCACCTGGACGGCCTGCACCACGGCATCGAGTACCCTGCGCACCAGCCGCTCGTCGCGCAGCATGGCCGAGCCGGCGAGTTGCTTGCACACCTTTTTCACCGGGCAGCCCATGTTGATATCCACGAAATCCGCACCCTGCGCCACGGCCCATTGCGCGGCCTGACGCATGTATTGGGGATCGGAGCCGGCGATTTGAATGGCCACCGGGTGTTCGTCGGGCGCCACCTGGGCGATTTTTTGGGTACGCGCGCGTTTCATGTCGACAGCGCGGGAGGCCACCATTTCGGTGACGGTCAGCCCGACACCGAAACGACGACAGATGCGGCGAAACGGCAGATCGGTGATGCCGGCCATGGGCGCGAGCACCAATGGCACGTCGATGGTATGCGCGCCCAGGCGCAGGGGCGGGAGGATGTTCGTTCGCGTCATGGTCATGCTGCCTAAAAAATGGGCAATTATAGGCATGACGTTGCTGTTGGCCAGCGATCTTGTCGAAATCGTCGCGTGCTGCCACACTGGGGCAATGGAAGGTCGTAGTCTCGATTGGTCACGGGTGCGTTTTCTGACATCGGTCTCGGCGGCCGACGCGTTTCCGTCCCTCGGCTTGCCGCATATCGCGGTGGCCGGGCACTCCAATGTCGGCAAGTCGTCCCTGCTCAACGCGCTGTTTGGGCGCAAGGGGCTGGTGCGTACCTCCAAGCAACCGGGCTGTACGCGGTTGCTCAACGTGTTCGAGGTGGCCGGTGGTTGCGTTGTGGTCGATCTGCCGGGCTATGGCTTTGCGCGCGCCGGCAAACAGGAACAGCGGCGCTGGCGGCGTTTGATCGAGGACTATGTGCGCGGCAATCGCGAATTGGCACTGGTGTTGTGCCTGCTCGATATGCGTCATGGTCCGAAGGCCTCCGACCTACAGTTGATCGAATGGTTGAACGCGGCGGGCATACGTTGGCTGCCGGTGGCAACGAAGGCGGACAAACTATCGGGCAATGCGCGCGCCAAGCGGTTGGGCGAGATGCGTGCGGCATTGGGTGGAATGCTTGCCCCGATTGCCACCTCGGCCACGACGGGTTTCGGTATTCAGGCGTTGCGCGATGCTCTTGTTCGGGAGTTGCACGCATGTCTGGCTATGCCTTGAGCGAGGGACTGCGTCGCCGTTTTGCGCGCGGCATGTTGTTGCTCTGCGTCGGCATTGCCGGTGCGTTGACGTTGGCGGCGTGGTTGCTGAACGACCGGTGGGAGTTGTGGATCGATGCGGGGCTGGGCCTGGCGGCGGGCGGCGTTTGGCTGGTCTCCCGCTCTCTTCCGGTCGAGCTTTTGTCTTGGCTGACCCTGGGCGTAATTTATGGCGGCGCCGGCATCTCCATGGTGCACCATTTATCCGATGGGTTGTGGTTGCTGACCTTGCCCTTTCTCGCGCATATCCTGCTGCGCGAGCGGGCGGCGGTGGGCGCGAATGGTGCGGGGCTGCTGGTCATCTTGGCCGCATTGGCCGCGCATGGTCGTGTTGCAAGCACGGAAGATGCGTTGTTCGTGGGCAATCTGATTCTGGCCTATCTGGCCGTGGCTATCGGTTTTCTGCTCTATCATCGCCTGCTGTTGGGTTATCGGCAGCAACTCACCAAGGCGCTGGCTGACAAGGAAAAGCAGAGCTTTTCACGCACGCTCGCGGGCAATGTGGCGCATCTGATCAACAACAAGATGGCGGCGATCCTGATGGCTGTGCCGATGCTCAAGGGTAACAAGGACGATGCGCGGTTGCTGAGGCTGATTCGGCGGGCGGCCGAGGAGGCAAGCGGGCATGCCAACGATATGCTTGCCTATGCCGGTGAAAAGATGGTGTTTCGTCCGGTGAAGGTGCCGCTTGGCTTGAGCCTGCGCAAGGCCATATCCGGCGTTCAAGATGCGGATGTGCGCGTCGACGTGCAGGGATGGATGCGGCCTGGCGGGTTGTGGGCAGCGAGGAACAGTTGTCGCAGGATGTCTTCGCCCACGTGTTGGCCAATGCGCTGGAGGCGAACGCGCGCGGCATTCGCATTCGTGCCCAGCTGACCGAGATCGAGCGGCATGACACGCTGTCGCCGGGTCGGTATGTGCGCATCGACATCCATGACGACGGCGACGGCATGAGCGACGAGGTGGCGGCGCGCGCGTTTGAGCCGTTCTATTCCACGCGTTTTCTGGGACGCGGCATAGGGCTGGCGTCGGCGCAGGGGGTGGTGCGCGCGCATGGCGGGCAGATGACGCTCACCAGCCGGCAGGGGCATGGCACGTGTTGCTCGATCTGGCTGCCGTTGGCGCCCCAGGTTCAGTAGAGCGCCTCGAAGCGATCGGCAAAAGCGGCATGCACTTGGCGCCGCTTGATCTTCAGGGTTGGCGTAAGCATGCCGTTGTCGATGGTCAGCGGTTCATCGAGCAGGAAAATGCGGCGGATTTGTTCAAACGGGTTGAAGCCGGCCAGCAGGGCATTGATGCGCGTCTGCACGTGCTTGCGCGCCAGCGGTGAGGCGCAGAGCGAGGCCCAGTCCGTGTCCGGTAGGCCTTGTTCCTTGGCCCAGGCGCGCAGGGATTCCTCGTTGGGCACGACCAGTGCCACCAGATAGGGCTTGCGATCGCCGTAGATCACCACCTGGTCGATCAGCGCGTCGCCGGTCAGGCGCGCCTCGATGCGCTGCGGGGCGATGTTTTCGCCGCCCGAATTCACGATCAGGTCCTTCTTGCGGTCGGTGATGTACAGGTACCCGTCCTCATCGATGCGGCCGATGTCGCCGGTGTGCAGCCAACCGTCTTCGTCCACCGCCTGGCGCGTCGCTTCCGGTTGCCGCCAGTAGCCCTGCATGATGTTCGGCCCGCGCGCAAGAATTTCGCCATCCTCGGCCAGTCGCAGTTCGACATTGGCGATGGCACGACCGACACTGCCCAGGCGCGGCGCGTCGATGGGGTTGACGGTCAACAGGGGGGCGGACTCGGTGAGGCCATAGCCCTCGATGACCGGAATGCCAAGGGCATGGAAGAAGGCGCCGGTTTCCTGGCTCAGCGGCGCGCCGCCGGAGATCAGCATGCGCAGTCTGCCGCCAAAACGCTGCCGCACCGTATCCCCGATCCGGCGGTCAAGCCAGCGGTGCAGCCAGCGTTGCCAGAACGGCTTTTGCGGTCGCGCCGCTAGCTTGAGCAACAGCCCGAACAGTCGCTGTTTCCATGCCGCCTGTTTGCCGATCTGGCCGAGGATGCGGTTGCGTACGACCTCCAGCATGCGCGGTACCGTGATCATCAAGGTCGGTCTGGCTTCGCCCAGGTTTTTGGCCACGGTGTCCGGACGTTCGGCAAAGGCTACGGAAATGCCGAACGAATAGGGGAGGAAATGCCCGGCCATGCGTTCCAGCGCATGAGCTAAGGGTAGGAACGAGAGCAGCATCTCGTCGCGTTGGAATGCGATGATGTCGGGAATGGCGTCGAGATTGGCCAGGATGTTGCCATGGCTGAGCATGACGCCCTTGGGGTTGGCGGTGGTGCCCGAGGTGTACACGATGGTGGCCAGCGCGTTCCGATCGATCTGTGCCATACGTTCCTGGAGCGCCGCTTCGAGCACTTCTCCTTCTTCGAGGTCTTCCATGCGGGCAAGGCGCGCATCGTCTGGATTCAGGGCGATGATGCGGCGCAGCCCCGGGCAATCCTGTTGCGCCGCAAGCAGGTGGGTCAGCAGGTTGCCGCCGGAGACGAAGGCCATGCCGACGCCCGCATCATTGAGCACATAGGCAATATCCTGAGGCCGGTAGGTGCAATACAAGGGCACGGACACTGCGCCCGTGCTGAGAATCGCATAATCTACGATCGCCCATTCGGGGCGGTTTTCCATCAGGATCGCGATCCGGTCGCCCGCCTCGACACCCTCGCGCAGCAACCCGGAGGCCAGGCGCCGCACGCGCGTGGCCAGTTCCATATAGGTGATGGGAAGATAGGTTCCATGCTTGCGGCGCCATTGCGCGGGTTGGTAGGGGTGCAGCTCCGCTTGACGGAACAGCGCCTCAGGCAGATGGCGAATGGCACGAATATCGAACGTGTCAGGCATGGGGGGCTTCCTGCAGGCGGTCGAGCGCGCGATGGATGGCGACGGTGACATGTGTGATCACGATGGCGGGGATGCTTGCAACAGCGGCCACCAGCAGGCCGCACAGGATGAGTCCCAGCATGTAGGCCATGCCGCTCCAGAACCCGCTCGGATGCAAAAGCAGATGCCAGGGTGTCGTGGCCGCTGTTTCCATCAGGCGCAGGGTCAGCCGCCAGCCCGCCCAAAGAGGGGCCAGGATCAGTGCGGCCGCGATCAAGGTGACCAGCAGACCGCCGACATTGTAGATCAGCAACTCGGACCAGCGCTGGCGCGCCAGCGCCCAGAGCTTGCGTCGAACCTGATCGGCATTGTCGCCGCTGATCGCGACCCGGGCCGCGAGATTGAACAGGCCCAGCACGATGGCCAGCAGCAGCAGGGTGTTGAGCAACAACAGCGGGATGGCGAGCGCGGCAAGCCAAACCAGCCCTATGCCGGGAAGGTTCGCCAGCCAGAGCAGGAACAGCTCGGCGGCCACGGCCAGCAACAGCAGGGCCAGCGCCCACAGCGGAAGCATCACGATGCTGCGCAGGCGGCGGCGTGCGAAGCGCAGCGCCATGCGTGTTGTGGGCGGCGAATCGCCGCACATGATGGTATGAATCTGGTGCGCAAGGGCGGTCAGGCCGAACAGCAGCCAGCACAGGTTGAGTATCACCCCGAGCAGTTGCACGGGCAAGGCATGGTGGCCGCCGGCGTTGAACAAGCCGGCTAGCATCACCGCGCCGGTCAAGGTCAGCGCCATGGTGGCGATCAGCCGTGGGCGCATCGCATCCCTTGCCGCTGCCGTGATCAGATCGTAGTTCACATATCCGCTGGCCATGTCGTGCCCTCCGCGCTTGCAGATGCCAAACAGCCTAGACGGATTCGCCCAGCGAGGCAAAGGCGCGGCATTGACTGTGCTCAAAGTGGGAATTTCCGTTTTTGAGCGGTGGGGTTGGCAGTACGCCTTCCTTGGATGCACGTTCTTCTTGACGTGTTTTGCACACGGCCTGAAGATCGGGACCTACCGATAAACCAAGCGGTTTGCGCGGAAGGGAGGGGCGCCATGTGGCGCATGGTGATCACTATGTTTTGGGCCTTTTGCTTGGGGCAAGTCCAGGCCTTGGCGGCGGAGATATCGGATGCGGCTATCGTGCCGCTGGAACGCCCGAAGGAATTGTCCGTCGAGAAAATCCGTCTCGGGCGGCGTCTGTTTCATGATACGCGCTTGTCGCATGATAATTCGATCAGCTGCGCGCATTGCCATGATCTGGCGCATGGCGGGGCAGACCATACACCGCATTCCTACGGCGTTGGTGGCGCCGAGGGCGTGATCAATGCGCCGACCGTGTACAATGCCGGGCTGAACTTGGCTCAGTTTTGGGATGGCCGGGCTGCGACTCTGGAGGAGCAGATCGACGGCCCGATCCATAATCCGGTTGAAATGGCCTCCAACTGGCCGGAGGTATTGGCCAAGCTGCGGGCCGATGCCTCCTATGTCGAGTCCTTTGCTCGCGTGTTCGGCGGGAAGATCACCGAGGCGCGCGTCAAGGAAGCCATTGCAGAGTTCGAACGTTCTCTGGTGACGGTGGATTCGCCGTTCGACCGCTATCTGCGCGGGGATGCGACGGCGATCAGCGAGGTGCAGAAACGAGGCTATCGTTTGTTCATTTCTTATGGTTGCGTCTCTTGCCATCAGGGAGCGAATGTCGGTGGCAATCTGTTCCAGGTTATGGGGGTGTTTGGCGACTATTTCCGCGATCGGGGTGGCGAGACTAAGGCCGACCTTGGCCGGTACAATGTCACCGGGCTTGCGCGCGACCGGCACAAGTTCAAGGTGCCGAGCCTGCGGCTGGTCGTGTTGACCGCGCCGTATTTTCATGATGGCAGCGCCGAGACACTGGATCAGGCCATTCGGGTCATGGCCAAGTATCAGCTGGGGCGGGATATTCCCGATGAGGACATTGCCGACATCATCGCCTTCCTGCATTCGCTCGTAGGCAAGATGGACGATGCAGATGCGCATGAATAGCAATCTGGTGCGTTATGCCATTGTCGCCAGTGGCGTCTTACTGATCGCGGCAGCCACCTATGGGTCGTTTGCCAGTCGCAAGGAGTTTCTCGCCTATCAGGAATGGTCCCGCACATGGATGGAACTGAAGAAGCAGGACGTGCGCCTCAATGAGCATATGCTGATGGTGCGCACGATGATGACGCGCAATTACGATGAACTGGTGCGCATCATTCATGCCATTCGTCAGTTGCGTCGAACCCTGATGCGGCTGGATTTCGCCGTGCATGGGCATGCATCGCATCTGGATGAGTTGTTCGATTTGATGGAGCGCAAGATCGCGATGATCGAACAGTATAAGGCCGACCAGGCCATCTTGCAGAATTCGCAGCGCTATCTTCGGGTGGTTGCCGGTCAGCTCAGCACACAACTGGATGCTGCCCGGCAAGCCCGTCTGCATGATCTGGAGGCGGATGTTTATTTCTATCTGTCCATGCCCTCACCAGAGCGTAAGGCCCATATCCGCAGCATGATCCAGGATATGGAAGCATGGCCGCTTGCGTCGGCATTGCAGGCGGAAATGCAGAACATGATCCGGCATATCAATGTCTTGCTCGATAAGAGCGACTATCTGTTGGAACTGGCCCGGAAGGTGATTGCCGTCCCGAGCGCGCAGCGCATCGATGCCATGTTGGCCACGTACAAGGTGCGACATCGCGCGCAGCTGTCGAGAATGGATACCAGTCGTTTGCTGTTGGCGGTGGTGGCCGGTCTACTGTTGCTGTGGATTTCCGTGACCATGCGCAGGCAACAGCAGATCTCGGAGCGCCTGAAGGAGGCGCTGCAGGAACTTGAATACCAGAAATACGCCCTAGATCAGCATTCCATCGTTGCTGTGACCGACCAGCGCGGGCGTATCACCTATGCCAATGACAAGTTCTGCGAAATTTCGCAATACAGCCGGGAGGAGCTGCTGGGACAAGATCACCGTATCCTGAACTCGGGCCATCATCCCCCGTCATTTTTTGCCGAGATGTGGCGAGCGATTGGCATGGGCCATATCTGGAGAGGGGAGATTTGCAACCGGCGCAAGGACGGCTCGCTCTATTGGGTGGATACGACCGTCGTTCCCTTCACGGGCAAAGGCGGCAAGCCGGAGCGCTATATTGCTATTCGCACGGATATCACCGCCCGTAAGACCATGGAGCAGAAACTTAAGCGCGCCCATGATGAGGCCTTGGAATCCTCGCGCATGAAGTCGATGTTCCTCAGTACGGTCAGCCATGAGATTCGCACGCCGCTAAATGGGATTATTGGCATGGGCGATTTGTTGCTCGATACGGAATTGACGCCGCAACAGCAAGAGTTCGTGGCAGCCATCCGTGCCTCGTCCGAGTCCCTATTGCGGATCATCAACGATATCCTCGACTTCTCCAAGTTCGAGGCAGGCCAGATGGAAATGGACGAGACCGATTTTTCCCTGCTGTCCGTGGTCGAGGGATCTTCTGTCGTTGTCTCGCATCGGAGCAGAAACGATCGTCTGGCCTTGTATTCCTTCGTGGACCCGCGCATTCCGCCCGTACTGCGGGGCGATCCGGGTCGGTTGCGGCAAGTCTTGCTCAACCTGATAGACAATGCAGTCAAGTTTACGGAGGAAGGCTGCGTGGTTGTGCGGGCGGACTTGGTTTCTCGCTCGGACGATCGGGTGCGCGTTGTATTCTCGGTTTTGGATACCGGCATTGGGATTGATCCGGAAACCCAGGCAAAGCTGTTTCAGCCCTTTGTCCAGGCCGATGGCAGTGCGACACGGAAATATGGCGGCACAGGCCTGGGCCTGGCGATCTCCAAGCACATCGTGGCTCTGATGGGGGGGCGATTCAGGTGGAGAGCGAGCCTGGCAAGGGATCGCGTTTTTCCTTCGAGATCGAGTTCCCGATTGGGGATGCCGCCTTGGAGCAAGATATTTCGGTGGATGATGAAAAATTACGCGGGCTGAAGGTGCTGGTTGTCGATGATGATGAGGTGGCCAGAGAAATCTTCAGCCATTATCTGCGTGCAAGACAAATGGATGTCGTGGCCCTGGAATGTGGGGCGGAGGCGCTGGAGTATGTGCAGGCACCTGATACGCATGTCGATGTCGCTATTATTGACCGGCGCATGCCCCATATGGATGGCTTGGAGTTAGTGCGCAAGCTCAAGGCATCGCCGGAGACGGCGAAGATTCCGGTCGTACTGTGCACAGCGTTCGATGCGCCGAAGGCTCGGTCGGAAGCCGCCGAGTTGGGCGTTATCGACGTATTGCACAAGCCGGTGTGTATGTCCCATCTGCTGGATGCTGTCGCGTGCGCCATGTATCCGGAACTTCGGCATGAAACGATGCGCAAGGAAGATGATGTATCCGAAGATGCGGTTCGTCCGGATGTTTTGGAAGCGATGAAGCAGGGCGCCTTGCTGTTGCTGGTTGAGGACAATGCGGTCAACCAGCACGTGGCGCAGATGCATCTGCACAAGCTTGGCTATGCCGTGCATGTTGTGGCTAATGGTCAGGAGGCCTTGCAGGCTTTGGAATTTGGCAAATATGCGCTGGTGTTTATGGATTGTCAGATGCCCATTATGGATGGTTTCGAGGCCACACGGCAGATTCGTCGCCTGGAGCGTGAACGGGGTGGGCATATTCCGATCATCGCTATGACGGCCAATGCAATGAAAGGGGATCGCGAGCGTTGCATGCGTGCAGGTATGGATGACTATCTAAGCAAGCCGATTTCCCGAGACGATCTACGTCGTATCCTGGACAAATGGTTGCCTCGGGAGGCGTCGGAAGCGTCCGCCAACGAAGGCGGAGATGCAGGGGTAAAGGATACAGGTTCTATGTTCCAACTTGATCGCATGCGTGGTCTGCTGGGTGATGATCCGGATGTGCTGCTTGAACTGCTTGATATCTTCTGTGTCTCGATGCGGTCGTTGGTTGCGGAACGCATGCCGCAGGCCCTGGATGGCGGCGCCTTCGAGGAGTTGCGGGAGCTGGCCCATGAATTGAAAGGTGCGGCGTCGAGTATCGGTGGAACCGGAATTGCGGCGGTTTGCGCCGAGGTGGAGACGCAGGCGGCGCAAGGTGATGTCGAGGGATTGCGCGCCAATTTGGAACGCTTGCGTACGGCCCTGCAGGAAGTGGAACAGACCCGCAAGACCCTGATAGAGGAAGCATCATGAACATTCTGCTGGTGGATGATAACCCGACCAATCTGGCCTTGCTCCGGCATATGGTGCGTAAGCTGCAGGATTGCGAGCCAATTTGCTATGAGCATCCGCTGGAGGCCCTGGCGACATGTGCCGAGACCATGCCAGATATGGTCTTGGTCGATTACATGATGCCAGAATTGGACGGCATAGACTTTATTCAGCGTTTTCGCGCCCTGCCACATGGACGGGATATTCCGATCATCATGATTACGGCGGATGACAGCAGGGATGTGCGCTATGAGGCATTGCAGGTTGGGGCGAATGACTTCCTGAACAAGCCTATCGACAAGACGGAGTTTCTGGCCCGTATGAGGAACATGTTGACCCTGCGCAAGTCCCAGAAACAACTGGCTAATCGCGCGGAGTGGTTGGCGTCCGAAGTGCGCAAGGCTACTCGGGAGCTGCGGAAGCGGGAGTTGGAGGCCGTGGTGATGCTCTCCCGGGCAGCGGAGTTTCGTGATCCGGAGACGGGCGCGCATCTATTGCGTATGGCCCATTATGCGCAGGTCATCGCGCGCAACCTCGGCTTATCTCAGGAACAGCAGGATTTGTTGCAGGAAGCGGCGCCGATGCACGATATCGGCAAGGTGGGGGTTCCGGATCGGATCCTGCTGAAACCGGGCAAGCTGGATCGGAAAGAATTCGAGATCATGAAGCAGCATGCCGTGTACGGTTACCAGATCCTGCGCGACAGCGCATCGCCTCTGTTGCGCATGGGAGCGGAGATTGCCTGGACGCATCATGAGCGCGTAGATGGTGCTGGCTATCCGAGAGGGTTGAAGGGCGATGCCATCCCGTTGGTCGGGCGTATTGTCGCCGTGGCTGATGTCTTCGATGCGCTGACCAGTGCCAGGCCTTACAAGCAGGCCTGGCCGGTGGATAAGGCGCAGGATTGGTTACGCACGCATGCAGGGGCGCATTTCGATCCGGCGTGTGTGGATGCATTCCTGCAGAGCCTCGATGAAGTGCTGGCCATTCGGCAGCGGTTTCAGGATGTGCCGGGTGATTGATTGAAATGGTCACTGTTCTCTGGAGATGTGGCGTATGTGTGGCCTCTCATTTGGAGCCATGTCACTAGGGGCATGTGTTTGGTCTAGCTTGGTAGACGGAATCCGGTGTTGGGCTGTCAAGCCCCTGCTGCCTGGGCTGGACGTTGTGGAAGCGCATCCGGGCCTTGATACCAGTCATGGTTTCGGCGACGGTGTCTCTTCCTTCGGATTGGGTTCTTCCTGACTCATACCTACGGAATCGAGACCCACGATGGTCTTTCTTGCTTTACCGCAGTTGATGGATGCCACCAACGCTTCTGCGCGTCATTGACCTGGGAACGGCGGCGCCCATACTTCAAGCAACCATCGGTGAGGAGGCTCTGTGGAAAAACGGCTATGCGTGATTGGCGGGAGCGGTTTCGTCGGGCGAGCTATCGTCCGCCGCGCGACGCGCGCAGGCTATCGCGTCACGGTGGCCTGCCGCCATCCGGAGAAGGCGCGCCATCTCACGGTTGAGGGAGTGCGGCTGGTCAGGGCCGATATTGCGTCGGGCAAGGGTCTTGATGCGGCGCTGAGAGGCGCAGATGCGGTGATCAATCTTGTGGGTGTGCTCTACGAAAAGGGGCGTTTCACCTTCGATGCCGTGCATGTGCATGGCACAGAGCACGTGCTGGATGCGTGTGCGCAGCAGGGGGTGCCCCGCTATGTGCATATGAGCGCGCTAGGTGCAGGAGCGGTGCCGGAGAGCGCCTATGCGCGCAGCAAGAGCGAGGCGGAAGCGCGTGTGCGCGCGGCAAATCTTGCCTGGACGGTGTTCCGCCCTTCCGTGATTTACGGCGAGCACGATTCATTTTTCAATCGATTCAAGGCGATCGGGGCGTGGTTCCCGGTCATGCCGGTGATTGCCCCCGAGATGCGGTTGCAGCCGGTGTGGGTGGAGGATGTTGCGCGCGCGTTTGTGCGGGCCATCGAGGATAAACGCACGTTTGGCCAGTGCTTTGTCTTGGCCGGCCCCAAGCCGTACACCATGCGTGCGTTGCTGGAGCTGTTGCATCGCGAATTGGGGCGCAGGCGACTATTGTTACCGCTGCCGTCCTTGGCCGCGCGCCTGCTGGCGCGCTTGGTCCAGTGGTTGCCGGTGCCGCCGTTGACGCTGGATCAGCTTGCGTTGTTGCGTCACGACAATGTCGCTTCTGGCGAGCCATTCCCGGCCTTGTTTGGCAAGCCAGCGCCACTTGAGCAGGTGTTGCCCACCTACATCCATGGCAGTCAACGGGAGTGGATTCAGCGTCGGCTCGATGCAGCACGGCGGTATTATCGGAAGGGTGGCCTTTGACCTCCATTGAGTTGGCCCTGGTGGTGCTCGCCTACCTGCTGGGCGCGATCCCGTTCGGCCTTATTTTTTCCCGCTGGCTTGCCAAGCGCGATCCGCGCAAGGTGGGTAGCGGCAACATTGGCGCAACCAATGCCATGCGCGCTGGCGGCAAACGGGTGGGGCTGTTGACGTTGTTGGCCGACATCGGCAAGGGAAGTGTGGCGGTGGCTTTGGCGTTGTCGCTACATTCAACGCATGCCTGGTTTGTGCCGGTCGTGGCCCTGGCTGCCTTCATTGGGCATATTTTTCCGGTGTATTTGCGTTTTCGAGGCGGCAAAGGGGTGGCTACGATGTTTGGCGTGCTGCTGCCCTGGCAGCCGTGGTTGGCGGTGATTGCGTTCGTGTTCTGGTTGCTGGTGCTGAAGCTTGCCCGCTACGTTTCGCTTGCTTCGATCATTGCCGGCTGGAGCCTGCCGCTGGCGGCATGGGGGTTGGGACTGAGCCGGCTGGAGGTGCTGGCGTGTTTGGTGTTCGCGGTGCTGATGACCCAGCGGCATCACGCCAATATTCGCCGTTTGCGTGCCGGCACCGAGCCGCGCGTGGGCGAGCGTGCCGCGGCGGAGGGAAAGGCATGAGTAGATGGTTGCTGTTGACCCTATTGTTGCTCGTCGCCCCGGTGATGTGCCAGGCCGCAGAGCGACATGCCGAGCAGGCGCTCAAGGAACCGACGCCCGGCCCCTATATCGTGCAGCCGGGGGATACGCTGTGGGATATTGCGGCGCATTTCTTCAAGCGGCCCGAGGCATGGCTGCGCATTTGGGAACGCAATCCCTACATTACCAATCCTGATTTGATCTATCCCGGCAATACCATCGTGTTCGATGCCGCCATGGGCGCGCGGGGAGGCTTGCGCGTCGTACGCGCCAAGCCGCTTATGGTGGCGCGACCGGTGCAGCGGCTGGAGCCGGTGGTGGATGCGCGTTTGGCATTGAAGGCGCTGGAGCGCTTCGATTTCATCGCGCTGGATGCGTTGGATGGGGCGGGATACGTGCTCGACGGCGTCGATGGCCGTCTGAATTACGGCGCGCATGACCAGGTTTATGTGCGCTTGCGGCAGGCGCGACCCGGACAGCGCCGTTTCGATGTGTTCCGCGCCACCGACAAGGTGATCGATCCGCGCAATGGCAAGGTGCTTGGCGTCTTGGTGGTTCATCGCGGGCAGATTGAACTGCGGGATCAGGGTGGCGTGGGGGTGCATCGCGCGGTGGTGCGCAAGGCATTTCGCGAGATCGCCCGGGGCGATCGTTTGAAGCCGGCGCGCGCATTGCCGCCGAGCATCGTTGCGCGCGCGCCGGATCGAGCGTATCGCGGTGTGGTCTTGTTCATTCGCGATGATGCCGCTGAGGCGGGGCAGAATCAGGTGGTGGGTCTTTCGCTCTCGGCGCGCGACGGTTTGCGGCCGGGTACCCGTCTGCGCATTATGCGGGCCGGCGGGATGCGGCGTGACCCGGTGGATGGCGGTGCTGTTCGTTTGCCTGATGAACAGATCGGTGAGGTGTTGGTGTTGGCCGTGCAACGGGCGGGCGCAATGGCCTTGGTGACCCGTTCACGCAAGGCGATTCGTGTGGGCGATCAAGTGCTCGGTCGTCCCGAACGGGTGGATGCCCGGGATGGGGGAGCCTAGCGAGCTCGCTCATGGCTGGCTGCGGCTGGCCATGACGCCGGGGGTTGGTCCGGTGCTCGGGCGTCGGTTGGCGCAAGCGGCGGGTGGGGTGGCCGCGATTTGGCGACATCTGGATGATCCTGGATTTTGGTCCGGCGTGCGCGGGGTTGGTCCGGCGCTGTTGCATGCATTGCGTAAGCAGAATGCGCGGGCTGTACGCGAGGAGATCGCCGCTTGTCGCGCGCACGGCATCATGCTGCTGCATCCCGACCATCCGGCTTATCCTCCCGCATTGCAAGGGCTTGTCGATGCGCCGTTGGTGTTGTTTGCGCAGGGTTGCGTGCGCTGCCTTGCGCATGCGCGCATGCTCGCGGTGGTCGGTGCGCGCAAGGCCAGCCGGGAAGGGCGGCTGCTGGCCGAGCGTTGGGGGGGCTACTTTGCCCGCCATGGCGTGGTTGTGGTCAGCGGTTTGGCATGGGGTATCGATCAGGCGGCCCATGAAGGCGCGTACAAGGCACAGGCGCCGAGTGTCGCCGTGCTCGGGCATGGCCTGTTGGCGGAGGGTGGGTATGGCGCATGGATCAAACGCATTGCCGACACGGGATGCGTGGTGAGCGAATTTCTCCCCCATACCGCGGCGCGGCGGGAATACTTTCCTCGGCGCAACCGTATCATCGCCGGTCTTGCGCGCGGCACGCTGGTGATCGAAGCCGGCATGCGCTCGGGGGCGCTGATTACCGCGCGGCATGCCGTGAACTATGGGCGCGAGGTTATGGCCGTGCCCGGTTCGGTGTTGAGCGATCGGCATGCGGGATGTCATGCGCTGATTCGTCAGGGCGCGTTGCTGGTCGAGACGGCTGAGCAATGCCTGCAGGCGCTGGGCTGGCAGGACGAAGCACCCGCGACTGAAGCGGCGACCGTTTCGCTCGACGGTGAGCAGCAACGCATTGTCGATGCATTGCGCCATGGCCCATGTTCGTTGGATCAACTGGCGGAAACTTGCGGGTTGACCATCCCGCAGCTTTCCCCCATCTTGCTCGCCCTTGAGCTGCGGGGGGTCGTGGAGCGCCTTCCCGGCGGTCGTTATCTGCTCAATTTGGAGTTGCGGGATCAATGAGTGCAGTCGTTGTCGTGGAGTCGCCAGCCAAGGCGAAAACCATTGAAAAATATCTGGGAAAGGGTTATCGGGTGCTGGCTTCGTACGGCCACGTCCGCGCGTTTCCCAAACGCGACGGCTCGGTGGATCCCGAGCGCGATTTCGCGCTGCAGTACACCTTGCTCGAAGACAAAAAGAAGCGGATCGATGCGATCGAGAAGGCGTTGAAAAAGGCGGATACCCTGATTCTGGCCAGCGATCTCGATCGCGAGGGGGAAGCGATAGCCTGGCATGTGGTGGAGGTGCTGCGCGAGCGGGGCGCGCTGGAGGGCAAGCGGGTGCAGCGCATCACGTTCAATGAAATCACGCCGCGCGCCATCCGCGAAGCGATTGCGCATCCCACGGACATCAACATGCGGCTCGTCGATGCGCAGCAGGCAAGAAGTGCATTGGACTACCTCGTGGGCTTCACGCTTTCGCCCCTGCTGTGGCGAAAGATCCGCACGGGTCTGTCGGCAGGGCGGGTCCAGTCGGTTGCGTTGCGCCTGATCTGCGAGCGGGAACAGCATATTCGCGAATTCAAGCCGCGCGAGTACTGGACCATTGACGCCGAGTGCGTTCCGGCGGGCCGTTCGTCCCGCTTTGCGGCCAGGCTTTCGGCGCTGAATGGCAAGACGCTGGGCAAGTTTGCGCTCAGCGACGGGGTCAGCGCCAAAACGCTGGCGCGGAAGGTGGCGGACACGCCGTTCCAGGTATCCGACATTCAGAAGAAGCAGGTGCGGCAGCAACCCGCGCCACCGTTCATTACCTCGACATTGCAAATGGAGGCGGCGCGGAAGCTGGGGTTTACCGCGCGCAAGACGATGCAGTTGGCCCAGCAGCTTTATGAGGGTATCGACCTGGATGGCGATCGCGTCGGTTTGATCACCTATATGCGAACGGATTCCGTATCCCTGTCAGAGGATGCGTTGAGCGAAATGCGCGAATATATCGCGGCGCATTTCGAAGCCGCCTTCCTGCCCGCGCGGGCGCGGCGGTTCAAGACCAAGAGCAAGAGCGCGCAAGAGGCGCATGAAGCCATTCGTCCCACCGCCATCGCACGTACACCGGATCGTTTGCGCCCGATGCTGGAGCGGGATGCCTGGCGCCTGTATGAACTGATCTGGAAACGGGCCCTGGCTTCCCAGATGGCCCCCGCGTTGCTCGACCAGATGCGTGTGGACATGCAGGGTGAGGATATGATCCTGCGCGCAACCGGTTCCTCCTTGGCGTTTGCGGGTTATCGTATTCTGTATACCGAGGGAAGCGATGAACCGGAGCAGGCCACGGAGCAGGAGCGGATGTTGCCGCCTTTGCGGGTTGGGGATGCGGTCGAGGTGCAGCGTGCCGAAGCGAGTCAGCATTTCACCGAGCCGAAACCGCGCTTCACCGAGGCTTCCCTGGTCAAGGAGTTGGAGCGGCACGGCATTGGACGGCCTTCGACCTATGCGTCGATTTTGAACGTGTTGCGCGAGCGCAAGTATGTGACGATGGAAAAGAAGCGTTTTGTGCCCACCGACGTCGGCGAGTGGGTGAACCGGTTTCTGACCGAGCACTTTCAGAACATCATCAACACCGGGTTTACCGCCCAGATCGAGGATGGCTTGGATGCGGTGGCGCGTGGCGAGCAACAGTGGAAGCCATTGCTGCGCGACTTTTGGGCGCCGTTCAAGGCGGATGTGGACGAGGCGATGCGCGCCGAGCGTCCGGCCGAGCAAACCGAGGAGACATGCCCGGAATGTGGCAAGCCGATGGTGATCAAGTTGGGGCGCTACGGCAAGTTTTTGGCCTGCACCGGTTATCCGGCATGCAAGGTGACCCGGCCGCTTGCCGGCGAGGAGGCGCAGGAGCCGGAAACCACGGATCAGACATGCGAGAAATGCGGCGCGCCGATGGTCATCAAGCATGGGCGCTACGGCAAGTTTCTGGGCTGTTCGGCCTATCCGAAGTGCAAGAATATTCAACCGCTGGAGAAGCCGAAGGATACCGGCATTCCTTGCCCGGCGTGCGGTAAGGGAACGTTCCTGGAGAAGAAGTCCAGGCGGGGCAAGGTGTTTTATTCCTGCTCAACCTATCCCAAGTGCGACAATGCGCTGTGGAACAAGCCGGTTGCCCGCCCTTGCCCCCAATGCGGCGCCCCCTTCGTGACCGAGAAGACAACCAAGCGGCATGGGACCGAACATGTCTGTGTCGCGGAAGGGTGTGACTGGAGGGAGCGCGTTGAGGCCGGCGAACCCGCCTGATTTGGATGTCTGGGTCGGACGCGCCGGTGAGGAGGCGTTGTCCGAAGTGGATGAAATCGCGCGCGAGGCGCTGCCGGAGCATTGGTCCCGGGCGCAGTTGGGCCAGTCGCTGCGCGCCGGTTATGAGCTGCGGGTTTGCCGCTTCCAGGGGCGGATTGTGGCGTATCTGCTGAGCCAGGATGTGGTGGATGAGACGCATATCATGCAACTGGCGGTCCGGCGCGCCTGGCGTCGGCGTGGGATGGCCAGCGTTCTGCTGCAATGCCTCAAGCGTGACAAACGGCATCAACGCGCCATCTGTCTGGAGGTGCGCGCCTCGAATGAGGCGGCGCGGGCTTTGTATTTGCGGCGCGGTTTCGAGCTGCTGGCACGGCGGCCCGGCTATTATCAGCCGCGCGCCGGTAAGCTGCGGGAGGACGCCTTGCTGATGCGGTGCGCGTTGTAGGCCGATTGCATTTGGGGGGTGGGCGCATAAGGTTGCGGCGATGAGACCCGAGCTGGTAATTCTTGACCGTGATGGCGTGATCAATTTCGATTCGCCCGATTATATCTTGCACGAGGATGATTGGCGCCCGATTCCCGGAAGTCTAGCGGCGATTGCGCGGCTTAAGGCGGTAGGGGTCAAGGTGGCCATCGCCAGCAATCAGTCCGCGCTGGGTCGAGGGATGATCGATGAGCAGCGTTTTGCGGCAATCCATGCGAAGATGATGGCGGCTGTTGCGGCGGCTGGCGGGAGCATCGACCATGTCGCCTATTGCCCGCATGGGCCGGATCATGGCTGCGATTGCCGTAAGCCGCGTCCCGGTCTCGTGCTGGCTTGTCTACAGGCGGTGGGCTTGCAAGGTGCGGCGCATCGCGCATGCATGATCGGGGATTCTGTGCGCGATGTGGGCGCGGCCCGTGCCGCGGGCGTGCCGGCCATGCTGGTGCGCACTGGCTATGGCGACGCGGCGCACATTTTACGCGAGGCGCAACGGTTGCAACCCGATATTCGCGCCTATCACGATCTGGCCGCCGCCGTGGATGCGTTGCTGGAGGAATGATGCTGCTGCTTCGTTCGACTTTGTTCAATCTCGCCTTTTTTGCGATCACCCCTTTGTTCTCATTGCTGATTATGCTGACCCGCCCCTTGGGTTTGCGCGTCGTTTGGCGTTGGGCGCGCCTCTGGTCCGCTTGCGTGCGCGGGCTGTTGCGCGTCTGTTGCCGTATTCATATTCGCGTGGAAGGGCTGGAGCATCTGCCGACGGAACCCTGCGTGGTGATGGGCAAACATCAATCGGCGTTGGAGACCGTGATGATGCCGTTGCTGGTGCCGATGTATGCCTGGGTGCTGAAGCGGGAATTGCTGTATATTCCATTGTTTGGCTGGGCGCTCTGGTGCATTGGCGTGATCGCGATTCGACGCGGCAGCCCGCGCGAGGCGATGCGTCAGGTGCTTGAGCAAGGGCGCGCATTTTTGCGCAAGGGACGCTGGGTGGTGATCTTTCCCGAGGGAACGCGCACCGCGGTGGGAGAGAGCGGGCAATATCAGCCCGGCGGGGTTGTGCTGGCGCAGCATGCGCGTGTGGGAATTCTACCCTTTGCGCACAATGCGGGGCGATGCTGGCCGAAGAAGGGCTATTTGAAATATCCCGGAACGGTGACCATTCGCTTTCTTCCCTACCTTTCGCCAGACGACGTCGCTGCTGAGAAGCGGGGGGCTGTGCTGAAACGATTGCAGCAACAAATCGAGAAAGAAACGCGCTCGTTGGGAGGCTAGCGATGGAGGATCGACGATTGGTGTATTCGACCGCGCAGGGGTCGTTGCGCAAGCGGAAGGATCGGCAGCCGCCGGCGCAAGGGGCGCTCCGCTCACCTGGCGTGGTGCGCGTACACCGGCAATGCAAGGGACGTGGCGGTAAAACGGTGTGCGTGATCGAGGGGTTGAATGCGGATCGCGCCGCGATGAAGGCATTGCTCAAGCGTTTAAAGCAGCGTCTGGGCACAGGGGGCGCGCTCAAGGGGGATGTGCTGGAGATTCAGGGTGACCATCGCGAGCAGTTGCTGGCTTTGCTGCAGGCGGAAGGCATCAAGGCAGGGCGGGGTGGCGGCTGGTAGGGCTGCCGCATGATTCCCCTGAACCGAACAGCCTGCTAGGGTGCCGCGATTCAGCGCCATGAGGAGTACGGCCATGAACCAGTCAACAGACCTGAACATGAAGTCCGACGAACTATATCGCGAGGAGATCTACTCCGATTTGCGTCTGGGCACGATTCGTATGCTGATTCCTGTGAACGAGCATGGCGAAGAAGATGTGACGCGCGCGCGGCGTTTTGTCGGCCAGGCGCAAGTGATGACCCCGGCGGGTCCGATGCCGATCAGCTTCGATCTTGATGCGAAAGACCTGGCGGAAGCGGTGCGCGGTTTTGGTGCGGCTGCCGAGCAAGCGCTACAGGAAACCGCCCGTGAGTTGGAGGAATATCGGCGCAAGGCGGCATCCGGTATCGTCGTGCCCGGCGCCGAGGATGTCTCCCGGTTGGCAGGGGGCGAACTTGGTGGAGGCCTGATCAAGCCGTGATCCATATTGGCACTCTCATCCCGAGAGTGCCAATTTTTTTCTTGACAGCCGCGAGGCGTAATGAATGATTGGCACTCGCGTCGGGAGAGTGCTAATGCTCCCCGTGCGCCAAGAGAGGGGTTGAAAGGGTGAAAAGCCGCCCCTATAGAGCAGTTCCACAACAACGCATACATAGGAGTGAAAGCGATGACAACGAAGGTTCGTCCTTTACATGATCGTGTAATCGTCCGCCGTCTGGACGAGGAAGAGAAGTCTGCCGGCGGTATCATCATTCCCGATTCGGCCAAGGAAAAGCCGATTCAGGGTGAGGTTCTGGCGGTAGGCAATGGGAAGATTCTGGAGAATGGCGAGGTTCGCCCTCTGGATGTCAAACAGGGTGACCGGGTGATCTTTTCTAAGTACGCCGGCACCGAGATCAAACTGGACGGTGAAGAGCTGTTGATGATGCGCGAGGACGACATCCTCGGCGTGATCGAATCCTGAGCAATAAATTCCAATCAAGGAGAGTAAGAGAATGGCTGCAAAAGACATTCGTTTCGGAGAAGAAGCACGCGCCAAGATGATGGCGGGCGTGAACAAGCTGGCGGACGCCGTCAAGGTGACGCTGGGGCCGAAGGGCCGCAATGTCGTGCTCGAGAAGTCCTGGGGCGCGCCGAACATCACCAAGGACGGTGTTTCGGTCGCCAAGGAAATCGAGCTTGAGGACAAGTTCGAGAACATGGGTGCGCAGATGGTGAAGGAAGTGGCGTCCAAGACGGCGGATATCGCCGGTGACGGCACGACCACGGCCACCGTGCTGGCGCAGGCCATTGCGCGTGAAGGTGTGAAGGCGGTGGCTGCCGGCATGAATCCGATGGACCTGAAGCGTGGTATCGACAAGGCGGTTGCGTGCGTGGCCGACGAGCTGGGACGCTTGTCCAAGGAAGTCAAGGACAAGGAGGAAATTGCCCAGGTCGGGACGATTTCGGCCAACGGCGATCGCGAGATCGGCAACATCATTGCCGAGGCCATGGAGAAGGTCGGCAAGGAAGGCGTGATCACGGTCGAAGAGGCCAAGGGCCTGGAGACCGAGCTGGAAGTGGTCGAAGGTATGCAGTTCGACCGTGGCTATCTGTCGCCGTATTTCGTGACGGACGCGGAGCGCATGGAGTGCGAGCTCAAGGAGCCGTACATCCTGTTGCATGAGAAGAAGATCTCCAATATGCGCGATTTGTTGCCGGTATTGGAGAATGTAGCGCGTTCCGGCAAGCCGTTGCTGATCATCGCCGAGGACATCGAGGGCGAAGCCCTGGCGACGCTTGTCGTCAACAAGATGCGCGGTGTGCTCAATGTGGCTGCGGTCAAGGCGCCGGGCTTTGGTGACCGTCGCAAGGCCATGCTTGAAGACATGGCGATTCTGACTGGCGGCAAGGTCATTTCGGAAGAGCTCGGACTGAAGCTCGAGCATGTATCTCTGGATGATCTGGGTACGGCCGGTTCGGTCAAGATCACCAAGAACGACACGACCATTGTCGATGGTGCAGGTTCCAAGGCGGACATCGAAGCCCGCGTGGCCCAAATTCGTCGCCAGATCGAGGATACGACCTCGGATTACGACCGCGAGAAGCTGCAGGAGCGGCTGGCCAAGCTCGCCGGCGGTGTGGCGGTGATCAAGGTCGGCGCCGCGACGGAAGTGGCGATGAAGGAGAAGAAGGATCGCGTGGACGACGCCTTGCATGCGACCCGCGCGGCGGTCGAGGAAGGCATTGTGCCGGGTGGCGGTGTTGCGTTGTTGCGCGCGCGTGCTGCCTTGAGCGATGTGCATGGCGAGAATCGCGATCAGGACACCGGCATCAGCATCGTGCGCCGGGCGTTGGAGGAGCCGCTGCGTCAAATCGTGGCCAACGGCGGCGGCGAGCCTTCCGTTGTGGTCAACGAGGTGGCCGGCAAGGACGATGCGGCCTATGGCTACAATGCGGCAACCGAGGAATACGGCGACCTGGTCAAGGATGGCGTGATCGATCCGACCAAGGTGACGCGTTCCGCGCTGCAGAACGCTGCTTCGGTGGCCAGCCTGCTGATCACCACCGAGGCCATGGTTGCCGAGCTTCCGAAGAAGGAAGAGCCCGCGCCGGCTGCCGGTGGCGGCGACATGGGCGGCATGATGTAAACACCGCATTGGCGGTTGCGGGCGGCCCTTATGGGCCGCCCTTTTTATGCCGCGAACAGGGCGTGGGCGTGTCGGACGATCACCGGCTCAAGCATGGCGCGGGTGGCATGAACGCCAAGTTGGCGCATGCTGGTGACCGGTTGATCTTTCATGCCGCAGGTCACGATGCCACGAAAATGTGCGAGGTTGGGGTGAATGTTGAGCGCGACGCCATGATAGGTGACCCATTTGCGGCAGCGTACGCCGATGGCCGCGATTTTCAGGCCGTCTACCCAGACGCCGATCCCGCGTTCGCTGCGGCCCGCCTCGATATCGAATTCGCGTAGGGTGCGGATGATCATTTCCTCCAGCCGCCATACGTGGCGATGCAAATCGCGTTCCTGCCGCAGATCGTGGATCACATAACACACCAGTTGTCCCGGGCCGTGATAGGTGACCTGTCCGCCGCGTCCGCTGTGAAACACCGCGATGGTTTCGTTGCCGATGCTGCGATGCAGGACGTCCTGTTCCGAGCCGGAGGTGCCGATCGTATAGCATGGTGGATGTTCGGTGAGCACCAGGTAGCCATGCGCCTTGCCCTTGAGCACACGCTCGACCAGTTGTTCCTGTTCCGCGCAAGCTTCGGGGTAAGGCATGCAAGGGTGGCGAATCAGTTGCATGGCTGCATGCTATGCCGCCTTGACAAGGTGCGCCATGGCGATTGACTTACGGTATTTATGGCCTTAAGCTGAACATGAACCGCAGATGCGTGTTGATCCGTTGTGACGCTTCGCTTTCATGGTGTGAGAGGCCAGAGAGGCCAGAGAGGCCAGAGAGGCCAGAGAGGCCAGAGAGGTAGTGTATGCCTTTGAAGATACTGCTGACGGAAGATAACCCCATGATCTACGGTATCATGGCGGATCTTCTGCGCGGCGAGGGTCATCAGGTGGATGTGGCCACCAATGGCATAGCGGCGGTGGAATGCCTGGAGCAAAAGCAGGATTATGACTTGATTCTGCTCGATCTTCATTTGCCTCGGCTAAGTGGATTGGATGTATTGGCGCGTATCCGTGCGATGCCGAACTATGCGCATGTGCCCGTATTGATGCTCAGTGGTGAGCAGAACGAGGAATGGCGGCGCGAATGTTTAGAGGCGGGCGCGACCGAATTTCTGTGCAAGCCGGTGTCGCCCGTGGCTTTGATCGATCTCGTTGAGCGCTATGAGCGGCGCAAGCACTGGCTGCATGACGATGGCGAGTTGGGCATGTTGCTTGATGTGCGCGTGATCGAGAACCTGTCGCGCGTGCTTCCTTCCCGTGAGCACCTGCATCGCATCTTGCGCAACTTCATCCAGAGTGTACGCGATAATATGCATGCCTTGCGCCGCGCCGCAGCAGCGGGCGAGGAGGATCAGTGTCGGATGATCGTGCATGGTATCAAGGGCGCGGGCGGGACGCTGGGGGCTCAGCGGTTGATCGAGCAATGTGCGCTCATGGAAGGCATGGATGCGAAAGACCTGCGCGCTTCACTCGATGCGTTGGAGCGCATCGCAGATGACACGGTGCATACGCTGGAGACCTTGATGCGCAAAGGTGTGGTCTGAGATGGACGCGGCGCGCTGGCGTGCGGAGGCGATGTGCCGCCCTACGACCATCGATGAGCAGGAAGTGGCGCGGCGGCGCGCGCAGGCGGAGCGGTTCTACCGGGAACAGGGCATCGTTCCGGATGAGGATATGCGGGCCGACCACGCGTTGTACATTCTTGGCAAGATGAGCTTGGAAGAGTATCAGCGCTATCTTGCCCTCAAGCATGCTCCGGGGAGCATGTCAGGGGAGTAGAAGTCGAACCAGGCTTACCCGCCGGACGTTCCAGTCCTGGCATTGCAGGATGGCCGCGCCGCTGGGAGGCAATTCCACTGCCTCGGCGGGACAAAGATGCGCGAGAAACAG
Source organism: Zetaproteobacteria bacterium (assembly GCA_003696795.1). Lineage (GTDB taxonomy): Bacteria > Pseudomonadota > Zetaproteobacteria > Mariprofundales > Mariprofundaceae > J005. The sequence continues at coordinate 39,036 of RFFT01000029.1, read as the reverse complement.
GCTGATCGCCGGATTATGTGCGACGATAGCCGCAACACGGGTCGATGTCGCATGCTGGGCGAGCAAACGTTGCATGGAGTCAATATCGCCGGGATACAGCTCCTGCGCGCAGGTAAGGCGTGCTGGCGACGGAAGATGCGCATTGATGATTTCCGCAGTTTGCCGCGCTCGCCTGGCGGGGCTGTGCAGGATCAGTTCGGGCGCGGGCTGCAGCTGGTCGGCCAATGTCGCCGCTTGCGTTTTGCCACGCCGGGTGAGTGCGCGCCAGCGATCAGGCTGGCCAGGGATGCCGACGGCAGCCTCCGCATGGCGGATCAACAGCACACTCACCGCAGTTCCGGTCGATGGTTCATGTTGCACAACGCGCAGGATAGCATGGCTGGCAAGGAATGCGATGGAGGTGAATGATGGCGGAAGGTGAACAGGATCCCCTGCTGGACAGGGTGCGGCGCTTGCAGGAAAACATCGCGGTAATCATCGGGGTAGTGATCGCGCTTACCCTATCACTGTATTTTTTCACCTATGCGCAGTTGGTGGATCGCGGGCTTGGCAGCTGGCTCTGGTTTCAGGCGATTTCCGCGAGTTTGATGGTTCTGATCCTTTTTCGCCTGCCGCAGGTTGCCCTGTTCCTGGCGCGCCTTTGGCTGGGGCGGAAACGGGAGTATCGTGAACGATTGCGCGGCTTGCGCGTTTCCGACCTTCGCTCCTAGCCCGCGTTATGCTGCTGGACCGTTGCGGGCGTCGTGTTTCCCGTAGCTTGCAGTTTGAGCGCCTCCGGGTGCGCGCGATAGTGCTGGCGGACCACATGGGCCAGTCTGGCCTTGGCTGTTTGGTCGATGGGGGTGGGCGATGTTTTCGGCAGCACGGAGAGCAGCGCATCCAGTAGGGCATCTTGTGGTTTCGGTAGGCGTTTTCGCCATGTGGCGAGCAAGGCGCGGTCGATGCGTGCCGGCAGTGAGCCGAGAATGCCGATGTCATTCTGGTCATGCACCAGCAGGCCAGCGGTCGTGCCTCGGTCAAGGGTGAGCACCTGGAAAAAATATAGCGTGTGATAGGCGAGTTGGGCCTGTAGTTGCGCTGCGCTTGGTGGCGTCGCGCCTGGCAGGATGTCGGCCAGGATGGCGACATAGCCGTCGATCGCGGCTTCGCCGACCGCACGCGCCAGGGCAAGGTCGGCGGAGAAGTCGCCGCTGGTAAACTGTTCCAGATAAAAATGGGCGACGCCCCGATGACGTCCCAGCGCCGGGATGAAGAAGTAGCGTTCGCCTTGGGCCATGGCCTCCTCGAAATGCGTCGGGGCCGCTGCCTGCAGCGTTTGCCGAAAACGATCGCGGCTCGATGCATCCTCAATCGCCGGATTCAGGTCGGCCATGATTCGCCAGTATCCGTCGCCGCTTTTCAGCTCGGTGTAGCTGATATGGATATGTACGGAAGGGGCCAGCGGATGAGCGGGGTGGATGATCGTAGAAAGGGCGGTGGCCGAGCCCAATCGGCGCGCCGGATCGTCGTCATAATGAACTTGCGAGACGTTCACCGAGGCGCGATTAAACATGCCTTCCTCGCCTGCTTCCAGGCGCATGCCGCCGCCATGTCTGCCTTCGTCGCGCCGCCAGTGCACGGCCTGGAAGCATTGGCTGCCGGCGAGGCGTTCGAGGGCGGCGACAAAGCGCTGCTGCAGGTCTTCCACCAGTTCGAGGGCGGCACTTGCTTTGGATGACTGGGCGTGCGTGTAGCTCATGGGCATTCCCTTCCTTGCACGGTTTTCCACACTCTGATGCGCTTATGCCGAGGGATCAATAATGCGGTGGTGGAGGCTCTTCGTTCGGACGCGCGATCGGCTCGCCTCCTTGCTGAAGATGGGTTTCAATCCGCTTTAGCCGAAGCAACAGTTGATCGAGCTGACGCTGTTGCCCGGTGAGCGCCTGATTGAGTTCCTCAATGGCGCGTTCCTGGTAGGCAAGGCGCGTTTCCAACTCGATCAGGCGTTCATCCATGTTCATGCAATTCCCTCCCGCTTGCTCAGCCCGAGGAGAAACTCAATGTTTCCCTTCGGTCCTTTGATTGGCGACTCAACCACGCCGATTACCTTCGCATCGGGCAGGTCTGCGCGGACGAAGTCAAGCACCTTGTCGATGGCCGCCTGCCGGAGTTCGGCGCTGCGCACCACACCTTTGCGTAAATGTTTGGCACCGACTTCGAACTGCGGCTTGATCAGCGCGACACACCAACCGCCGGCCTTCAACAATGGCCAGGCATGGGGCAGCACGCGGGTCAGCGAGATAAATGAGGTGTCGATGACCAGGGCGTCGACATCTTCAGGGATGAGGTGTCGGTCGAGCAGCCGTACATGGGTTTTTTCCAGATTGACCACCCGTGGATCACGGCGCAGGCGGTAATGCAGTTGCCCGTGTCCGACATCCACCGCATAGACCTTGCGCGCGTGATGCTGCAGCAGCACGTCCGTGAAACCGCCGGTCGAGGCGCCGACATCCAGGCATACCTTGTTGGCGCTATCGAAAGGAAAGGTCTGCAACGCGTGGGCCAGCTTCAGGCCGCCTCGCGAAACATAAGGCAAAGGTTCGCGGATCTCAATGTGCGCATCGGCGGTAAACAGCGCGCCGGGCTTGTCCGCTTTCTGGCCATTGACGTACACCAGGCCGGCCATGATCAGTCGTTGGGCCTGGGAGCGACTTTCCACCGTTCCACAAGAGGCGACCAAATGGTCGAGACGCTGCTTGTTCACGCGTGTCATCAGAATGCGCGCAGCGCTTGAACGATGCCTTCCTTGTCCAGGCCAAGAGCGTGCAACACTTCCGCCTGACTGCCATGGGGGGGGAAGGCGTCGGGCATGGCCATGTGACGCCAGGGTCCATGCCAGCCGCTGCTTACGGCAACGCTCAGAATCTGTTCGCCGACGCCACCGATGCGCGCGCCTTCTTCGACGACCATCAAGGGCTTGCCCGGGCACAGCAGGGCAAGGATGGCACGTTCGTCCAACGGCTTGATGAAGCGCAGGTTCAGCAACGAGAACGATTTGCCCTCTTGTTTGCGGAACGCCTCCACCGCCTGCAAGGCATCGCGAACGCGGCTGCCGATCGCGATCACCAAGCCATCGTTGCCACGGGTAAGCAATTCGGCCTTACCCACAGGCAACGCTTTGGGCGTGCGTTGCGGCACACCATAGCCATGGCCGCGCGGGTACCGAATCGCCACCGGGCCGTTGATCGTGAAGGCGGTGGCCAGCATATCGCGCAACTCCTGCTCGTCCTTGGGGGCCATGATGGTCATGTGCGGCAGGCAGCGCAGATAGGCGATGTCGAACATGCCGGTATGGGTGGCGCCGTCGGCGCCGACAACGCCCGCGCGGTCGAGGCAGAACACCACCGGCAGCCGCTGGATGCAGATATCATGAATAATTTGATCATAGGCGCGTTGCAGAAAGGTGGAATAGATGGCAACCACGGGACGCAAGCCGGCGGCGGCCAGGCCACCGGCAAAGGTGACCGCATGCTGCTCGGCAATGCCCACATCAATACAGCGTTCAGGGTGCTGACGGCGAAAGAGGGATAGGCCCGTGCCTCCGGGCATGGCTGCGGTGATGGCGGTGATGCGCCGGTCTTCCGTCGCCAGTTCGCACAGGGTTTGGGCGAAGACTTCGGTGTAGGAAGGTGCCTTGCCGCTGGTCTTGATGGGTGTGCCGGTTGCGGGGTCGTAAGGGCCGAGGCCATGCCAGGTTTCCGGGTCCTCCTCGGCGGGGGAAAAGCCCAGGCCTTTGCGGGTGAGCACATGGAGCAGGATCGGACCGTCGAGCTCCTTGCAGTTTTTCAAGGTGGGCAAAAGATGGTCGAAATCATGTCCGTCAATCGGGCCGATATAGCGAAACCCCATTTCTTCGAACAAGGTGCCCGGCACAATCATCCCCTTGACATGCTCTTCCAGTCGTTTCGCGGCATCCAGCGCGCCGGGAAGCTTTTCCAGCAAACGGCGGGCCACGTCCTTGGCGTTGATGTACTGCTTGCCGGAGATGATTCGGGCAAGATATGAAGAAATCGCGCCGACATTGGGGGCGATGGACATTTCATTGTCGTTCAGGATGACCAACAACCGATTGTTGTTGGCACCGGCATGGTTCAACGCCTCAAAGGCCATGCCGCCGGTGAGCGCTCCGTCGCCGATGACCGCGACCACGTGGTGGTGTTGTGCAAGCAGGTCACGCGCAAACGCCATGCCATAGGCTGCGGAGATCGAGGTGGATGCGTGCCCGGCGCCGAACGGATCGTGCGGCGACTCATCTCGGTTGGTAAACCCCGAAAGCCCCCCATATTGGCGGATGGTTGGCATACGCGATAAACGACCGGTGAGCATTTTATGCGGATATGCCTGATGGCCGACGTCCCAAACGATTTTGTCGCGCGGCGAGTCAAACAGGTAGTGCAGGGCGATGGTCAACTCCACCACGCCAAGACCGGCGCCCAGATGTCCCCCGATCGGAGCCAGCGTTTGGATCAAATAGTGGCGCATTTCCCGCGCGAGCTCGGGCAGCTGCGCCTCCGGCAGGCGCTTGAGGTCGGCCGGGTCATGGATGCGTTGCAGGAGGGGGTAACCCATTAGTGATCCCGTTGGCGGATGTATCGCGCCAGTTGAAGCATGCGGTCGGCCTCCGCACCCAACTGAGCACATGCGTTTTGCGCCTTGGCGCACAGCTCATCGGCTAGCTCGCGCGCTGCGCGCAGACCGAGCAGGGATACATAGGTGGCTTTATCTTGGGCCGCATCCTTGCCGGCGCTCTTGCCCAGCGTTGCGCTGCTCTGGGTGGCGTCCAGGATGTCGTCCACGACCTGAAACAGAAGGCCAATTGCCTGACCATAACGGATGCAGTGCGCGCGCTGCGTCGGCGTTGCACCGGCGATCCATGCCCCGGCCTCACAGGCATAACGAATCAGGGCGCCCGTTTTATGGATATGAATGCGTTCGATTTCACATTCGTTGGTGATGTTTCGCGCGTTGGCTTCCATGTCCAGCAGTTGGCCGCCCACCATGCCCTGGCCGCCTGCAGCCAGGCACAGGCGTTGGCATAGTTGCAAGCGAACCTCGGCGGGCCAATCGGCTTCGGTCAACAGTTGCAGTCCAAGGGTCAGCAGTGCGTCGCTGGCGAGCAATGCCGTTGCCTCGTCGAAGCGGCGATGGCAGGTGGGTTGGCCGCGCCGAAGCTCGTCGTCATCCATGCAGGGAAGATCATCCTGGATGAGCGAATAGGTGTGGATGCATTCCAGACTTATGGCTGCGGGCATGGCGTGGTCAAGCGGATCGCCGCCGCAAGCGCGGAAGGTTTCGAGGAGCAAGATGGGGCGGATGCGTTTACCGCCGGCAAGAAGTGAATAACGCATGGCTTGCCATAGCCTGTCCGGCATGCCGGCACGATGCCGACGCAACATGCCGTCAAGCTGTGCATCCACATGCTGCGCATGGTGCTTAAGGAAGGGAGGCGCGTTCATTCGCCGGCTACGGCCTGGTTGTGGTCTCCGAGCTTGTGCAGGGTTTGCTCCGCATCGTCCAACAGCTTCTCACAGTGCCGGGTCAACAGGACGCCCTCCTCGAAAGCGGCCACACTTTCGGCCAGCGGGAGTTGACCCGACTCCAGCTTTTGCACCAGTTGGGTCAAGCGTTGCAGGGCCTGTTCAAAGGTCATGGCGTCGATGTGTTTGCTGTTCATATGGACTCCCGTGCGCCCGATTGTAGATGTTGCCTGTTCATGGTCAATTGGCCGCACCGCGCTTTGCCTGCCGATGACCTGCATGGTATGGTTTTTGGCACTTGTGACAAACGAGTGCCAATAAACTGGGGGCCATGCATGAAGGAACGGCAGGAGCGCATTCTGGGCGAAATCGTGTCGCTTTATCTTGAGACGGGGCAGCCAGTGGGTTCGCGGTTGCTTGCCGAGCGCTGTGGCTTGGGCTTGAGTCCCGCCTCGATTCGCAACGTGATGGCAGAGCTGGAGCGCCAGGGCTATCTGCATTCGCCGCATACGTCCGCCGGGCGCGTGCCGACGGACAGCGGTTTGCGTTATTTCGTCGATGCCTTGATGGTGGTGGATGCCGATATGCGCCGTGCGGTGGAGCGGATCCTGGCCAGGGACTTGAGCGATGAAACCAGCAAGCGGGCATTGTTGCGACGTGCGTCCGACGAATTGGCAAGGTTGACGCATTGCGCGGGTGTGGTGTGGGTGCAGGAGCCGCATTTCTCCAAAGTGCGGCGTTTGGAGTTGCTTCCGTTGTCGGCCAGTAAGGTGCTGGCGGTGATCGTGGGCGAGGGCAACCAGGTGCAAAATCGCTTGCTTGATCGCCCGGAGCATGTGACGGATGCGCAATTGGAGCGGATTTCGAGACGCCTGAATGCGTTGTTGTGTGATTGCAGCCTGGCCGAGGTGCGGCGAAGGCTGCGCGCGGAGATCCTGTCCGATCGATTGCGTGTGCGCAGACTGCTGGAAGGCTTGAAACGCTGGTCGGAAGCCCCTACAGAAGAGGACGATCATTTGCTCGTCAGCGGACAGCGGCAGTTGTTTGAGCGCCCCGAGCTGGCCATGATCGAAACAGTGCGTTCGCTCATGGCAGCCTTTGAGGAAAAGGAGCAATTGCTGGAATTGGTGCGCCAGGTCGAACGTCATGACAATGGTGTGAAGGTGTTTATCGGCAGCGAGCACGCGCTGGTCAATATGGAGCAGGTATCGGTGGTGCTTTCTCGCTACGAGGGGCCGGAGCGGGTGTGTGGCACGCTGGGCGTGATTGGGCCAAGGCGGATGCATTATGCGCGCGTGTTGCCGATTGTGGATTGCACGGCACGAATGGTGAGCAGAATGTTGGGAGGCAAGATTGACTAAGAAGAAAAAGAAAGTGGCCGAAGAAGCAAAGGCGGAAAAGGCACAGGAGCAGAAGGTTGCGGTTGATGCGCAGGCGCGACGGGAGGATGCGCAACCGGAACAGTCCGACGCGCGGACGGATGCGGAGCTTGAGGCGGCGCGGAAGGAGATTGCCGAGCTCAAGGACAAGCTGCTGCGGGCCTATGCCGAGATGGACAATGTGCGGAAACGCGCGCGTCGCGAGGTGGAGGATGCGCACAAGTTTGGCGTGGAGAAGTTCGCGCTTGCCGTGCTGGAGGTGATGGACAACCTCGAGCGCGCCTTGCAGGTGGACGAGGGCAATGAGCAGGGCTTGCGCGAGGGCGTGCGCCTGACGTTGGACAGCTGGCATAAGATGATGCGCCAGTTTCATCTGGAGCGTATCGACGGTCTCGGTCAGCAATTCGATCCACATGTGCACGAGGCGCTGTCGCAGATGCCGAGCGAGGAGCCGCGGGGTACGATCATTGCGCAGCATGTGGCGGGATACAAGTTGCATGGTCGCTTGATCCGGCCGGCCAAGGTGCTGGTGTCCAGCGGGCCGACGGAAGAGGTCAAGGAGCCGGATGAGGGAGAGGCTTGAATCGGTGGTTCATGGTCCCCATACACTGGGCAATCGGATAACAAATTTATTGCACAACAGGAGTGGCAACGATGGGTAAGGTAATCGGAATCGATTTGGGCACGACGAATTCGTGCGTGGCGATCATGGAAGGCGATCAAGCCAAGGTGATCCCGAACAGCGAGGGCGACAACACGACGCCGTCGGTGGTGGCTTATACCAAGGATGAGCGGTTGGTGGGTGCGGCCGCCAAGCGGCAGATGGTGACCAATCCGGAGCGGACGTTTTATGCGGTCAAGCGTTTGATCGGCCGCAAGTTCGATTCGGACGAGGCCAAACACCACCGTGAGCTGGTTTCCTATCCCGTGGTCGCGGCGGACAATGGCGACGCGTGGGTGGGGCTGGACGGCAAGAAGATGAGTCCGCAGGAGATCAGCGCGATCGTGCTGCAGAAGATGAAGCAGACGGCCGAGGACTATCTTGGCGAAGAGGTCAAGGACGCCGTCATCACGGTGCCGGCCTACTTCAACGATTCGCAACGTCAGGCAACCAAGGATGCCGGCGCGATCGCCGGGCTGAACGTGCTGCGTATCGTCAATGAGCCGACGGCGGCGGCGCTGGCCTATGGGCTGGACAAGAGCGAGGAAAATCAGTTGATCGCCGTCTACGACCTGGGTGGCGGCACGTTCGACATCTCGATTCTGGAAATCGGTGATGGCGTGTTCGAGGTCAAATCCACCAATGGTGACACCTTCCTGGGTGGCGAGGACTTCGATCAGCGTCTGCTGCAGTATCTGGCGGACGAATTCAAGAAGGAGCATGGCGTTGACCTATTGGCCGACAAGCTTGCCTTGCAGCGCCTGAAGGAGGCCGCCGAAAAGGCCAAGATCGAATTGTCGAGCAGCCAGCAGACCGAGGTCAATCTGCCATTCATCACGGCGGATGCGTCCGGGCCGAAGCATCTCTTGATCAAGTTGACGCGCGCGAAGTTCGAAAGCCTGGTGGCCGACCTCGTTGAAAAGTCGCTCGAGCCGTGCCGGCAGGCGCTGAAGGACGCCGGTGTGAAGGCCTCCGATATCAATGAGGTTGTGCTGGTCGGCGGTCAGACGCGCATGCCGCTGGTGCAGAAGAAGGTGGCCGAATTCTTTGGCAAGGAGCCGCACAAGGGTGTGAATCCGGATGAGGTCGTGGCCATTGGCGCGGCGATTCAGGGCGCGGTGCTCACCGGCGAGGTGAAGGACGTGCTGTTGCTGGATGTCACGCCGTTGAGTCTGGGTATCGAGGTCGAGGGCGGTCTGTTCAACAAGATCATCGACAAGAACACGACAATCCCGACCAAGAAGAGCCAGATCTACACCACCGCGACGGACAACCAGACAGCCGTGACCATCAAGGTGGCGCAGGGCGAGCGTGAGATCTTCGCGCACAACAAGCTGCTCGGTGTGTTCAATCTCGAGGGGATCGCGCCGGCGCCACGCGGTGTGCCGCAGATCGAGGTGACCTTTGATATTGACGCCAATGGCATCCTGCATGTGCATGCCAAGGACAAGGGCACGGGCAAGGAGGCGTCGATTCGTATCGAGGCCGGGTCCGGCTTGTCCGAGGAGGAGATCGAGCGGATGAAGCGCGACGCCGAGGCGCATGCCGAGGAGGACCGCAAGAAGAAGGAAGAGATCGAAACCCGCAATCGGGCGGATGCCTTGGTATATTCCACCGAGAAGTCGTTGAAGGAACATGGCGACAAGGTGGATGAGAGTACGCGCAATTCCATTGAAGACGCGCTGGAGGCATTGAAGAAGGCCATCGCCGGCGGCAGCGTTGACGAGATCAAGGCGGCAGAGCAGACGCTGGCGGAGAAGGCCCAGAAGCTGGGTGAGGTGATCTACCAGCAGATGCAACAGGAGCAACAGGCATCCGCCGCCGGCGGAGATGACAAGCAGGCGAAGGATGCCGAAGTTGTCGATGCCGAGGTCGTCGATGACAAGAAATAAGTCCGCCTGAACGGGGGCAGGGAGCGGCGACCCGCATCGCCGCTCCTTTTATGTTTTATAGCTGCGGGTATGGTTCGTATTCATGATGAATGGCTGGACGGAGAGCTGAAGTGAGCAAACGTGACTATTATGAAGTGCTGGGTGTGCCGCGCGATGCCGATGAGAACACGATCAAGCGAGCGTATCGCAAGCTGGCCATGAAATATCATCCGGATCGCAATCCGGACGACAAGGATGCGGCTGAGCGCTTTCGCGAGGTCACGGAGGCCTACGAGGTGTTGTCCGACCGCGAGAAACGCGCGCGCTATGACCAATATGGGCATGCCGGCGTGGATGAGCAGATGCAGGACTTCTGGGGGCGTGGTGGCTTCCAGGATTCGCATGCGTTCCGCGATTTCGGTGATCTGTTTGGCGATGTGTTTGGTGAAATGTTTGGTTTTGGTGGCCCGGGCGGTGCGCGTCGGGGGGCCGATCTGCGCTACAAGCTGGAGTTGACCCTGGAAGAGGCTGCCGCCGGCAAGGAGGTCGAGCTACGTATTCCGCGCCATGGTACCTGCGATGTGTGTGGGGGCAGTGGCGCGCGTCCCGGCACGCATCCGGTGCCGTGCTCGACCTGTGGTGGTCATGGGCAGGTGCAGGTGTCGCAGGGGTTCTTTGCCGTTCGCCGCACGTGTCCGGCCTGCCATGGCTCGGGGCGGAAGATTGAGAGACCATGCCCGAAGTGTGCGGGTCAAGGGCGTGTGCGAGTGGAGAAAGCCGTCAAGGTGCGCATCCCTGCCGGGGTGTACGACGGCGCGCAGGTGCGCGTGGCGGGCGAAGGCGAGGCCGGCATGCAGGGGGCGCCGAACGGCGATTTGTATATCGTGATTTCGTTGAAGCCGCATCCGATCTTCGAACGGGATGGCGCGGACCTGTACTGCACGATGCCGGTGACGTTCCCGCAGGCGGCGTTGGGGGCGGAGGTCGAGGCGCCCACTCTGGAAGGCAAGGTGCGCATCCGTATTCCGCCCGGAACCGAGGGCGGGCGCGTTTTTCGCTTGCGCGGGCATGGTGTGCGTGATGTGCGAACGAATCAGAAGGGCGATCTGTATGTGAAGGTGCAGATCGCGGTGCCCAAGCATTTGACGCCGCGGCAGGAAGCATTGTTGCGTCAGTTCGCTGAGGAGGCAGGTGATGAGGTGTACCCCGAGCGCACCTCCTTTCTCGATCGGGTGAAGCGTTTCTGGGATGATTTGGCTGGGGAGGAATAGCGTATGGCTGAACAGTTGCGGGTAATCGTCGCCGGAGCGTCGGGGCGCATGGGACGCATGCTGGTCGCTGCCGTTGCCGAGCATCGCCAGGCATGCCTGGTGGGTGCGACGGAACGCCACGACTCGGCGTATCTTGGGCGGGATGCGGGCGAGTTGGCCAATGCCGGCACGCTTGGCGTGCGTATCGTCGACAGCCTGGACGATTGTGCCGAGGCTGACGTGTTGATCGATTTTACCACGCCCAACGCGACCTTGGCGAATGCGCGATATGTGGCGGCGCAGGGTATGGCGATGGTGATTGGGACAACCGGCTTTTCAGCTGAGCAGCTCGGCGAGCTCAGGCTCGCTTTGGCGGGTGCTCCGGTGGTGATGGCGGCCAATTATTCCGTGGGTGTCAACTTGGCGCTCAACCTCATCCGCCAGGCGGCGCGCGTGTTGGGCGACGATTACGACGCCGAGATCTACGAGGCGCATCACCGGCACAAGGTGGATGCGCCAAGTGGTACCGCGTTGGCCATGGGCAAGGCGGTGGCCGAGGGGCGGCAGGTGGCTTTGGATGAGGTGGCGGTTTATGCCCGCGAGGGTATTACCGGCGCGCGTGAACGTGGCGCGATCGGGTTTTCGGTGGTGCGCGGCGGCAATATTGTCGGCGAGCATCGGGTCATGTTTATCGCCGATGAAGAGCGGGTGGAGCTTGCGCATGTAGCCGCTGATCGGGCAGTGTTCGCCAAGGGCGCATTGCGTGCAGCGGTTTGGCTCAGGGATCGAAGGCCCGGCTGGTACTCGATGCAGGATGTGCTCAGCTTGAATGCCTGAGGAGGATGTCATGGGATATGCGGCTGCGATACGCTGGAATCATAGTCTGCTGGCGCTGTGCATGGTTGTTCAGCTCCTTGTCGGCGAGCTGATGGATGTGCCGGGTGCCGGGGAAGAGGCGTCAGCGCTTGGCTGGCTCGGTGTCGCTTGGGCCCATGGCGCGGAAGGCGGCATGGTGAAAGAAAGCTGGATGTTTGAGCTGCATGAGGCATTGGGACTGGTGGTTGTGGCCCTGCTGTTGATTCGTGTCCTGTTGGCGATGACCGACCTGCCCGGTGCGAACTGGCGGCATTTGGTGCCTTGGGTGTTTGCGGCCGGACGGGCGCAGTTGGCGCGCGAAATCGGTAGCCAGATGGAGGGTTGGAAGCAGGGGCGTCTGGCACCGCCCGAGGAAGGCGAGTCCGTGGCGCGAAGCGTGCATGGGTTGATGCTGTTGAGCGCTTTGCTGGTGGGGGCCGCCGGCGTGTTGCTGTTTTTTGGTTGGAACGAGCATGGCCGGCAAAGCGAATGGATCGAGATGGTGGGCGAGTTCCATGAAGCTATGGTGGGTGTGTTGGAGTTTTTGCTGGCGCTACACGTGTTGGCGGTGATTCTGCACCAGCGCCAGGGGCATGATATCGTTTCCCGCATCAAGCCGGGGGGCTAGTTTTCTAAGATGACGCGCGCATCATCCTGGAACATTGAGCGTGCGGCCGCGTTGTATCGGCTTGAGGGGTGGGGCAATGGCTTTTTCGCGATCAATGCGGATGGTCATTTGCAGGCTCTGCCGGATGGCAGGCGCGCAATCGATCTGGCGCGCTTGGTGGAGGAATTGAAGGCGCAAGGGCTAAGCGCTCCGCTGTTGATTCGTTTTTCCGACATCCTCCGCACGCGCATGGCGCAGATTCACCAGCGTTTCGAGCATGCACGGCGGGAGGCTGGATACCAAGGGCGCTATTTCGGCGTCTACCCGATCAAGGTCAATCAGCAACGGCAGGTGGTTGAGGAGATCGTCGAGTTCGGCGCGGCGTACAACTGGGGGCTTGAGGCGGGCTCCAAGCCCGAGCTGCATGCCACCCTCGCCATGCTCGAGGATGTAGAAGGACTGATTATTTGCAATGGCTACAAGGATCGTGAGTTCATCGAGCTGGCCCTGATGGGGCGTAAGATGGGCAAGCGGGTTTATATTGTTGTCGAGAAGCCGAACGAGCTCGGCTTGATCCTTACGCTGGCGGAAAGGTTGGGCGTGGAGCCATTGATCGGTCTGCGCTGTCGTTTGACTACCAATGGCCAGGGATTGTGGCGCGATTCCGCCGGAGATGGGTCCAAATTCGGCCTGTCCGCCCTTGAGCTTACCGATGCCGTGACTCGGCTGCGCGAGGCCGGCTATCTTGGGTGTCTGCGCTTGTTGCACTTTCATATCGGCTCCCAAGTTCCCCAGATCCGTTATATCAAGGCCGCGATGCAGGAGGCGGCGCGTTTTTATGTCGAGCTGCGGCGCATGGGGGCGCCCATCGAGGTGATGGATGTGGGTGGTGGGCTGGGGGTGAACTATGACGGTTCAATCTCCAGTACCGCCACCTCGGTGGATTATTCCCTGCAGGAGTATGCGAACGATATTGTCTGGACTTTGAAGGATGTTTGCGACGAGGCGCGACTGCCCCAGCCGGATATCGTATCCGAGTCCGGCCGCGCATTGGTTGCGCATCATGCGGTATTAATCATCAATGTGCTGGGTGTTTCCCAACGGCTGGCGGGGCGGACGCCGCAGGCGCCGGATGCCGAAGCGCCGTTGCAACTGCGCCAATTGTGGCAGACATGGCAGGATCTGGAGGAGATGGAACCGCGTGAAGCGCTGCACGATGTGTTGGCGCTGCGCGAGGACCTGCATCGCCTGTTTACCCTCGGCCACTGTTCGCTTGTCCATCGCGCACAGGGGGACGTGTTGTATTGGCATTTGCTGTCCAAGCTGCGCCAGCGATTGGATATCGAGGAGGCGGAAACGCTGGTGCCTGGAATTCATCGGCAGATGGCCGACCGATATTTCTTGAACTTTTCCCTGTTTCAGTCGCTGCCTGATGCCTGGGGCATTGGCCAGGTGTTTCCCGTGATGCCCATTCAGCGCTTGCACGAGCGACCGGAAACCGAGGCAATCTTGGTGGACGTGACTTGCGACTCGGACGGCAAGATCGAGCGTTTCCCGCTTGCCGGCGGCAGTGAGCCCACCCTGCCGTTGCATCGCCTGCGGGAAGGGGAGGAGTATTATCTCGGTATTTTTCTGACCGGCGCCTATCAGGAGATTCTGGGGGACTTGCACAACCTGTTCGGCGATACCCATGCGGTGCATGTGCGCCTGGACGAGGACGGATACGAGTTGGAGCAAGTGGTGGCTGGAGAGTCGGTGGCCGAGGTGCTCGATTATGTGCAGTTTCATGAGGATGTGTTGTCGGACCGCTGGCGTCGCCAGCTGAATCGGGCGCGTGATTGCGGGAGATTGAATGCGCGCGAGGTGACCGCATTCCTGCGTTTTTATCGTGAGGGGCTCAGGGGCTACACGTATCTGGAGGACTAACTGCTATACTCGGCTGGGGGTGATGCGTCGGATGGGCGGTTGGAAGCATGAGCACGATCCCGGTCATCATTGGGGGCTGAGGGTGGGCACCGAAATAGTGGCCTCGACCATGCTGGCGCTGGGCGCGGGCTACTGGCTGGATCATTGGTTGGGTACCTGGCCCTGGCTGATGTTGTTGTTGTTCCTGTTTGGTGTGCTGGCGGGTTTTCTGAACCTATACCATGCAATGGGCCTGGGGGATAGGCGCGGCGATGACGGTTGAGTCCATGCAGCCGCTGCGGGCCTTTGAGGTCCAAGTCTATTGGCCGCTGCATGTTGGCGCCTTAGACCTATCGATCAGCAATACGGCGGTGACCCTGTGGCTTGCGGTGCTTCTGGCTGTGGCGGTGTTGTTGCTTGGCATACGTCGTCCGGCGCTGTTGCCACGTTGGCCGCAGTTGCTGGTGGAGCAATACTACATCTTTGTACGCACGCTGACGCTGGCCAATATTCGTCAAGGCGAACGTTTCGTGCCGCTGATCTTTTCCCTGTTTACCTTCGTGCTGGCGTCCAATCTAATCGGCATGCTGCCGGGCATGTTTACCGCGACCGCGCAATTGGTGGTCACCGGCACGCTTGCGCTGATGGTGTTTCTGTATTCGTTGTGGCTGCGCTTTTGCCGCCATGGTTGGCGAATGCTGGGCACATTTCTGCCGCATGGGGTGCCGGGCTATCTCGTGCCGTTGCTGTTGCCCGTCGAATTGTTGTCATTTCTCGCCCGACCGGTTTCATTGGCTGTACGGTTGTTTGCCAATATGACGGCGGGACACACGGTGATGGGGGTGATCGCCTTTTTCGGATTGTTGGCGCCATGGTTCATCCAATGGGTGCCGCTCGGCTTGTCGGTTGCGTTGTATGCGATCGAAATCTTTATTGCTGTGTTGCAGGCGTATATTTTTTCCGTATTGAGCTGCGTTTATATCGATGATGCGCTATAGTGCTGCAAGGGGGAGCTGATGGATACACAGGCGGCAGCATTGATTGGCATGGGATTGGCGGCGGTGGGCATGGCCGGTTCAGGCATCGGCATTGGCTACATCTTCGGCAAGATGATCGAGGCGGTAGCGCGTCAACCGGAGGCCGAGCCGGTGCTGTCCAAGTATGCCTGGATTGGCTTTGCGTTGGTTGAGGCTATCGCACTGTATGCGTTGGTGCTGGCGTTCATCATCATGGGCAAGGGTTGACGATGCCGCAATTTGATACTGCGCATTTTCCGTCCGAAATCGCCTGGACACTGATTTCCTTCGCGGCGCTGCTTTTTTTGTGCCGACGCTATGTCTTGCCGCGCATCGTGGCCGCCATCGAGGAGCGGGCGCGCATGATACGCGAGGATCTCGAACAGGCCCGCGCGGCGCGGCAGCAGGCGGAACGGCAGCGACGGGAATATGAGCAAAGGCTGCGTACGATTGAGCGAGAGGCGAGGCGTAGGTTGGAGGAAGCGGAAGATCGTATTCGTCAGCAGCGCGCGTTGGCCATGCGCGAATGGCAGGCGGAGATGAAGCGACGCGAGCGGGACTTTCATGAGGACTTGTCGCTTGCCAAGCAGCAGGCGCTGCGTGAGATTCGCCAGCATACTGCGGACCTGGTAGCGGAAGCGACCGAGCGGCTATTGCGCCGGGAAGTGAACGAAGAGGAACTGGCGGCAACGGTGGAGGAGATGTTGCGGGATTTGCGCGCCGATGAGCAACGACCCACGCTGCACTAGGATGGCATCCTGATGCGGCTACGCACCGCAATGCTGTTGGCGGCCCTGTTGCTGGGCGGGGTTGCCGGTTTTTTCCTGCGTCCCTGGCTGCAATCTCCGTCGCCTGTGCCGCGCCCGGTTGTGCCGCGCGGAGATCTGGCCGCCGATGAGCGCAGCACGATCGCCTTGTTTGAGCAGGCCAGCCCTTCGGTGGTATTTATTTCGACCACTCAACAGGTCATCGATCCTTGGAGTTTGCGCGTATTTCAGACGCGCCGCGGAACTGGTTCGGGCTTTATATGGGATCGTGCCGGCCATGTGGTCACCAACTATCACGTGATCAAGGGTGCCAGCTCCGCGATCGTGCGCTTGCATGACGGTCGCGCCTATCGCGCGGTGTTGGTTGGGAGCAGCCCCGACGATGATCTCGCGGTGTTGCGCATCAAGGTGCCGTTCGATCCTCCGCCCCCGATTCCGTTGGGGGACAGCGCGTCACTCAAAGTCGGACAGAAGGTGTTTGCGATCGGCAATCCGTTCGGCCTCGATCATACGCTGACCACCGGCATCGTGTCCGCGCTGGAGCGCACCTTGCGCGCGGAAGGTCAGACTATACGCCATCTGATTCAGACAGATGCGGCCATCAATCCGGGCAACTCCGGCGGGCCACTGCTCGATTCCGCGGGGCGCTTGATCGGGGTGAATACGGCGATCTATTCCCCTTCCGGGGCCTATGCTGGCATTGGTTTCGCGATTCCATCGGATCGGGTGAATGAGGTTGTGCCGCAATTGATCGCGCATGGGCGCGTGATTCGTCCGCGTTTGGGGGTGGGTAGCGATGCACGGCTTTCCGCCGCGGTCGTTGCGCGTCTGGGTTTGGAAGGGGTGTTGGTGCTGCGTGTCGAGCCGGGTTCTCCCGCCGCCCGCGCTGGGTTGAGGCCCGCGCGCTTGCGTTGGGATGGCGGGATCGTGCCGGGCGATATCATCCTTGCGTTGAATGGGCAGCCGGTGCGATCAATGGCGGAGTTGCGGGCCGTGATGCGGGATATGCATGTCGGCGATACGGTGCGCTTGCGCATCTGGCGGGAGGGGGAACAGCGGGAGCTTGAAATTCCGTTGGATGCGCCCCACGAAGCGGGCATGCACTGATGGCTCGCGGAGGTGGCAAGGTGAATCGACAGGCGCAGATCAATTTCGGCTATGTGCTGGTGGCGATGCTGGGCATTTTTCTGCTGCAGCAATGGTTGATCAACTCGATGACCGAGACTCAGACCGTGCCGTTCAGCGAATTTGAGCGATATCTGAAAGACGGGCGCATTACCGACGTGGTCATCAGTGATCGTTATATGACCGGCAAGTTGAAGGGCGGCGATCATGTGCGGGCGGTGGTGGCTGCGCGGGTGGAGCCGGAGCTGGCGGCGTTTCTGGGGCGCTATGGGGTCACCTATACGCGGGTGATCGAGAGCCATATGCTGGAAAATGTGCTCTCTTGGGTGGCGCCCACCCTGATTTTCATCGGCATCTGGTTGTTTTTCGTGCGCCGGTTGGCGGAGAAGCAGGGCATGGGCGGAGGCGGTGGCTTTGTATCGATTGGCAAGAGCCGCGCCAAGGTCTATGTGGAGAAGCATACCGGAGTCAGCTTCGATGATGTCGCCGGCGTGGATGAAGCAAAGCAGGAATTGATGGAGACGGTGGAGTTTCTGAAGAATCCCCGTGAGTGGGGCCGGCTCGGGGCACGTATTCCCAAGGGGGTATTGTTGGTGGGCCCACCCGGTACCGGTAAGACGCTGCTGGCGCGCGCCGTTGCTGGCGAGGCGGGGGTTCCATTCTTTTCGATTTCGGGTTCCGAGTTCGTGGAGATGTTTGTCGGCGTGGGTGCTGCACGCGTGCGGGACCTGTTTGAGCAGGCGCGCAAGCATGCGCCGGCCATTATCTTTATCGATGAGTTGGACGCGCTGGGACGGGCGCGGTCGGCTGGCGGGCCCGTGGGAGGGCACGACGAGCGTGAGCAGACGTTGAATCAGTTGTTGGTTGAGATGGATGGCTTTGATCCGGACTCGGGCATCGTGATTCTGGCCGCGACGAACCGACCGGAGATACTGGACGCTGCGTTGCTGCGCGCGGGTCGTTTCGACCGTCAGGTTCTGGTTGATAAGCCGGACAAGCTTGGCCGCGAAGCCATTTTGCGGGTGCATATGCGTCGGGTGACCTTGGACGAAGACGTGGATGCCGCCAAGGTGGCGGCGTTGACCACGGGGTTCTCCGGTGCCGATCTGGAGAATCTGGTCAATGAGGCTGCGCTGCTGGCGACGCGTGAGCATGCCAAGGCCGTGGGCATGGGTCATTTTACGCGCGCGATCGAGCGCTTGATTGCCGGGTTGGAGAAGAAGGGGCGCCTGTTGGATGAGCAGGAGCGGCGGGTGGTTGCGCATCATGAGATGGGGCATGCTTTGGTTGCCATGGCTTTGCCGGGTGCCGATCCGGTGCACAAGGTTTCAATCGTGCCGCGTGGAGTGGGTGCGTTGGGTTATACCATTCAACGGCCGACCGAGGACCACTATTTGATTACACGCAAACAATTGTTGAACCGGATTGCGGTGCTTTTGGGTGGGCGAGCTGCCGAACGTCTGGTTTTCGGACACTTGTCCACGGGGGCTGCGGACGACTTGGCCAAGGCAACGGATATTGCGCGGGATATGGTCATGCGTTACGGCATGCATGAGGAACTGGGATCGGTGGTCTATGAGCAGGCGCGCATGTCTTTTCTGGAACAGAAAATGGAAATGCCCGCCTCCGGGCAGCGGTTCAGCGAGGAAACCGCGCGACGCATTGACCAAGCCGTGCGTGAGATGATCGATGAACAGCTTGCCCGCGCCGAGGCGATTCTGCATCGCAACCGTGCGGTTCTCGACCGCTGTGCCGCTGCGCTGCTTGAGCAGGAAACCCTGGATGAGGCACAGCTGGCTTCGCTGACCCGCGACTTGCAGGGCGAAGAGGAATAGCTAGGGCTGCAGTACCAGCTTACCGCACATATGTCCCGTCTCGATACGTCGGTGCGCCTCGCTTGCGTGTTCAAGGGGGAGGATGTCCGCCAGATGAACGGATAATTGCCCTTGCTCGAACCATTGGGCGCATTGCTTGAGAATCTGTGCCTGATGACGGGCGGCGCGATCCAGGTCGAACACCATTGGGCTGAGCATGAGTTCCTGGCTAAGGCGGATATTGCGTAGGCGGAGGGTTTTCCAGTCCGTGTCTGCGGGCACCTGCAACAGGGTGACCAGGTCGCCATAGATGCGTACGGCGGGAACCAGCGCATGAAATGCCGCGCCGCCAACGGTATCCAGCGCAATATCCACCCCTTCTCCTTGCGTCCACTCCATTAGCGCGCGGGTCACATCTTGTTCTCGATAGCGGATGATATAATCGGCACCCAAGTGGCGCACCAGCTCCGCCTTGGTGTCGTCACTGACCGTGGTGGCCACGGAACATCCCGCGATGCGGGCGAGTTGAATAGCCACATGACCGACACCACCGGCGCCGGCATGGATGAATACGCGTTGGCCGGCGCGCATACGGGCACGGTCGAACAACGCTTCCCAGGCGGTGATCAGCACCAGGGGTGCTGCGGCGGCATGGGCGAAGTCCAGGTTGTTTGGCATATGCGCGACATAGCGACTGGGCACGGCGGCGTATTCCGCATAATTGCCGCAGCTCTGTCCCAGTCCGCCAAAGCAATAATAAACCCGATCGCCGACGCCGAAGCCGTTGACTCGATCACCGACACGCTCGACTACGCCCGCACCATCGCAGCCGAGAATCGCAGGCGGGTTCCCAAAATACAGCCCTCGCTTGCGCAGCTTGGTATCGATGGGATTGACACCGGCTGCCTTGATACGAATCAAGAGCTCATCCCCGGCGGGTTCAGGGCGGGAACATTGTTTCAGTTCAAGCACCTCGGGTGATCCCGTTGTGCGCATCACCACCGCGCGCATGGCTTCCTCCTCGCGATACGTTTGCGCCAAGCCTAGCGGTGCTCGAATGCGTAAGCCAGGTCACAAAACTTATTGAAATATAAAAGACTTTTCAGCGTCTTCTCATCCAGACCTAAGAACGAATGGATATTCTGCGCACATCACATGAGATAAGGAGGTCGTTATGGAGCAAGTGCAAAAGCAAATTGAGGATTACTTGGACGCGGTTGAGCAGGTCCATGGGCCCGAGGCGCGCAACAAGCTTCGCGTTCGCTGGACGGGTGGCACGCAGGTTGTATTGCACCACTTGAGCAACGGCGCGCGCCGCCTGGTCGACCTTGGCAGTTTACGTCTGATGGCTCGGCAGTTGCGGCGCCAGGCCGCCTGAGCCGGGTTTTATGGTGACAATGGGGCCCGCCGGGCCCCTATCTCATTTATAGGCCCAACTCAAAAAATCGGGTTTCATCGTCCTGAGGCGTTTCCGGCATCTGTTGGGCGGGGGCGCTTGGCGCCGTTCCTTCAATAAACGCCTCATCCAAGCGATCTTGGGTGTTGGCATCGGCCAGCTTGCCGGTTTTGCGGTCAATGGTCACAATCTCAACACCCTCCGGTATCGGAAATTCTTTCACGGGTCGATTCCTATGAAAGGCCTGCATGGCCTCCAACCAAATGGGCAAGGCGGCATGCGCCCCCGTCTGGCGGCGCCCCATGCTGCGGGGGGTGTCACGCCCCGTCCACACGCCGGTAAGTACTTGGGGTGTGTAGCCCATGAACCATGCATCCACTTGTTTGTTCGTCGTTCCAGTTTTGCCCGCTGCTGGCCGATGCAGGGCCAGTGCGCGTCTGCCCGTGCCACGCTCGATCACGCCCTTCATCATATTGGTGATCAGATAGGCATGGGGGGGATCCAGTACCTGAATGGCTGGCCGCATCGTGTCGCTTGCCGCTCCCACCGAGTCCATGTGACAGGTCTGGCAGCGGGTGCCCGCGACGGCGCGATGGAGCGTGTGGCCGTTGCGATCCTGGACCTGGCTGATCAAGACGGGTTTCCAACGCTTGCCGGTGGCCAACACGGCATAGGATTCCGTGAGCGCCTCCAAGGAGACTTCGGCGGACCCCAATGCCAAGGACAGTTGTTTGGGAAATGTGCGCCCAAAGGGATAGTTTTCCAAGGCGGCGCGGAAACGGTCGATACCAAGGTCTTGCAACAGTTTGATTGAGGCGAGGTTGCGGGAATGCTCCAGCGCGTCGCGCAGGGTTACGGGCCCGGCAAATTGGTTTTTATAATTGTCCGGGCGCCAGAAATCATCGAAGCTCTTTCCTCCGAACACGACGGGTGTATCCATCACGATCGAGGCCGGGGTCATGCCGTTTTCCAGCGCGGTGACATACAGAAACGGCTTGAACGCGCTGCCTGGTTGGCGCTTGGCCTGACCTACGCGGTCGAAGCCGCCGGGTTGAAAGTCGAAGCCACCAACGCGGGCCAATACCGTACCGCGTTCCAGGTCGATGCTGTAGAGTGCGGATTGGATAGAGGGGCGTTGGGTCAGGATGACGCCGCCCTTTCCATCTCCTTGTAACATGATCTCATCGCCCGCAATCCAGGTGCGCGGGCGGGGCGGACGCGGTTTGCTGCGCTCCCATTGCCAATGGGGCTTGGGTATGCGCCAGCGACGCAGCCCGTCATTGACCAGCAGGGTGTCGCCGCGAACCTGCTCCACCAGCGCTGGTACGAGCTCATCATCGCCAATGTGCGCATGTTTCCGTTGACGTTGCCACTGGTGCAGTAAACGGGGCCACTCGTTCGGTTCATGGTGGGGTGGATAGCGATAGTATTGCTCCTGCTCCAGGCGCAGCAGGCCATGACGCACCGCGTGGATCGCTGCGGACTCGGCTGCTGGATCGTAGGGAACAATCACCGTGAGCCCTTGGCGGCGTAGGGTTTGTTCGCCAAACAATGCGGCCAGCCGGCGATGAACGGCATCGGCATAGGCGTCCTGCAGCAACGGCGGATCAAGGGGGGCGACGTGCAGTGGCTCGGCCAGGGCGCGCTTGACCTGCTCGGGATCGGCGTAATGGCTCTTGGCCATCAGATGCAGGACGGTATTGCGGCGTTTGACTGCCAGTCTTGGATTGCGGTGGGGAGCGTACTTGCTTGGCGCCTTGGGTAGCCCGGCCAGCATTGCGCATTCGGCGAGTGTCAGCTCGTCCAGCGTTTTGTGAAAATACCGCCAGGCGGCGCTAGCCACCCCGTAGGCACCGCGACCAAGGTAAATTTGGTTGAGATAGAGGTACAGAATTTCGTTTTTGCTGAAGCGCTGTTCGATGCGATAGGCAAGGATGGCCTCTCTGATCTTGCGGCTCAGCGAACGCTCGGGGGTGAGCAGGAAGTTTTTTGCCACCTGTTGGGTGATGGTGGAGCCGCCCTGCACGGTATGCCCGGCGCGAAGGTTGGCCAGGGCGGCAGAGAGAATCCGTGCCGGATTGATACCCGGATGCTCATAGAACTGCTGGTCCTCGGCGGCAAGAAAGGCATGTACCAGGCGCGGTGGGATTCGGTCAAAGGGCACCAGGATGCGGTGTTCATCCGCATATTCGGCAAGCAGCTTTCCCTCGTTGTTGAAGATGCGCGTGGCCAGCGCGGGTTGGTAGTTGTCCAATCTATCCAGTTCTGGTAGAGTATTCGCAAAATAGGCGTAAACGACGGCGCCGGCAATCAGTCCGGCCAGCAGGAGAGCGGCAGCGAGCTTGAACATGATGAGGAAAATGCGCATTGCGGCGAATCTAGGCCGAAGGCCATGGGGCAGGCAAGGCGAACATGGATTCACCCTGCTGGAATTGCTGATGGTGGTGGCCATTCTTGGCATTGCGCTGGCCATCGCGTTGCCAGCGGTGGCATCTTGGCAGCGTCAGCAGGCGGTGCGCAGCGCGGCGAGCATGCTGTTGTCCCATCTGAAACAGGCTAGGTCGCTGGCCGTATCTGAAAACCGTCAGGTGCGCATTACCTTCACCAGTCAAGGTTATGTGTTCGATGCGGATACAACGGGTAGCTGTACGCGTTGCCGGAACCAGTCCATCGATTTGACCCAGTTTGATCCGGCGATCAGCCTGTCTCCAACGACCACGCGCACGTTCACCAGTCGTGGTACCGTGAATTTCGGCTCGATTACGCTGGATGTGCATGGCACCCAGCGTAAGATCACCTTGAATGCGATTGGCAGGGCTTATCTATGACGGCGGACATACGTGGGTTTGGTTTGGTGGAGGTGATGGTTGCCATGTTGGTGAGCATGGTTGCTCTGTTGGCTTTGGGCGCTTTTACCTTGTCGATGCTGGATCAGGGCGAGCTGGCCCGTGAGCGGATTGCGGCGGTACATCTTGCGGAATCGTTGCTGGAGGAATGGCAGGCTGATGCGAACGATAATTTTCCTTCGTTGCGGAGCGATTGTTCGAGTGCGGCGGCCCAGAACGCATCGAGCTATCCGCTGACGTCCAGTTGCATTTCTCCCTTGGTGCATGTGACTTTTAATATTGAGGCGAACGAGCAGGGGTTGAGTGCGCCGATGCCCGGTGCCACACCGGCGCTTGCGGCGTTGACGGGTGTGGCCGGCCTGACCTTGGTGCCCAAGGTGAAAACAGTCAAAGTGTCCTGGTATCACAAGAAGACGGGGAATGCCTCCAAGGATGCGGGTCGCCTTCATTCGGTGTTTCTGCTCCATGTTTCGGAGGTGAAGTAGCCGTGCGTGGATATACCCTGGTCGAGTTGCTGGTTGCCATGCTGGCGGGGGTGGTGATTCTGGGTGGCATTGTGCTGGTGTATGTGTCTGCCGCCGGCAGCGGTCGCGCCGAGATCGCGCGCAACGAGCGTATGGGTGACCTATACCTTGCGAGTCAAATCATGCAGGGTGAATTGCGCACCGCGCAGGGAATATGTTGGAACGCTACGAATGCGGAATTGATTTATCAGCCGTTGGACTCGACCAGCGTCCTGCCGACTGGCTGTGATAGCGTGGCTAGTGCGAACGGGGCGTTTCGGCTGGATGCAGCACAGAACCGCATTTGTTGGGACCGACCGAGCCTTGCAGGCGGGTGTCAGGAGCTGATCCGCGATCTCGATGGTGCGAACGGTCTGCAAGTGGCGCAATCGGCGAGCACTTGGACGATCAGTTTGCAGGGGCGCTATATCGGCAAGGATCGACAGCCGCGAACGATTTCGCTTTCGTTCAAGGTGCGCAGGAGGAATTAGCATGAGGGGTATGCGACGCGAGGCGGGGTTTGTGTTGCCCATGTCGTTGATTGTTCTTACCTTGCTTACCTTGCTCGGTCTCGGGCTGTATTTCGTGAGTCGTGCCGGCGTGCAGACCAGTGCGGCGGCACAGCGCGCAACACAGGGGTTCTATTTTGCCGAGGCTGGCATCCATTATCTCGCCTGGGCATTGAATCATGACGCAGAGCTGGACAGCTATAGTCCAGGTGGAACCTATCAGACATCGTTCGGCGAGCCGCCGTTTCCCTCCAATGCCGGCAGCGTTGGAGATTATAGCGAGTTGTTCGCCTATCCATGGTATCCGGGTCCAACGACGATTGCGAGTTCGGGGGCAGGCAAGAAAGGGCAGCTTATGTACTTTGACAATACCCCGATGCAGGATCGGGCTGTCTGCGTGGAAAGTTCGGCTTCGTTCAGCAACTGTATCGATTTCTCGCTCCCCCCCGATCAACGGGTGATGCCGCTCATGGACGGGATTAGTGCGCGTTTGCCTCGTTACATCAAGCTGGAAATGAATAGTTCCGGTGTCATCAGCGCGAGTATCCCCCGCTTGCCGCATCGTTCACCGCCTGTCGTGGGCGAGGATGTGCCGAACAACGGCGCTGTGGTGTGGTTGACCGCAGGCACGGCCAGTAGGGATATCGAGATCTTTGCGCTGGATCCATCCTCGTTGTATGGCGGCACACAGCCGACGGCGTGTGCGGGCGGGAGTTTGCCTTCATGTCCATGCAACGCGGCGGATGCAGCGTTTGTGCAGGCACAAGCCTGTGATGCGCACACGGGACAATGGTTGAACAGTTATGGTCTTGTCGCATACGCGATTGGTTATGTGGACGGTCACCCTGTTTCCATTTTGCGTGCGGTGATAATGTGACCGGGATCACGGTTCAATATGTCCAAAGTGTTAGGCTGCCTGCAAGTATGTCTCTCGGGAGGTGAAACATGAAGCAAGGTTTCCTGTTCGTGGCCATGTTGGCGTTGGGTTTTTTGGCTTGGCATCCGGTTGGTGGCGAGTGGGTCGCTCCGGCCCAAGCGTCAGATGGGTCGAAGGATGGTAAGGGTACGGATGCTTCGAGCGATAAGGATAGCGAAAGTGATGACAGCTACTCATGTCAGTGCCCAAGCGGCATAGAGAATTGCGTGTGCAGTGATGGCACATTGGGCAAATCCGGCTGCAGCAGTGCTGGCAGTGGTTCAACGTCGGATGACAAGTCGTCAGATAGCGATGATGGCAAAGACAAGTCATCGGACAGCGATGATGACAAAGACAAGTCGTCGGACAGTGATGATGACAAAGACAAGTCGTCGGACAGTGATGATGGTAAAGACAAGTCGTCGGACAGTGATGATGGTAAAGACAAGTCGTCGGATGATGCTACGAGCAGTTCGGAGGTAGGCACGGGTGGTACGGTATGCGGCAGCAGCCGTACGCATGCCACGCCAAGGGAGATTCGTTCGATTCTCGGCCAATAGCCCACTATCGTTGACGTCGCCTTCCCTCCTGCGTTATGTTGCGTGAGCTTCGCTGATCTGCATGGCGAGGGATGGGAGGGTCGATGTCATTGTTTGCAGGCAAGGGCAAGCCATTGGTGGGGCTGGATATTGGCGCAGCCTCCATCAAGCTTGCCGAGCTGCGCGATGGTTCCGGTGGCGGTTATGTGCTTGAGGCCGCCGCCATCGAGCCTTTGCCTCCCGGGGCGATTGTGGAAAGCGCGATCAAAGATGCGCAGTTGGTCGGCGAGGCTGTGCGCCGAGTGCTTGATAAGGCCGGTACGACGACGCGACGCGTCGCGATAGGTGTGTCCGGAAATGCGGTGATCATCAAGACCATCACCCTGCCGGAAATGAGCGAACTCGACCTCGAAGGCCAGATCGCCTATGAGGCCGATCAGTATGTTCCCTATGATATTGATGAATTGAACCTCGACTTTCATGTGCTCGGTCCATCCGAGCATGAAGAGGGGCATATGGACGTGTTGTTGGCCGTGTGCAAGAAAGGGCTGGTCGAGGAATATCAGCAATTGCTTGACTCTGCGGGACTGGATCTCGTGTGTGTGGATTGTGCTGTGTTGGCCATTCAGAATATGGCGGAGCTTATTGGGAATGCTCAGCGCGCGGGGGCGGGGCAGGCAATCGCATTGGTGGACATCGGCGGCGCCTTGTTGCATGTCAATATCCTGGTTGATGGGCGCACCACCTTTGTGCGGGATCATTTTATTGGCGGGAATGACCTAACCCAAGCGATCCAAAAGGAAACCGGAATGAGTTTTCAGCAGGCGGAACAGTTGAAGCTGGAAGATCCCGCCGCCATTCCGGCAGCCGCTGCCGAGCGCTATCATGAGCAGGTGGCCGCGGAAATCCTGCGCGCATTGGATTTCTATGCGGCGAACCATTCTCAACCGGTGTCGCGCATGCTGCTAAGTGGCGGTGCGGCTTTGCAGCCGAATCTGATCGAGGCGCTGGCGATGCGGCTGGACATTGAGCTGGATCTGCTACAGCCGTTCCCAACGATTGCCTTGCCGAATGACAAGGGCTTTGATCCGATTGAGGTGCGTCGCCAAGGGCCACGCATGATTGAGGCGCTGGGGTTGGCGTTGCGCTCTGGTGAGCAGCCATGATTCGCATCAATCTGTTGCCGTATCGGGCGGCATTGCGCCGCCGACAGGTGCTTCGCGAGTTGTTGGTGGGTGGTGGCGTACTGCTGATCTTTCTGCTGCTGTTGACAAGCTGGCATCTGTTCTCTCAGGCGCGGATGGATGCCATGCAGAGGGAGTTGACCTCGCTGCAAGCCAAAAACCGAGCGATTGAGCGCAAAATTGGAGAGATTAGGAATATTGAGCGCCTGCGCCGAGAAGTGGAAAGCAAGTTGCGTTTGGTGGATCAATTGCAAACCGGTCGGTTCCGTGTCCTGCTGGCCCTGCATGAGATTGCGCGGCGCATACCGGACGATGTTTGGCTGCTGTCGTTGCAGGACCAGGGGCACCATATCCAGTTGACGGGGCGAGCGGAGAGTAACAAGGCGGTGGCTGTCCTGATGCGTCGCCTGGATGCATCGGCGCTGTTTGCCGAGGTTCGCTTGCAAGGCATTACCCGTCAGCGGGTCGCGGGTCACAATGTGCGAGAATTCAAGCTGCTGCTCTCCCGTGCCGGCGGCAAGGAGACGCAGGTTGCAACGCGGCAAGGAAAGGTACGATGATGGAGCGCCTGTCGTCGCAGCTTGATCGTCTGCTTGATGCTTGCCGGCCCTTGCTCGGTTATCCGATGCGGCAGAAGGTGTTGGCGTTGCTTGTCGGTCTGGTTCTGCTTGCTGGATTGTATGACAGTTTGCTCTGGATGCCATTACAGGAGGAAATGGATACCCTGCGCGAGCAGGTGCAGCAACAGCGCGACAAGCTTGCACACCATCAAAAGCTGGCCAGCAAGCTGCCGGAAAAGAAGCAAGAGTACGAGCAGTTGCGACACGACCTTCAGCTTGCGCTGAATATGCTGCCGAAGAAGTCGCAGATTGATACCTTGCTCGCGGATGTGTCCTGGGCGGGCAAGGATGCGGGGTTGGAGTTCAGTACCTTTGCGCCCCAGCCGGAGGTGCGGCGGGAGTTGTACGCCGAGGTTCCGGTTGCGATCTCGTTGTCGGGAAGCTTCAAGCAATTGCTGTCGTTTCTCAAGCGGGTGGGTGAGATGCCGCGCATCGTCGAGGTGAAGGAACTGTCGATCCAGCGAGGCAAGGGCAGGGATGCGTTGGAAGTGTCCGGGCAGGTGGTAACCTATCGCTTCGTGGAGCCGTCGAAATCCGCCCCCGCCAAGGGAAAGAGGCACGGCGCGCGGCAAAGGCAGAGGAGGTAGTCATGATGAGATGGTGGCAGCTGGGCTGCCTGCTGGTGGCATTATGTAGCCTTGCCGTGGGTGCGGATGCCGCACAGCTTGCGGGGGCGGATGTACGCACGGAAGGCGGTGCCACATTGCTGCGCTTGCATCTCGATCGAGCGCAGGAGTATCGGGTTTATGAGTTGTCCGCGCCGCATCGTTTGGTGTTGCGTCTGCCGGGCGCCACCCTTGCTGATCGAATTCAACCGCCAGTGGTTTCGCAACACGGTGCGTTGCGGTCCATTCGCTGGCGGCAGGATGAACAAGGGGTTCGAATCGAGCTTGCGCTAAGCGAAACGGCGCAGTATCGCGTGCATGAGCAGGGCGCGGACCTGGAGTTACGACTGGCTGAGGGTAAGTCGCATGCGCGTGGTGGTCACGCGATCATCAAAGATATCGTGTTGCGCAACACCGGGCATGGTACGGAAGTGCATGTGCGCGGTGAGCATATGAATGTCAATCACAACCTGTTTGTCACCGAGGATGGAAAGTCCATCATCGTTGATTTCTGGCAGGGCGAGTCGCGTTTGGCGCGCGAACATTTCTCCTATGATGACAAGTATGTGCGCGCGATTACCGTAGGCAGCGCTCGTCAGCGGTTGCGCATGGTCGTGACGTTGGCGACACCGGCGCCGGCGCATCGCCAGATTGCGCGCGGCGAAGGGGAATGGGTGTTGCAGCTTGGTGCGCGCTTGCCGCAGGGGCGGGGCGGGCAACAGGTAGAGGCGGTGGATTATGTGCCCAATGGCAACAGTCCCAAGTTGGTGATCCGCACTGCATCCACGGATGCGAATATCAACGTCCACCAGCGCAAGGGATTGGTGATCGTCGATATCGCCGCGGCAAAACTGGCACGCAAGCTGGAGCGTACGCTCGATGTGTCCGCTTTTCCCGGGCCGGTCGGGCAGATCGACAGTTATCAGCATGGCAAGGGTGTGCGGGTTGTGGCGCGTCTGCGTGAAGAGGCGCGCGTGACCTCGTTCCAGTCAGGTAATGTCCTGACGCTGACGTTCCATCCTGTGCAGGAAGTTGGCAAGGTGGGCGAGCGTTTGCCATATCACGGGCGCAAGGTGAGCTTCGACTTCAAGGATATCGATATACGCAACGCCTTGCGTTTAATCGCGGAGATGAGCGACTTGAACATCATCATGGGCGATGATGTGGGTGGACGGTTGACCATGCGTTTGGTGGATGTTCCGTGGGATCAAGCGCTGGACTTGATTCTGGCGGCCAAAGGCTTGGGTAAGGTTCAACAGGGCAATGTGCTGCGCATCGCTCCGCTGGATGTGCTGCAACGCGAGTACAAGGAGCGGATGAAGGCGCGCGAAGCAACACAGGATATGGAGCCGTTGGTTACCGAATTCATTCATCTGGGCTATGCCTCGGTGGAAGATATCAAGGCGATGCTGGAAAGCGCGCGAAAGCAGGGCGGAGGCGGCAAGGCGGAACAGGCTGCCGCCTCCGGTGCGCCCGCGCCGGGCACCAGCGAGAGCAGCAACATGGCATTGCTTTCTCCGCGCGGTTCTTTGCTGATGGACAAGCGCAGCAATATTTTGATCGTGACGGATACCGCCTGGCGGGTGGAAAACATCAAACGGCTGGTCGCCGAGCTGGACAAGCCGGTGCAGCAAGTGCTGATCGAGGCGCGCATTGTGGAAGCGACGAACGCCTTTACCCGGGATTTGGGGGTCAGATGGGGGGGCACGTATGCCAACCCGGCGGCCGTGGGCAAGCGGTTTGGCCATACGCTGACAGGTGGTATCGGCGGCAACCTGGTCGATTTGCCGGCGCAGGGGCCTGCGGGTGCGATCAGCTATAGCCTGGGCACCCTGAGCAATGCGCTGAATCTGAATCTAGAGCTTTCGGCGGCCGAGGCGGACCAGAAGATCAAGGTGTTGTCCAATCCACGCGTGCTGACCAGCAATAACCAACAGGCGCGCATTGAGCAGATTATCGAGATTCCGTTCACGCAGACCACGGCCCAAGGGGGAATTTTGGTGACGTCAACGGTGACCCGCGAGGCCAAGCTGAGCTTGATCGCCACACCGCAGATCACCGCGGACAACAAGATCATCATGAATCTCGAGATTCACAAGGATACGCCACAGGCGAATACGCTTGTGCCAGGGGGCGATCCGATTATCGATAAGAAACTGCTGACCACGAAGCTGTTGGTGGACAATGGTGAAACGGTCGTGCTAGGTGGTATTTACTCCAAGACGGTGGGGCATACGAAAAACAGCGTCCCATTTTTCAGCGAGATTCCTCTGTTGGGCAAGTTGTTCCAACGCAACCAGAAAGAGGATACGCGGGTGGAGTTGATGCTGTTTATTACGCCGACGCTGGTGGGTAGCGCGGGCGAGCAATTGTCCGGCCGGGGTGGATAAGCCCGTGCGGCGGCGAGGCTAGGACTGAGGATTACAGCATGCATGAGAAGGTTTATCGGGTCGAGTTGGGAGCCCGTTCCTATGACATCCATATCGAACCGGACTCCTTGCCGCGGTTGGGCCGGGCGATGCGCGCGTTGTTGCCCGATGCCGAACGATGTTTGGTCGTGTCCAATGAGACGGTTGCCCCGCTGTATCTTGAGCAGTTGGAAGCATCTTTGCGTGAAGGAGGATGGCACAGCACTGCATGCATCTTGCCGGATGGTGAGCAATTTAAAACGCTGCGCACCTGGTCGAAGATTCTCGATGCGCTGATGGAGGCGCGGATTGCGCGCAATGAGCCGATCGTCGCGCTCGGTGGTGGCGTGATCGGCGATATGGCGGGCTTTGCCGCTGCTTGTTATCGGCGCGGTATCCCATTTGTGCAAGTGCCCACCACCCTGCTTGCGCAAGTGGATTCGAGTGTGGGTGGCAAGACCGGGATCAATCATGAGCACGGCAAGAACATGATTGGCGCCTTTTACCAGCCCCGCTTGGTATGGATCGACCCCCTGATGTTGCGGACGCTGGACGCGCGGCAGGTCCGGGCGGGATTGGCCGAGGTCATCAAGTACGGCTTGATTCGCGACGCGGCTTTCTTTGACTGGCTTGACGCCCATATGCCCGATGCCCTGCAGTTGGATGCGATGGTTGTCAGCGAGTTGATTCACGAGTCATGTCGCCACAAGGCGGAGGTCGTCATGGCCGATGAGACGGAGCAGGGCATGCGGGCCCTACTAAACTTGGGGCATACGTTTGGCCATGCGATCGAGGCGATGACCGCTTATCGACGCTATCTGCATGGCGAAGCCGTGGCGTTGGGCTTGTTGATGGCTGCGCGGATGTCCGCGCAAATGGGCTATGCCGATGCTGCGATCGAGGCGCGGATTTGCGCGTGCCTGAAGCGGGCTTCATTACCAACCGAGGTGCCGGCTTTTCCCGCCGAGCGATGGCTGGATGCCATGGGCCATGACAAGAAAAACATTGGTACACAAATCCGTTTTGTTCTACTCAAGCGCATCGGCCAGGCATTCATCAGCGCCGATGTTCGTGCTCAGGATGTACGGCGGCTGATCGACAGCTATCGCCGGGCCTAGTCGTCGCCCATCACGCCGAACAAGGTCAGCAGATTCTCGAACAGCAGGAAGACGTCGAGGTACAGCGTTAGGGCGGCGGCAATGTATTCATCGTTGGGGTAGGTGCGCAACACGGCGGAAGTGTCATAGAGGATGAAAGCGGAGAACAGCAGAACGCTGATTCCGGCAAGAGTCAGCTGTAGCGTGCTGGACTCGAAAAAGAAGTAGTTGCTCAATCCGAGCACAAGCACCCCGACCAGACCGGTCCAGACGAAGCCTTGCAGGAATGAGAAATCCTTGCGGGTAATAAAGGTGTAGGCGCTGAGGGCAACAAAGACCACGCCCGCGCTCAGGAAAGCCTGTACGACCAACATTTCCGAGCGGGCGGCCACCACTGCCACCAGCGGTGCGATGGCCATGCCGGTCAGTGCGCCGAAACCCAGCAGCGCGAGCATGTTGATACCACGCACATGGCGGACGCTTTGCACCAGCATGATCCCGCCGACCAGTAGGCCCAGCATCAGCCAGGGATGTTCATACGGGAAGGAGAGGCCCAGCGACAAATAGGCCCCCAGAGTGCCTGCCATGATGCACAGCGCGAGCGCGCCGTAGGTTTTGCCCACAAAGGCGATACGCGCATCGAGGGTGCGGTTGTCGGTCAGGGTGGAAAGAGACATGGCAAAACCTCCTGTCAATCTTATCGTAAACGGTGATGGTCAATGACATCGATATCGATGATGCCATCATCCCGCGGGGCAAATAGGTGCCGAATCAACCAACGGCGAACGGGTGGAACAAGTAATAAAAAACCGAGCGTATCGGTGATGAACCCCGGCGTGAACAGCATCAACCCGCTGACGGCCAGCATGATACCATGCAGCCCGTGCTCCGCGGGCAACTCGCCATATTGCATGCGGCGGCGCGCATCGATAAGCGTGTTTAGCCCCTGCCAGCGAATCAGCAATCCACCTATCGCCGCCGTCAGCAAGCATAGGGCGATGGTCGGCAACCCGCCGATCCCGCGACCCACTTCGATAAGGACATATAACTCCGCCAGCGGCAGGGTGATGAAGAGAAAAAAGAAAAATTTCAGCATAGCGTATGTATGGGGGATGCGGTCCGCTTTTGCAAGTGCGGAAACGCGAGCGCCAACGCGCACAGGAGGCCAACCCCCTCGCGCATCGCATTCTCCTCGATATCGAAGCGCGGATGATGCAAGGGATAGCGGGTTTGTGGACCGGCGCCCGTCCCCAGGCGAAACAGCGCACCGGGTATCTTTCGGAGGAACTCGGCGAAGTCCTCGCCGCCCAGCGATGGCTGGTCAAGCTCAATTTGCCGGCAGGCAGGAAGATATTGTGCAAAAACTTCCGCGCATGCATCCACCAGTAGCGGATCATTGACCAGCACCGGGCTTGCTTGTTTGAGCGAGAAGTGCGCCGTAGCGCCCCAGGATTCAGCGGTCTGGTGGATGATGCGTTGCATATGCGCGCGGATGGTTTCATGGATTTCAGGATGAAAGGTGCGCACCGTTCCGGCGAAGCGTGCCTTGTCCGGTAGAATGTTAGCTGCGTGACCGGCATGGATTTCGCCGATGGTTAGCACCGCCGGATGCTGGGCATCAATGCGGCGGCTGATGATATGGTGCAGTGCCTGGATCATATGACTGGCGATGAGGATGGTGTCCGTGCATTCATGCGGCCTGGCTGCATGTCCGCCTCGCCCCTCGATGGTCACTTCGAACAGGTCCGCCGCAGCGCACATGACCCCGCGCCGCAGACCGACGGTGCCGGCGGGTAGGTCAGGATAGACGTGTAATGCGAAGATGAACTCGGGTTGGATCTCCGAGAACAAACCATCGGCAAGCATTGCGGTGGCGCCAGTACAGGTTTCCTCAGCGGGCTGGAAAATGAACATCAGGTTGCAGCGAAGATGTTGGCGCAATTGGCGAAGGGTGGCGGCAGCCCCCAGCAGCATCGCGCTGTGTGCGTCATGGCCACAGGCATGGGCAAGCCCGTCATGGCAGGAGGCATGCGCAAGTCCTGTTTGCTCCCGAATCGGTAGTGCGTCGATATCCGCGCGCAGCGCCAGCCAGGGCAGTCCAGGATCGAGTTGCATCCGCGCACAAATGCCATGGCCGCCGATATGTTCCCGGACGATGAGACCGAGCCGCCTGCATTGGGTGGCCAGCCAGCGCGCGGTGGCTTCTTCCCGACCGGAAGGCTCGGGATGGCGATGCAGGTGTCGCCGATAGGCGATGACCTGATCTATGATGTTATTGATGTGTTCCTGCAGCATATTCGTCATATGGTTATCCCCAACCGTCTTGGGTACGCATCGCCGCGATCATGCTGTCAGGTTCGGCATGTTTCTGGCGCAGCGCCCGTTGGCGGGTGGCGCCATCGCCGTCCTGTCGCCACCGCGCCAGTTGCCCGCGTACGATGGCGAGGTCCTCATGGCTTGCCCCATGGGCATCCAGCCATGCGAGGCGCTTATCCAGCCAGTCCAGAAAAGGATACGCCGTCTCGCTTGCGGGGTCGATGAATTCCATATGCATGCCATGGCGGCAGGCGCGCCAGCGATTTTCCCGGATCAGGGAGGGATGTACGCGGTTCCCGTTTGTTGTATCGCATAGCGCTGCCATGCATTCCGCGCGGACGTAAGCGATGTATGCAGCGGTATCCGCGCGGGTGAGTGGCATATCGCCGATCCGGATCTCCAGTGTGCCGAAGTCAGGGTGCGGTCGCATTTCCCACCAGATATCACGAATCGAATCGATGCTGCCGGTGGCCAACAGGCGCGCTGCGCAGTGCTCGAAGTCCCGCCAATCGTTGAAATAGAACGGCATGCCCCCTTGGCTAAGACCTTCGAACACCTTGATCCGGGCGGCGGACAGTCCGGTATCGTGTCCATGCCAGAAAGGGGAGTTGGCCGAGATGGCCAGGAAGGCCGGCATCACGGGCAGCAGGCGGTTCATGACACGAATACAGCTGTCTCCGTCCGGCATCCCGACATGCACATGAATGCCGAAGATGTTGAAGCGGCGGGCCATCCATTGCAGGCGGGCAAGCAAGCGGGCATAGCGCGGGTCACCGCTGATCTGTTGTTGCTGCCAGTGCGAAAATGGATGCGTGCCACTGGCCAGCAATCCGCCGCCGAGCGGAGTCACCGCCGAGTGTAATGTTGTGTATAGTGTATCGAGCTCATGCATGCATCCCGAGGTGCTGTGATGGATGGCGGTGTTCACCTCGATCATCGAGGTGAACAGTTCGGCCTTGATGCGCGGTGAGGGCGCAAGGCTGGAGAGCAGTTGTGGAGCCAGCGGGGTTTGTGCACCCGTGGCCTGATCGACGAGGATCCATTCCATTTCCACCCCAGTCGAGGCGGGCGCGGATGGCCTGAAGTCAAAGGATGCCGGACCCTTATTCATGGCTTGCCTGCCATTGCGTGAGTGCTTGGCGCATGCGTTGCGCGCGTCTGTGTTCACCGGTTTGCTCAAACAAGGTGATCAGCGCCTGTCGCGTTGCAGTATCGGGCCTGATGGCCAGGCTGTGTTGATAGGCCGCGATGGCGTCGTACGGGCGCCCCTGCGCGGCAAGCAATTGCGCATAAAAGCGCCAGCAATTGGCGCAGTCGGGTTGCATGTGCACCGCCTTTCGGGTTTCGGCAAGGGCGGCGGTTCGCTGACCAGTGGAAGCAAGATAGCGCGCGTAATGCCAATGGGCATAACCGTTTCCCGGTTCTGCGGCAAGGGCCCGTAGGAAGGCTTGCTTGGCCGCCGACAGCTGGCCCTGTTGCCAATGGATGATGCCAATCAGATAGCGAGGTAGTGCGCGCCGCGGATAGGCACGCGCCGCGTCCTGCAACACTTGCAGGGCGGCCGAAAACAGCCGCCGCCGTTGATAGAGCAGGGCGAGATTCACGCTCGATGGTAGATGGGCTGCTCGTGCCAGGTTCGCTCGATAGAGGCGTATGGCGGTGTCGGTGTCTCCCTGCTGGGCATGGATGAGGGCGAGGTTATAACGGGCATCCAGTTGTTCGGGGTGCCGTTCGAGGTAATCGGTAAGCACGCGGCGCGCTTCCGCGATGCGTCCCTGTTGCCGCAGGCTTTCCGCCCGCTGGATGGGATCGTTGCCCGGCAGTGAGGTTGCGCAGGCGGAGACGAGCACCGCGAGTGTCAGAAATGTCGCGTGCGCGCGCATGCTTCAGCGTTGCCTTTCAGCCGGCCCGAGATGCCCGGTCGTCATGATCAGTTCCTCATCGTGTTCGTGCGGGTGTTGCGGAGGCTTGATCTCCGGCTTTTCGATCAACAGCTTCCACGGATTGAGGCGCAGGTCTTCGCTCAATAGTTCGAGATTTTCCGAGGCCTTGCGCAGTTCGAACAGCGTTCGGTAAAGGTTCTCGCGGTTGTCGGTCAGGATGCCACGCGCTTGCTGCATGACGGCACGACCTTCCTTGAAGAAGGTTTGGCTTTCCCGGCTCAGTGCCGGCAGCTCGCGCAACAAGCGGTCCAGGTCGCGCTGGTGGCGGGTAAGCAAGTCGGATAGCGTGTGCGCACCATTGCGCAGGCTTTGCAGTCCATCGCGCAGCGGCTTGCGGTTTTCGTCCAGCATGGCGTCAATCGTGCCGGTCACCGTTTCGATCCTTGCAAACAGGCGCTGGAGATCGCTGGCGATATTCTCGGTTTTTTTCAGGAGCGCATTCATGTTGCCTGTCTCTTCGCTGGGAATGCGCCGGCCTGCCAAGGGGGTTTCATCCCCTGGTTCTGCGCTCAAGGCGATGTATTTCTCGCCGATAAGTCCCCCGCCTTCGATGCGTGCGTGGGTGGAGCGGGGAAGGCGGATGTTGGGTGCGATGCGCATGATGACCAGCGCCTCATTGCCTTCCAGGCGGATTTGCTCGACAGTGCCAATCTTGACCCCGGCCATGAGCACCGGCGTGCGTTGCGCAACACCGGCCACGTCATGGAACAAAGCCTCGACTTGCTGCCCTTCTTCCTCGAACCAATGGATGCGCCCGATCTTGCTGCTGAACACGCCCAGCAGGATCAGCGAAAGCAGCAGGAAGGCGCCCAGGCGCGTTTGCGCATTCATCGTGAACCTCCTTTCCGCTTTTCCGTCAACACCTGCATCGGGCCGTGCGCGCGCCCCTCGACGAACTGGCGGAAGACGGGGTCCTGGCATTGATCCACCTGATCGCGGGGCAGTTGCTGGTGTATCTTTCCGTTGTAGAGCATGCTGACCCGATCGGCAAACTTCCGAACCAGATTCATATTGTGGGCAATGGTCAGCGAGGTGACCCGATGCTCCTCGTGCAGCCTCGTCATCAGGGTGATGATGACATCGGACATGACCGGATCCAGGCCGCTTAAGGGCTCGTCATAGAGGATGATTTCCGGACGGTGGCAAAAGGCGCGGGCAAGCCCCACCCGTTTCTTCATGCCGCCGGAGAGTTCGGCCGGCATTTTGTCCGCGATA
This sequence comes from Zetaproteobacteria bacterium, assembly GCA_003696795.1. GTDB lineage: Bacteria > Pseudomonadota > Zetaproteobacteria > Mariprofundales > Mariprofundaceae > J005. The sequence continues at coordinate 2,173 of RFFT01000029.1, read as the reverse complement.
TTGGGCAACCCCACCCAGTCCAGCACCTCTTCCGCGCGGGCGCGCGCCTGTCTTTCCGCCATGCCCTGCTGCAGCAGCACGAAGGCAACATTGCGCCATACGGGTAGCGAGTCGAACAGGGCCGCGCCCTGGAAGACGACGCCGATGCAGCGCATGCGCGATAACCGCGCCTCGGCGGACAATGCGCACCAGTTTTCTCCATTGACGAATACGGAGCCGGCATCAGGGCGGATCAGACCCAGAATGCATTTGAGCAGCACACTTTTACCGGCGCCGGATAGGCCGATAATCACATGCGATTCACCGGTCATGATGTCTAGGTCGATGTGGTCAAGGACGGGGCGTCCGGCAAAGGACTTGCATAGACCACGGGTGGCGATTTTCACCTGCTTGCTCATTGGAAGATCCAGGCGGTGAGCAGGTAATCGCCGACGAGGATACTCATCGCGCTCAGCACCACGGCTCGCGTCGTCGCTTCCCCTACGCCCACCGCGCCTCCTTCGCAGTAGAAGCCTTCAGCGCAGCCGACCAGACTGATGATGCCGCCAAAGACCAGCGCCTTGAGCAGCCCGGAATAGAAGTCGATCTGTTTCAAAAACAGAAAGGTATTGTTCCAATAGGTCGTGGGGTTTTGGTCGAGCATATAGATGCTGACCAGATAGCCTCCGGCGATGCCGACCGCGTCGGCGAGTACGACCAGCAACGGCAACATCAACAGGGCGGCGAGAAAGCGGGGAACCACCAGGTAACGGATCGGGTCGGTGGATAACGTCCACAGCGCATCAATCTGTTCGGTGACGCGCATCGTTCCCAGTTCGGCCGCAAAGGCGGCGCCGATGCGCCCGGCCACCATCAGTCCGACCAGGACGGGGCCCAGCTCGCGCAGGATCGACATCGAGACCACGGTCGCGGTCATGCTTTCCGCCGCAAAGCGGTGAAAGGCGATATAACTTTGCAAGGCGAGCACCATACCGGTAAAGATGGCGGTGAGCAGCACGACCGGCAGCGACTGTACACCCACCTCCTCGCATTGTAGGAGCGTTTCGCGGAGATAGAACGGAGGCCGCAGCAGGCGGCGAATCATTTGCCCGAACAGCATGGGATACAGCCCCGCCCGCAGCAATAGGGACTGAATGGGCGTTGCGCCACGCATGGCGCTATCCGTCCCGTACCTCGCGCGCAACCCGCGCGCCCACGCCGGTGAAAAGCTCATAGGCAATGGTCCCCGCCGCTGCCGCGACCTCGACAGCGTTCAAGCTTTCGCCCCAGAATTCCACCATGTCGCCGGTTGCGGCGCGCACGGCGGAGACATCGATCATGGTATAATCCATGCATACCCTGCCGACTATGGGCGCCCGTTGCCCGCGCAGCATCACGCTCCCCCGGTTGGACAGTGCGCGTGGCACGCCGTCGGCATAGCCGGCGGCCACGATTGCCACTCGCATGGATCGCCTGGCTACAAACGAGGCCCCGTAGGAAATGCTCTCCCCCTTACGCACCTTTCTCATATGCACAATTCTAGCGCCAAACTGCATCACCGGGCGAAGTCCCAGCGGCTTGCCGGCCACCGGTTCGATGCCATACAGCCCAATCCCCGGGCGCACGGCGTCCAGAGCATAATCAGGCAGGTTGACGAGGCCCGCCGTGTTGAGTAGCGAGGCGGGAAGGCGCATGCGCTTGGCAAGCGCGCTAAGGATGTCCGCCTGCCGCTGATTCATCGGATGTTGGGGTTGGTCGGCGCAGGCCAAGTGGCTCATCAGTCCGGCCACTCGGATGCCCTGGCGGGTGCACTGCTGGCAGAGGTCCTCGATGTCCTGAGCGCCCAAGCGGTTCATGCCCGTGTCGACCTTCAGCCAGACATCGCCTCGAAAGGCGGCGCGCTTGAGCCAGTCGAGTTGGCGGATGTCATAAATGGCCGGCTGCAGTGCCCAGCGCTTGGCGAGCCGCGCATCCTCCTCATCGAAGATGCCGGAGAGCAAGGTGATGTGCGACGAATGGTCGGCAAGCAGGGCGCGCAGCCTGGCGCCTTCCCGTGCATCGGTGACCGCAAAATCGCGGCACCCTTCCTCCAGCAGTGCGCCGGCCACTTCGCGCAGACCATGGCCGTAGGCGTCGGCTTTGATCACCGCCATCGTCCGGGCATCCGTCCGACTGTCCAGCAGGCGGTAGTTGT
>RFFT01000007.1 GCA_003696795.1 Zetaproteobacteria bacterium | reverse complement strand
TGCCGGAACCGGCCAGGAACTGCTGATCGGCGGCCGGATGCAACGCTCAATGCCGCCGATCAGCAGTTCCTGGCCGGTTCCGGCAAGACCATGTTCATCCGCGAGGGTTGCTGGTGGTGTCATACCCTGCTGCCCGAGGAAACGCAGGACTGGCAAACCTTTGGCCGTCCGCCGCTGGTGGGTGACTTCAACGGCGAATCGCCGACCACGTTCGGTTCCGACCGCAAGGCGCCTGACCTGTTGCATGTCGGTTCCCGCAACAGCTCGCGCGAGTGGATGACCATGCACTTCTTCAATCCGCGTTTGGTTCAGCCGCATTCGATCATGCCGCGCTATGACTACCTGTGGGGCGACAAGGATGCCAACGGCAATCCGATCGATCTGGCCGCTTGGGACAAGGAGTTCATGGAGTACGCCGAGGGCAAGCGCGCCTATCCGCCCGAGGTGCCGATCCCTGCGCCGGATAGTGAAGCGCGGATGCTGATCGACTTTGTGCTGAATCTGAAATAAGGGAGGAGACGAGCATGGGATGGACATTCAATAGACCTCTGTATTCATTGGCGACGGAGGATGAAAACGAACGCGCGAAGCATGTCTGGGAGCATGAAAGCCTGGGTGGCATTGCGGAGAACAACAATCCGCTGCCGCGTCCGGTGATCGGGTTGTTGCTGTTGACCTATGCCACCGCGATGGCGATCACGTTCCCCTTGTACGGGCAGCGGCCCACGGCGGCGCTTTATGCCGATTATGTGGCGCTGATGAACAGCGATCCGGTGCAGGCGGTGATCAATGACACGTCGCTGCCATACAATGAGCGCAAGAAAAAGGCCATGGCGATGATCGAGGATGCGCTGTCGCATTTCGATTCGAAGTACACCTTCCAACGCGAACAGCATCCGATCGATCTCGATCACTTGCGTGTGATTGCGCCGCAGATCGTGGAGTTGCAAACCGCTGGCGCGGATCTCGAGGAATACACCGTGATCGGCGACAAGGTGGTGAAGGCCAACTTCTTCAACATCCAGCCCGATGGCACCGTGATCGCCAAGCAGCCTTGGTGGGACAAGGGTTATACCATTGCCTGCATTTGGTTCATCGTGTTCTGCCTGTCGGTGATCATTGCGGTGAAGCGTCTGCCGCCGTTTACCTGGCAGCCTGATCATTCGATCGCGCATTAATTACGGGAGGTAAGGAATGATTAACATGGATAATCCTCAATTTGCGGCAGGCTTGGTGATTACCATCGCCTTGGTAGCACCGATCATCTACAGCTTCTTTGTGGACAAGCACAAGAAGGGAACTCCCGATCCGCGCAAGAATATCTTCTGAACGCGAACACGTGCTTGGAGGGCGCCATCGTGGATGGCGCCCTTTTTGTTTTCTTGCCGCCAGAAATGACGCTCATTAGCATGCCGGCAATGAAACGGATCATTGTAGTTATGTTGCTGGCGCTCGATGCGCAGGCGGCGAGCGCGCAGTCGTTTGGCTTCGGCATCGAAAGCATGCGCGCGCATTCCTACAGCGTCGGGATCTTTATCTTCATGATGATCGCGATCGCGGTCTTTGTCGGGATCATCTGGGCGTTCTTCCGGCAACATGCGGGGGAGGCGGTCAAGCCCGGAGAGAAGGTGCTGTTTCTGATGATCACATTCGGAGTCGTGGTGGCGGCGATCTTTGCCGCGGTTCAGTTGCTTGACGGTTTCCTGTTCTAGCCCGACAATGAGCCGCTTGGAGGTGTTCGATGTTTAACATTGAATTGCATGATGGATGGACAATCTATATTTGGCTGATTAGCGGTGCGGCCATCCTGATCGGTGTGGTGTTCGGGATCCGCTGGGCTGCGAGAAACGAACAGTTTGACGAGGATATCAAGTATCTGGTGTTCGATGACGGCGACAAGGACAAGATGGACCCTGAGGAATTCGCCAAATATCAAGAGGTGACACGCCAGCAGGAGGCGCGTCGGCGCGAAGTGCTGGCCGAAAAAGAAGCGGCGGCGCGCGAGCTGTAGATGAAGGGTTTGAACTGGATGACCGTGGTCAGCACGGTCATCCTTCTTTTTGTCGGGATGCTGATGGTGGCGATGGTGCAATCGTTCATCCATCCCAGCAAACATGATACGCCCGAGGAGGCATTGCCGTTTTATTCCACCGCGGATGCGGCGCTCAAGCGCTCGGGTGCCGAGCTCTACCGCAAATTGCAGTGTCGCAATTGCCACACCATCTGGTCCGTCAAGAGCGTGTTCCAGAATGTGCCCGCGCCGAGTCTCGACGGCATTGGCTCGTTGCGGAGCGAAGAGTGGCTGTATCGCTATTTTTCTGCCGAGAATCCGCAGGCGATTCTGCCCAGTCGACTGAAGCCCAAATATCGCATGCCGTCCTATGCGTATTTGCCGGAGGAACAGCGCATGATTCTCGCGCGCTACTTTGCCAGCATGAAGGTGCGCGGCTGGTATCTGGACGAGGTGCGCAAGGACGAGCGGCGCAAACTCACCGGCAAGGAGTGAATGGGGTATGATGAGCCCGCCCAACAAACCGACGATCACGGCGGATTCGTGGGCGCCCTATTGGCTCAGGGCCTTGATTGCGATCGCTGTGGGAATGGCGCTGTACAAGGGAAGCATGATGCTGCTCGATGTGCACCTGGCCTGGTTCCGCGGCCTGCAGGGCTTCGATGTGCCATGGCTTGTGGCGATGAGTGTTGTGCCGGTGGCGGTCGGGGTCGTGATCGGGGTGATTTATGGTTTCGGCGGCAAGTACGTGGCGCATTTTCCGCCCGCGTTCGTGATGTTGTGGGATTATCAGCATACGCATCTTTACAGCTTGCCCCAAGGCGTGCATGTGTTGCCTTGGGGCATTTGGGTCATGTTCGTGATTCTGCAGATGGAGTTTTGCGCGGTCGGCGGCTTCATTGGCGAGATTTTGATCCGCAAGCGCTTTTCCTGGGACGATCCGAATTTTCGCCCCGCAGATTCGGTACCGCTTCCCGAGGACGAGCCGGAGGAGCGTTCGTGAAGGCGCGCATTCCGGTCACCCCGGCGCAGCGGCGGCGACGCAAACGCTGGTTGATGGCCACCCTGGTGGTGTGCATCACCCTGGCCATGGTCGGGGGCGGGCTGCATGTGATGAAGCTGGGGGCGCTGCGCATGGCGGAAATGCGCGCCAAGGCCACCTATGACGTGCGGGAAATGCCCAAGCACATCCGGGCCGCGGGCGAGGAAATTTATCTGCACGAAGCGCATGAAAAGCACGGCAAGGCGCTGGCAACCTATACACCAGAGGAGGCCGCAGCCTTGTTGTCGCCGGCGCAATGGCAGGAACTTGCGCGGATGATCGAGGTGCCCGCCGGCGTGTTCTGGATGGGAACCGATGATCCCAAGTCCAATGCCGCCAATCGGCCCAAGCATCGCGTCTATGTCAAGGCGTTCCGCATTGACAAGTATCCGGTCACCCAGGCGCAATATGCGCGCTTTGTGGCTGCGAAGCACTATCGACCGCCGTTGAACTGGAAAGATGGGAAGATTCCGCGCGGCATGGCCATGCATCCGGTGACCATGGTTTCCTGGTACAATGCGCGCGATTATTGCGCCTGGGCGGGCAAGCGGCTGCCCACCGAGGCCGAGTGGGAGAAAGCCGCGCGCGGCACGGATGGCCGGCGCTGGCCTTGGGGCAACGCGTTGCGTCCGGAAAACCTGAATACTTATTATCGCGTCGGCCACACGACGCCGGTGAACGCCTATCCCAATGGCGCAAGCCCCTATGGGGTCATGGACATGGCGGGCAATGTGCAGGAATGGGTAGCCGATGAGTTTGCGCCGTATCCGGGCTCGCCGGGCGATCCCTCCATTTTCAAAGCCAAGGATATCGATCCTAATTATCAGCGCGGATCGGACGAGAAGGAAAGTCTGATTTACCGCGTCATGCGTGGTGGCTCGTGGAAGAGCGATCCCTTTTCCACCTTTGTCTACCATCGAAATTATTCGCTGCCGAACTATGCCTCGGACTTTTATGGATTTCGTTGCGCGATGGACGCAAGCAAGGAGGAACACCGATGAGATTGTGGGCGATCATGTTGGCCGCGGTCGCAGTTGTGTATGGCGGTGATGCGTGGGCTGTGGACAGCTACCGTTTTCTGCATGTCACCATCAACACGCCGTGGATGATATTCGTGTTTCTGTTCTTTCTCGTCTTTGCGCCGATGATTTTGCAGGCGATTCTGTACGTGCGCAATGCCATGCGTCGCGATGCGGAGGAGCAGGATGCGGGCGAGTAGCTGGCTGTTTATGGTATTGTGCGCCGTGCTGCTGGCATCGCCGGCACCGGTCCATGCGCAGACGGCGACAGATCGATCGGAAGTCATGATTCAGCAGTTTGCCGCGGACGATGGTGAAAGCCCGCAGCGCCGCATCGATACCCGCACCAAGCATCGTATCCTGTTTTTGATGGGGATCGCGCTGCTTGTGCTGCTGCTGGCAACGGGCGCGATGGGGATTGCGATGGCGGCTTTCGGCAAGGATGTGTTCGTGGCGCACATGATTCTCGCGGGGTTGTCCATGACCCTGGCGATCGTGCACGCGGCAACTTCGATCGCCTGGTTCTGGCCGTACTGATGCATCCGGCCACCGGCCCGCGCTGAGTCGCTCCTACTAGACGTCGATCGATGGGTGATCTTCGGCGCATGGCGCTGCTGCTACTGATTCTTGCGGGCACCGGCGTCACCGCGCTTGCCTATGAAGTCCTGTGGACGCGCATGCTGTCGCTATTGTTTGGCGTCAGCATTTTTGGCGTCGTGTTTACGGTGGCCGCATTCATGGCCGGGCTGGGATTGGGAGGCATGCTTGGCGCGCAGCGCTTCGCCTTCCTTTCGTCGTCGAGGGCCATGCGGGTGCTGGCGGTCATCGAGGGTTTGCTGGCCGTTTATGCGCTGTTGTTGCCGTTTCTGTTGCCGGCATTGGATGCGTTGCTTGCGCAGTGGGGGGGCGGGATGGCGTTGCCCGCCTGGCAGACGCTGCAGGGCGCGATGGCCTTATTGCTCTTGTTCCTGCCCGCATTCGCCATGGGTTTGGCCTTCCCGGCTGCGCTCGCCGCGGCGGACGGTCTGCCGCATGCGGTGGCCTGGGTGTACGGTGTCAATGCCTTGGGTGGCGCGCTCGGTGCGCTGCTTCCGCTTTGGCTTTTGCCCGCGTTCGGCTGGCGGCAGGCAGTGGCATGCGTGGCGGGGCTGGGGGGGATGTTGGCGTGCTCGCTGTTGCTGCGGGCGCGTCATGCGGCGGACCTCGGGATGCGGGCAGGTATGAAGCCGGTGCGGCCTGCGGCGCTGGACTTGTTGGCCTATGCCGGTGTCGGTGCCGCGGCGTTGATGCTCGAGGTGCTGTGGACACGGTTATTTGGCACGGTTTTGTTGCGCACCGAATATGTCCTGGCCGTGTTGCTCTGCGTATATCTGCTCGGCATCGCCTTGGGCAGCCTGCTCAGTCGATGGATGCGTGCGCGTGCCTGGCTGTCGCTGCTCCCCGTGCTGGCGGGGCTCTCGGGTCTGCTGGGCCTGTATGCCCTTCCTTATGTGGCGCAGGCGGCGGCGGGTGATTTTTCCTCGCTGGGCGGCGCGCTGCTGGCGCAGGGCGCGATGGTGATCCTCTGCACCTTGCCGGTCACCTTGTTGCTCGGTGCCTGGTTGCCGTTGTTGTCGCGACGAGTGGGTGATGGTCAGTGCGCGGTGGGGGGCTGGTGGTATGGCGCGAACAGCTTGGGCGGCGCGGTCGGGGCACTGGTCGGCGGCTTTGTGCTGTTGCCGCTTCTGGGAAGCGCGGGCGCGCTGATTGCTGCGCTGGCGCTGCTGCTGGTGAGCGGCATGCGTTGGGCCGATAGGCGCTGGGGCGGGTTGGGGCTTGCCGTGTTGGCGCTGCTGGCCTGGCCGGTACATCGGCTGCCGTCGGTGGCGGAATTGTTGCCCGCGATGCAGGATGCGCGTGATTTGTTCGTGTACGAGGATGTGGTGGCGCTTACCCATGTGGTGGCGCGCGCGGACGGGCAACGGGTGTTGTTGTCGGATTTGCAACGCATGGATGCATCCAGTGAGCCGACCGCGGTGATCGTGCAAAAGAATCAGGCGCGCCTGCCGTTGCTGTTGTGCCCCGATGCACGATCGATCTTGTTTCTCGGGATCGGGACGGGGATTACCGCTGCGGGCGCGTTGCCGTTCGGCGACATGCAGCGCGTGGGTGTGGAGTTGTCGCGTGGCGCAATGATCGCGGCGGAGCGCTTTTTTGCCCCGGTCAACGATGGCGTCGTGCGCAGGTTGCGTCTGATACATGACGATGCGCGCCGTTTTCTGCGCGCCAGCAGGGCGCATTTCGATGTGATCTTGGGGGATCTGTTCCATCCGGATATGGCCGGACGCAGCAATCTGCTTTCGGTGGAGCAATTCGCGCGCGCGCGCGCGCGATTGAGCGCGCGCGGCGTGTTCGTGCAGTGGTTGGCTTTGAACCAGTTCGATCCGCATACGCTGCAGGTTGTGCTGCACAGTTTCCGACAGGTGTTTGGAGCGCATGCCTGGGTTTTCGTCGATGGCTATCGCTTGGCGATGGTCGGATTCCGCGATGCGCCGCCGGATATGTCCGCTGTGCTTCGACGCGCCGCCACGCTGCCGCCGTCGGCCTTGGGCGGAGAGGGGGTGTGGACGTGGCTTGCGCGCTTTTGGGGCACGATTCCCGATTTTCCGTCAACTCCCGTACAGAGCGAGTGGGCGCCGGTGATCGAATACGCGCTGCCGAGGCTGCGCTATGATGTCGGCCTTTCACCGCTGGCCATGTGGCGCTGGCTGTGGCGGTGGCGCCAGGATGATGCCCGGGCGCTGGCCACGCTGGGGATTCCGGCGCGCGATGCGCGCCTGTTTCAGGCTGCGCGGGCCGCGGCGGGGCTGGATGTGCGCAGTTGGATGGCTGAATTGTTGGGACGCACGCGGACGGCGATGATGTTCGCGCAACGGGCGCGGACGCTCAACGCGCGCGATCGGTGGCCGGCAATCGCGTTGGCCGACGCCATGTATGCGAGTCTGGAACATGGCCTGCCAAAGGGCCTGAGCCGGCGACAGGCGCTGCGAAAGGTGCTTGCGATCTATCCGCAGCATGCGGAGAGCTTGCGTGCGCTTTTGCGATTGGCGGAGCGGCGTGGGGATCGAAAGGCGGCCGCGCGTTGGCGGGAGCGGTTGCGTCAAGTCAGTCCACTGGCGCTAGTGTCTGGCGGGAGCTAGCATCGCCCAATGAGCGCGTCAACCGAGCTTGGCAAGATTCCCGTTCGCGAGGCGCACGCGCCCGGCGCCAGGGTGCTGCATCCGTTGCGGCGCGCCAGCCAGTTGTTGACCCTGGCGTTGCTCGTCGTGATTCCAGCCTCAGGCATGTTTCGCATCGATCTCGCGCAAGGCGGGGTCAGGATGTTCGATTACCTGATCTGGTTTTCGGACGTGTTCATCGTGATGGGGTTCTGGGTTTTCATCGCAAGCCTTCTGGTGATGATGTACTCGCTGGTGGGGGCCGTGTTCTGTGGCTGGATGTGTCCGCAGAACACCGTGTCCGAGTGGGCCAATCGCGTGACCGAACGGTTGCTCGGTCGGCAGGCGCGCATGATGCGCTTGGATGGAGAGAAACTGCGCGTCGCGACACGCCGGCGTTCCTGGACGAATTATCTCGTACTGGGTGTGGCGCTTTTGGCCGCGGCCATGCTGTATGCGCTGATTCCGTTGTTCTATTTCTATCCTCCGCAAGCCATTTGGGCGTTCGTCACCTTTCAGCACGATCCGCGCCTGGTCGGCTCGTTGCACTGGATCTATTTCGTGGTCGTGGTGCTGATGCTGATCAATATCGCGGCGATCCGTCATCTGGCTTGCAAATACATGTGCATCTATCGCGTCTGGCAGCATTCCTTCAAAACACGCGACACCCTGCATATCGCCTATGACGCTTCGCGCGCCGATCATTGCGCGCATTGTCATTATTGTGTGGATGCCTGCTTTCTGGAAATCGATCCGCGTAAGACCGAGGTATTCGACAGCTGCGTGAATTGCGGCGAATGTGTGGTGGCCTGCGATCAGTTGCACAGCCGCAGCAAAAAGCTGGAAGGACCGGGGTTGTTGCGCATGGCGATTGGCGACGAAGGTGGGAAACGGGCGCGTGGCGCGCTGGGTTCGTTCTTTGGTCGCGCCAAGACGGCGACGTTGGCCGCGTTGGTTGGCGGCGCGATGTTTGTGTTCGGCGTGTTGGACTTCCAGCCGGCCGGCATGACCGTCTATCGCAGCGACAGTTGGCAGGGCGGGCAAGTGCTCGATTACACGATCAATCTTGCCCACAAGGTCAATCGTCCAGTGGATATGCGCGTGCGCATCGAGGGACTTGATGCCGCGCACTATGCGCTCAGCACGGCATCGGTTCATTTCTCCGGCCTGGGGCGGCGGAATGTGAATCTCCATCTTGATCCGAACATGCCGCGTGGCCTCTATCGCTTCAAAATCGTGGTCGAGGCCTCGGATGGATGGCATGATGCGTCTGAATTGCGCCACTATGCTGGCGGCAAGGAGGCAGAACGTGGAACCGCGAAAGGATGACGAGCCACGACCCAACACGCCGGTGCGTGGAGAATGGGGCAAGATTCCGGACGATCATTTCGGCTATGCGTCCGACGAAGAGCGCCGTCGCAAGCGTGGCTTGGAGGACTGGGAGTTGGTGGAAAAGATTCCCGAATCCCAGCGTCGGGTCCCGGCATGGTTTCTGGCGATCATTGTCGTCGTCTTGATTGCGGCTTTCGGTCTGACCTTGCCGTTTTGGGGCGATCGACCGGGACATCCGCGCCCTTGGTTTACCTGGGGGCATGTTGCGGCTGCGATCTATGCACTGGTGGCTTCGCTGTTCATTTATTTCATGGTCACACTGTATGGATCGAAGCGTGGCGGCAGGTTGGATAACGATCCGGGCGCGGAGGATGACGATATTGATATGCAGAAATAGGGTTTCGATGATGCGCTATTGGTTGATGGCATGTGGTGCGCTTGTGCTGGCGTCTTGCGAGGCGGGGCAAGGCGGTGGGGGGCATGAGTATCCGGAGATGGACAGTCGCGCCTTCAATGTATTCGCGCGCCAATGTTCCCAGTGCCATGCGCCGCCCATGCCGGACAAACATACGGCCGCGGAATGGCCGGGCATTATTGCGCGCATGCAGCAGCATCGTGTTCAACGCAGCCTGCCGCCGATCGACGCGGCGGACATGGGCGAGATTCGTGATTATCTCACACGGCATGCAAAGAGGGAGGGGAACGGATGAGGTATGTGCTCACGTTTCTGCTGACGCTGCTTGCGCTTGCTGCCTGCACCCACGATGGGACATCCGCCTGGACGCCGGCGCCTCAGCATTGGCAGGAGATGACGGTGCGCGTCGAGTCCCGACCCGAAACGCCGCGCGTTGGCATGAACGAGTTTTTGGTGATGGTGGATCGTCCGCACCACGGATTCAGCACCGACTTGATCGTGCAGGTGCGCACCGAGTCCTCCGGTGGCTGGAAGCAAGCCATGCCTGACGGGGCATTGGGGGTGTATCGGCGCGCATTGCGCGTTGGCGATCTGGCGCATGAGCATTTGTTCGTGCGCATTCTGCGCAGCGATGGTGTGCGCGGGGAGTTGCGTTTCGCGTTGCGGCAACCGCTCCCATCATCCAAGCCATGAGGCCAGTGCGATTTGCATGCCTCGCGCTATGCACCGTCCTGGCGATGACCGGGCCGGCGCTGGCGGCGGGCGATGCGGCGCGGGGCAAGGTGGTGGCCCAGGTGCGTTGTTCGCCATGCCACCATCTGGATTCAGCGGCACGCAACATTGGACCGAGCCTGTTGGGCATCTATGGTCGTGTTCCGTCCATCGACGGGGTGCCGTTTGCACGTTGGGATGCCGCCGCATTGGA
>RFFT01000028.1 GCA_003696795.1 Zetaproteobacteria bacterium | reverse complement strand
TGCGCGTGGCCAACGCCTCGATATAGGCGGGGTGATCATAGTAGCGCGAGATGAAGACAAGATCCGGGATATCGCGCCAGCGGGCAAGTGCTGCACTCAGCGCGTCAAAAGTCGAAGCGGTCGTCGTGGCCGAGTATTGCGGATACAGCGGCAATGCGATCACACGCGTGCAACCCTGCGCGCGCAGTTCCGCAAGCCCCGCAGCCAGCGACGGTTCGCCGTAGCGCATTGCGATGGCCACGGCGCAATCGTGTTCCCGCAGTGCGGCGGCCAGCCGCTCGCGTTGTTGTTGCGCGGTCAGCAGCAGCGGCGAGCCTTCCTTGCGCCAGATGCGCCGATAGGCGGCAGCCGAACGGCGTGGGCGAAGGTTCAGGATGATGCCGTGCAGAATCGGCAGCCACAGCCAGCGCGGCTGTTCCACGACCCTGGGATCGGACAAAAACTCGCGCAAATAGGCGCGCAACGCGCGTGGCGTCGGCGCTTTTGGTGTGCCGAGATTGATCAGCAGGATGCCCGTTTGGTTGCGCATCGGCTAAGCCTTTTGTGCGGCAGGCAGAATCGTGCAGACGACCTGACGTATCGCGCGCGGGCCGTCGAATTCGCAGAAGAAGATGTTTTGCCAGCGGGACAGGCCGAGGCTTCCGTCGATGATCGGCACGCATTCCGACGGCCCGACCAGGCCCGCCTTCAGGTGCGCATCCCCATTGCCGTCCTGCCGGTCATGCGCCCATACGCCCCGAGGGATCAGCTTGCGCAACAACGTGATCACATCGCGCTGTACGGAATCGTCCCAGTTCTCCTGAATCATGATCGCCGCGGTCGCCCCTTGTGCGTAAACCGAAACCACGCCATCGCGCACCCGAGTGCCTTGCACGAACGCGCGCACCTCGTCGGTGATGTCGACCAGTTGTTCGCGGGCCGTGGTGCTGAGCTCGATCGTGTGCCGCATCAGCCAAGCAATGCCTGCATGCGTCGACCGAGCTGCGTCGGATTGCGCTCGATATGCACCCCAGCCTCGGCCAGCGCCGTGAACTTGGCCTCGGCCGTTCCTTTGCCGGCGGCAATGATCGCGCCGGCATGTCCCATGCGCCTGCCTGCCGGCGCGGTTGCGCCGGCGATGAAAGCCACGACCGGCTTGTGGACATGCTCCCGGATGTAGGCCGCTGCGCATTCCTCGTCGCTGCCGCCGATTTCGCCGATCATCACCACGCCCTCGGTGGCGGGATCTTGCTCGAACAGCGCCAGCGCCTCGATAAAGCCCATCCCGTGCACCGGGTCGCCGCCAATGCCGATGCAGGTGCTCTGCCCCAAGCCAATGTCGGTCAGTTGCGCGACGGCCTCATAGGTCAGCGTACCCGAACGTGAGACCACTCCAATGCGCCCGGGACGATGAATATGCCCCGGCATAATACCGATCTTTGCCTCGCCCGGGGTGATGATGCCCGGGCAGTTCGGGCCGATCAGCACGCAATCGCGTGCAGCCAGCGCGCGCCGCACGCGCAGCATGTCGAGCACAGGAATGCCTTCGGTGATGCACACGATCAAGCGGATGCCGGCCTCGGCTGCTTCCAGGATCGCCGCGGCCGCGAAACGTGGCGGCACAAAAATGACACTGGCCTCGGCACCCTCCGCGCGTACCGCCTCGGCAACAGTGTCAAAAACCGGACGATCGAGATGCCGTTGGCCGCCCTTGCCCGGCGTCACACCGGCCACCAGATTGGTGCCATAATCGATCATCTGCCGCGCATGGAACGTGCCCTGGCGACCGGTGAAACCCTGGCATATCACGCGTGTATGGCGATCGAGCAGCACGCTCATGTGTCCTCCCCGGCAGCAGCAACGGCCATGCTTGCGGCCTGATCGAGATCGTCCGCCCAGCGCACGTCCAGCCCGGCCTCGCGCACCAGCGCACGCCCCTCCTCTTCATTGGTGCCGCCCAGGCGCATGATCACCGGCACGCGCATGGGCGTGGTGCGCAAGGCGTCGAGCAAGCCTTGGGCGATGATGTCACAGCGCACGATGCCACCGAAGATGTTGACCAACACCGCGCGCACATGCGCATCGGCGAATAGCAGGCGAAAGCCCTCGCTGACCGCCTCCACCGTGACACCGCCACCGACATCGAGGAAGTTCGCGGGCCTGCCGCCTTTGAGTTGGATGATGTCCATGGTGGCCATGGCCAACCCCGCGCCATTGACCATACAGCCGATATCGCCATCCAACGCAATATAGTTGAGGCCGAAGCGGCGCGCCTCGGTTTCCCGCGGATCCTCCTCGCGCGGATCGCGCAACGCGGCCAGCTCCGGCTGGCGGAACAGCGCGTTGTCATCGACGACAACTTTCGCATCCAGCGCCAGCAATTGATCCTGGCGGGTGCGCACCAGCGGATTGAGTTCAAGCAGGCTCAAGTCATGCTGAAGGAACATATCATAAAGGCCTTCCGCTACCGCATGAAACGCATCAAACATTGTTTCCGGCAGGCGCAGAAACGCAGCCATGCGCGCACTTTCCTCGCGCGTCGGCCGATCCTGCACCGAAAGCGTGAGTATCGCCTCCGGCGTGGTGCGGGCGACCGTTTCGATATCCATCCCACCGTCGGGGCTCACCACGAAGGCCAGCGCGGCTTGTTCCCGATCGATCAACATGCCCAGGTAATATTCCTCCACGATCTCGCTGGCCTGCTCGACATAAACTAGATGCACGCGCTTGCCGGCGGCACCGGTCTGCGGGGTGACCAAGCGACTTCCCAGCAGCGCGCGCGCGGCATCGGTCAGTTCCTCGCGCGTATGACACAGGCGCACACCGCCCGCCTTGCCGCGTCCACCGGCGTGGACTTGCGCCTTCAACACCCATGGGCCGCGCAGCATATTGGCTGCGCGCAAGACTTGCTCAACGCTTTCGGCCACGGCCCCATCGGGCACCGGCACACCCTGCCCGCGAAGCATTTCCTTGGCCTGATATTCATGAATATTCAATGTGTTACTCCAGAATACTCAAGCATCGCTTCAAAAATGTTCCAGGGCATCGACCTGGCGCACCAATCGGCGTACCGAGTCCAGCGAGCGCTCTAGCGCGGCCTGCTCTTCGGTGGTCAGGTCCAATTCGATCACACACTCCATGCCCGCCCCACCGAGTTTGCAGGGCACGCCCATGAAGTAGCCATCGACGCCATATTCGCCCTCCAGATAGGCTGCGCAGGGCAGAATGCGTTTTTTGTCCTTCAGGATCGCCTCCGCCATCTCGACCACGGCCGCCCCCGGCGCGTAGAAGGCCGAGCCGGTCTTGAGCAGTTGCACAATCTCGGCCCCGCCTTGGGCCGTGCGTTGCACGATCTCTTGCAGACGTTCGGGGGGCAGCATGTCGCTGACCGGAATGCCGGCCACGGTCGCATAGCGCACCATCGGCACCATCGTGTCGCCATGCCCGCCCAATACAAAGGCCGATACATCCTCGATCGACACATCCAGCGCCTCGGCAATGAACGAGCGCATGCGCGCCGAATCGAGTACGCCGGCCATGCCGATCACGCGCTCACGCGGAAAGCCGGATACTTGCTTGGCCGTATAGACCATCGCATCCAGCGGATTGGTCACCACCAACAGGATGCAGTCCGGGGAATGGCGCACGACCTCGCGCACCACCTCGGCCACAATCTTCACATTCGTGGACAACAGATCGTCGCGGCTCATGCCGGGCTTGCGTGCCACACCCGCGGTGACGATGACCAGGTCGGAGTTGGCGGTGTCCTTGTAATCATTGCTGCCATGGAACGCGACATCATAGCCCTGGATCGGCGAGGCCTCGTACATGTCCAGCGCCTTGCCCTGCGGCACGCCCGGCACGACATCGACCAGCACCACATCGGCCAGCTCCTTCTGCGCGGTCAGGAATGCAACCGTGGCGCCGACGTGTCCTGCGCCGATCACGCTCACCTTCTTGCGGGGAAACAGGGTCGAATCACTGCGTCGCGTTCTGCAAAAGCGCATGACACACCTCCTTGATAGCGCGAAGCTTAAACTTGCGTTTCGGTGTTGTCGAACATGGAATAGGCCCATGTGTTTGGATGTGCATCACCTGCCTGTCCCTTTGCTCACCCTTTGCCGAAGATTGCGCGCGGCAGGTGGTCGACCGTGGCTGGTGGGCGGCTCCGTGCGCGATTTATGTCTGGGCATCGTGCCGCAGGATTACGACCTCGAAGTGTTTGGCCTCAGTGAGGCGCAGCTTACACGCGCGCTTGCCGCCGTCGGACGCGTGGAACGGTGCGGCAAAAGCTTCGGCGTGTTCAAGTGCTGGCATCGCGGGCACGCCTTCGACGTCTCGCTGCCGCGCACCGAACGCAAAACGGGCAGCGGACATCGCGGCTTCGCGGTACAGCCGGATCCTGCCATCGATGAGAAAACGGCGTCGCTGCGACGGGATTTCACGATCAACGCGATGATGCTCGATCCCACCAGTGGACGCTTGCTCGATTTTCACGACGGCCTGCGCGACCTGCGCGAACACCGTCTGCGTCATGTTTCCGCGGCCTTCGTGGAAGATCCGCTGCGTCCGTTGCGCGCCATGCAGTTCGCCGCCCGCTTCCAGCTCACCCTTGCGCCGGATACGGCACGTCTGTGCGCTGAAATGCTGAGCGAAGCGGACAGCCTGCCCGTGGCGCGTATCTGGCAGGAATGGCGCAAATGGGCGCTCGCCCCCCATCCATCCCTCGGGTTGCGCGCACTTCGGGACAGCGCATGGCTGCAACTGTATCCGGAGCTCATGGCCCTGGTGGATTGTCCGCAAGATCCACGCTGGCATCCGGAAGGCGATGTGTGGACGCATACTTGCCAGGCCGTGGACGTTGCCGCCCGGCTGGCCACCGAGCACGGGATTGCGGAAGAGACGCGAATCACGCTGCTGTTCGCCGAACTATGCCATGACCTCGGCAAACCGCAGACGACTTACCGGGAACATGATGGACGCATCCGCTCGCCCGGCCACGCGCAAGCGGCAGCGCCGCTGGTCGCGCGTTTGTTCGCACGCATCGGCGTGCCGCGCGCGTTTCATGCCCCGGTACGTGCGCTCGTCGCCGAGCATATGTGCCATCTGCACGGCGCGCCCACGCCGCGCGCGGTCAGACGGCTGGCGCACCGCCTGCAGCCCGCCTCGATCGAACTCTGGGCGCTGCTCGTCGAGGCCGATGCTTCCGGTCGCCATCCCGCCCCACCCAGCAATCCCGCCGCTGTTTGGCTCGAACAAGCGCATACACTGGCCCATGCGCGGCAACCGCCCAAGCCGATCGTGACCGGCAAATTGCTGATCTCGCTTGGCATGTCCCCTGGTCCCGCGTTCGGGCGCATTATCCACAAGGCTTACGAGGCGCAACTCGATGGAGACATTACAGACAAAGCAAGCGCCCGTCGTTGGCTGCAACGAACGGGCGCATTGCCTTCAGCCCCGGACTGATTATTTCAGTGTCTTGAGAAAGGCGATGATCTGATCGGCCTTCTTGCCCTTCACATGCTGTGCCGCCATCTTGGTTTTCGCTTTCGGATTGCCAGTAAACGCCTTCACCGCCTTCTTGCTGTCATCCAACCAGGCGCGCAGGTGCTCATCGTCCCACACCCAAGGCTCGCCTTTGATGTACTTGGTGAACTTGTATTTATAGCCCGGATGCGTGCCGGCCTTGCTCCCATACACACCCTTCAAGCCGGGTCCCATGCCATTCTTGTCGCTAAAGCTATGACATGACTTGCAGCGCGACTCCGCGCCGGCTTGGGCGGCGATCGGTGCGCCCATCATGCCAACAACCCCCAAAACGCCCAACATCAGCCAGATTTTTTTCATTGTGCACCTCCTTTCCTTGCAAGTCTCAACCTATCATAGCTTCGCGCAAAGCCACATTCCAGGTGCGCACTTTGCGCTGTTTAGTGCACATCGCGCCATACCTCGCGTTTGAGCAGCCAGAAGATCAACGTCAGGACGACCAAAAAGATCAGCACCTTGCGCCCCAGCGCTTTGCGCTCCAACTGGTGGGGTTCGCCCACATAGGCCAGAAAAGAAGCCACAGCCCTGGCTTGTTCCTTAAGCTCCTGTTCCTCATCCTCGTCATGATCCAGCCAGCCCAAAGGATCGGCCATCGCAATCCGGTGGCCCGGAAAATACAGGTTGTAATTGCCGTCCGGCACCTTGCCCTCGGGATCGTGCTCAAAGCCAAGCAAGAGCGAATAAATGTAGGCGCCGCCCCCTTCTCGGGCGCGGGCTATCAGCGTCAGATCCGGCGGCACCACGCCGTAGCTTTCCCTGGCGTCGGCTTCCGACAGGCCGGTTTTGATAGGCGCGGTCAGCGGCGCGTCGCCGCGCATCTCGTCCACCTGCTCGCGCGTCATGCCGATTTCCGGATAGTCCATCAGGTGCTTCCAGGTCACATAGCGCAGCGAATGGCATCCCATGCACACCTCGGTAAAGACCTGCGCGCCGTGCTGGAGCGTCTTCTGATCCATGCTCAGCTGAACTGGCTTTAGCGGCGGCATTCCTTCGCCCGCCATCGCCGCACCACTGCCGGCCAGCCAGCCCAACAAGATCATGACCATTGTCCACGTTTTCATTTCAAATATCCTCCGGCAGCGGCCTGTTCTTTTCGAACTTGTGCACGAACGGCAGCAGCGCAAAGAAGGCGAAATAGACCAGCGAGGCGATGCGCCCGATCAGCAGCAGCTCCGGTGTCACCTCGTGGTGACCGCAATAGCCCAGCACCCCGATGGAGGCGAAGAACACCAGCAGCATCGTGCGATAGACGGGCCGGTAACGGGCCGAGCGCACCGGCGAGCGATCCAGCCACGGCATCAGGAACAGGCAGACATAGGCGAATGCCATGCCCACGATGCCCAGCAGCTTGTTCGGCACGCTGCGCAGGATTTCGTACCACGGTGTCAGATACCACACCGGCGTGATGTCCGGCGGTGTCTTCAGCGGATCGGCGGGGTTGAAGTTGTTGGTTTCGATGATCAGACCGTGCCCGGTCGGATCGAAGAACACGAACCAGGAATAGACGATCAGGAACACGCCGATCCCGAACAGGTCCTTGACCGTATAGTAGGGGTGGAAGGGAATGATGCCCTTCTTGCTCGGCTCGATGCCCTCCGGATTGTTCGAATGGACGACGTGCAGCGCCATCACATGCCAGAAGACAAATGCAATAAGAATAAACGGGAAAAGAAAATGCAGCGCGAAGAAGCGGTTCAGCGTCGGATCGCCCACGCCGTAGCCGCCACGCACAAGTTGCAGTAGCCAGTCGCCGATACCCGGAATCGCGCCGAAGATGTTCGTGATCACGGTTGCGCCCCAGTAGGACATCTGCCCCCACGGCAGCAGATAACCGAAAAACACCGTCGCCTGCATGATGACCAGAATCATCACACCCATGATCCACAAAAACTCGCGCGGCTTCTTGTAGGAACCGTAATACATGCCGCGCGCCATGTGCAGATAGATCACGAAAAAGAAGGCCGAGGCCCCAACCGCGTGCATGTATCGGATCAGCCAGCCGTCGTTCACCTCGCGCATGATGCGCTCAATGGAATCGAACGCCATCGAGAAGCCGTTGCCGGTGGGCACCGCCGCAGGCTTGTAGTCCATGGCCAGAAAGACTCCGGAGAGCACCTGAATGATCAGCACCACCAGCGCAATCGAACCGAAGGCGTACCAGTAGTTCAGATTCTTCGGTGTTGGGTAATCGAGTAGATGGAAGCGCACATATTGGACCACATGGGTACGCTCATCCAGCCATTGGGCGAATTTCGTGTTCAACATCTTCTCAAGCATCCTCGCCTCCCTCAACCGATGCGGATCGTGCTTTCATCGAGATAACGATAGGGCGGGATGAACAGGTTGTAAGGTGCCGGCACCCCTTTGAACACCCTGCCGGACAGGTCATAGTTCGATCCGTGACAGGCGCAATGCCAGCCGCCGGGCCAATCCTTTGGCATGTCTCCCCCACCTTCCCTGTCCGGCTCGAACGCGGGAATGCAACCCAGATGCGTGCATACGCCGCTGACCACCAGAAACTCGGGTTTGATCGCGCGCGTAATACGTTGTTCCTTGGTTTTCATCCAATCGGCCTGCACCTCGGGTATCGCCTCGGACAACGGATCGCGGAGCAACTCATCATGACCATAGAGGCTCTCCAGCATCTGTTGGGTGCGGTGGACCACAAACACGGGCTGCCCACGCCACATGACCGTAGCCATCATGCCCGGCTCAACGGTGGAGACGTCGAACTCCGTGACCCCGGAGGCCACCGTGTCCGCCGCCGGCTCCAACGCCCGCACAAAGGGCACGGCTGTCGCACATGCGCCGGCAGCCCCCATCACGCTCGCCATGGTGTACAAAAACGATCTGCGTGGATTATCCCCCATCTCGCCCTCCTCAGCTGGACACAGAGTAGAATATCATTAAATTAGAACATGTCAATTAGCTTTTCTATCTCCACTCGCCTCGTCCTCTCTTCCTAGGGAAAGTATCGCATAATGCTCCAGCCATGAACAGCGCTTCCGCTTGTCCCCATGCGCCCGCGCGCCTATCATCGAGCGCATCATGGCCTTTGACTCAAAGCGCAAATGACGATTCAAGATCCAAGCGAGAGGCACCCCAGTTACCCATGAACACGTTTTCCACCCACACCGATCACAGCGACCTGTTCAATCTGGACATGATCCGCAAGTACGACAAGGCGGGGCCGCGCTACACCTCCTATCCAACCGCGCCCATGTTCCACGAAGGCATCGGCGCGGAGGACTATGCCGAGACGTTGCGCCGCGTGGCCGACGATACCGCGCCGCTGTCGCTGTACGTGCATATCCCTTTTTGCAATACGGTGTGTTACTACTGCGGCTGCAACAAGATCGCGACCAAGCAGTACGCCCGCGCGGTTCCCTACCTGGAAACGCTGTGCAAGGAAATCGATCTGGTGGCGGACACGCTCGGCTATGGCCCCGGCCATGCCGGGCGCGAGGTCACGCAGCTGCACCTCGGCGGCGGCACGCCGACCTTTCTGAGCAACGAGCAAATCCGCACCCTGGTCGGTAAATTGCGCAAGCGCTTTCGCTTCGCCGACGATGCGCATGGCGAATATGGGATCGAAATCGATCCGCGGGAATGCGATGCGGACACCGTGGCCGTGTTGCGCGAGGTTGGCTTCAACCGCATGAGCATGGGCGTGCAGGATTTCGATCCGCACGTGCAGAAGGCCGTGAATCGCATTCAATCGCGCGAGCAGACGCTCC
The DNA here is from genome assembly GCA_003696795.1 of Zetaproteobacteria bacterium. GTDB lineage: Bacteria > Pseudomonadota > Zetaproteobacteria > Mariprofundales > Mariprofundaceae > J005. Next base: position 2,801 of record RFFT01000028.1, on the reverse strand, counting down.
ATGTGCTCGAGCAGGCCCGCGCGCATGGCTTCCATTCGATCAACATCGATCTCATGTATGGCCTGCCGCACCAAAGTGTGGAAACGTTCGACCGTACGCTGGATACGATCATCGAATTTTCGCCTGATCGCATCGCGCTGTTCAACTACGCCCATCTGCCGCACATGTTTATGCCGCAGCGGCGCATCGACGAGGGCGATCTGCCCACTCCGCTGGAAAAGCTCAACATTCTCGAACACAGCATCAACAAGCTGCTTGCCGCAGGCTATGTGTTCATCGGCATGGACCATTTCGCCAAGCCCGACGACGAGCTCACGATTGCGCAGCAGGAGGGCAAGCTGTATCGCAATTTCCAGGGCTACTCGACGATGGCCGACTGCGACCTGATCGGCTTCGGCATCACCTCCATTGGCTATATCGGTGGCGGCTTCTTCCAGAATCACAAGGACCTGGGAACCTATACCGAAGCAGTCGAGGCCGGTCGTTTCCCGATCTTCCGCGGCTACATCCTGTCCCCCGAGGACCATCTGCGCCGACAAGTCATCATGCGCCTGATGTGCGATTTCGCGCTGGATTTCGCCAGCTTCGAGCGAGAATTCGGTATCGTGTTCCGCGAGCACTTCGCCGATGCTCTGGCGCAGTTGCGTGAGTTCGCCGCGGACGGACTGATCGAGTTGCGTGACGATGGCCTGCGTGTGCTACCGGCGGGACGCCTGCTGATCCGCAACATCGCAATGACCTTCGACGAATACCTGAACCGGAAAAAGACCAGCTTTTCCAAGGTGATCTGAAACGACAAAGGCCGGGCGATGCGCCCGGCCTTTTGTTCGCCCCTTCCCGCGTCAGTAGCCCTTGCGAAACTCCGTGGCATGACAGGACGGGCACGGCGGTACGCGGCCTGTGCGCTTCATGTGAATCTCATGCCCGCAGGCGGTGCAGGTCAGCGTGCCCGCGCTGGTGATCTCACCGGAACGGCAGGTCAGCGCCTGATCCGCCTTTTCCGCCACCGAGGACAGCATCTCGCCGGCCGCGCGGAACAGCGAGGACAACGAAGCCAGCGCACCCGCGCCAAGGCGTGCCGGATTCAGCTTCTCCACGGCCTCGTCACCGAGGTTCGAGGCCAGATGCGCGAAGTCGCGCTCCAGGAAGCCTTTCAGACGCTTGCCCTGCTCCTCACTGAAGAGGCCTGCGGCGGTCAATTGCTGGCGCGCCTTCTCCATGGCCGCACGGGCGAACTCGCCGCTCTTCTCGGCGCCCTCCTCGAACAGCTCCTTGAAGCGCGCGGCCAGCGCGTCGTACTGCCGCGCCTCTTCCTCGCCATCCACATCGTCCATATGCGCGATCACCGCATCGCCGAACTGCGAGGTGGACAGCTTGGTCGCCCCCTCCATCAAGCGATGGAAATCGTAGGTGACGGTCTTGGCCGCAATCGCGCCGCCAATGCCCTTTTCAACGAGATCGGCCGCTTCATTCCAACCGAGATAGCGCAGCATCATTGCCCCGGACAGGGTCACCGACGAGGGATTGACCATGTTCTTGCCCGCATACTTGGGGGCCGTGCCATGCGTGGCCTCGAAAATCGCGTGGCCGGTTTCATAATTGATGTTTGCGCCCGGCGCGATGCCGATGCCGCCAACTTGGGCGGCCAGCGCGTCGGACAGATAATCGCCGTTCAAGTTCAAGGTCGCGATAACCGAGAATTCCTCGGCGCGCGTCAGCACTTGCTGCAGTGCGATATCGGCGATCGCATCCTTGATGACGATCCCGTTCGGCAGCCGGCACCACGGCCCGCCATCGATTTCCTCAGCGCCGAACTCGCGCTTGGCCAGCTCGTAGCCCCAGTTGCGGAACGCGCCCTCGGTGTATTTCATGATGTTGCCCTTGTGCACCAGCGTCACCGAGGGCAAATGATTGTCGATCGCATACTCGATCGCCGCGCGCACCAAGCGCTCGGTGCCCTCGCGCGACACCGGCTTGATGCCGAGGCCGCAGCTCTCCGGGAAGCGGATCTTGGTCACGCCCATCTCGTTCATCAGGAAGTCACGAACCTTCTTCACCTCCTCGGAGCCGGCCGGCCATTCGATGCCAGCATAGATATCCTCCGTGTTTTCACGGAAGATCACCATATTCACCCGCTCCGGATGCTTCACCGGACTGGGCACGCCTGGGTAATAGCGCACCGGACGCAGGCACACATACAGATCGAGCTTCTGGCGCAAAGCCACGTTCAGCGAGGTGATGCCACCACCGATCGGTGTGGTCAGCGGCCCCTTTAAACCGACCAGATATTCGCTGAACGCCTCCAGCGTTTCCTGCGGCAACCAGGCCGCATCGGTCTGGCCATACATGTTCCATGCCTTCTCGCCGGCGAACACCTCCATCCAGGCGATCTTGCGCTTGCCGCCATAGGCCTTGTCCACCGCCGCATCGAGGATGCGCTTGCTGGCAGCCCAGATATCCGGGCCGGTACCGTCGCCCTCGATGAATGCCACGATCGGCCGATCGGGAACATTCAGCCGCCCGTCCTCGCCCATGGTGATTTTTTCGCCCCAATCGGGCACCTCGATTTTGTCAAATGCCATAACGGTCTATTCCCCTTTGGTTGAAGACTTGGCCTTCTGTTTGAGCTTGGCCGCGCGATAGGCACTGTGCTTGGCCGCCAGCGCCTTTTCGCGCGCCAGGTTGAAATTGTTGTCGCGGATGGCCCGGCTGGCCTCGTCGAGCGCGCGCTCGGCATTCTCCAGGGCCTGATCGGCTTGCGGCACATCGCCGGGAAGGGCCCGCGCGGTTTGAATGGCCGA
>RFFT01000027.1 GCA_003696795.1 Zetaproteobacteria bacterium | reverse complement strand
GCCTACGTGTGCATGCCGCGCGCAGCGGACCGTGCCGGAGAATATGCGACCGAGGCTGTCGCCAGAGGGGCGGCGGCCGTTGTTCTGGTTGGTGTTGAGACCGAAGTGGAGGGGGTCGCGGTATTGCGCTTGCCGGATATGGCCCAATTGGGATGTCTGTTGCGGCGCTGGTACGGCACCGAGCGCACCTCGACCTTGCTTACCGGGATCACCGGCACCGACGGGAAGACAAGCGTGTGTTGGATGTTGCGCCAGGCATTGTCGCGCATGGGGCGCGATTCCTGGGGCTGTGGCACCTTGGGCGTGGTGCGTGACGCAGGACAGATCGAGTCATTGGCGAACACCACACCTTCGCTGTTGCGTTTGCACGCGCTGTTGGCGGAAGCGCAGGCGGCGGGGGTGACGGACCTCGTTATGGAGGTGTCCTCGCACGGGATTGCGCAGCAGCGCATCGCGGGCCTTGATTTCGCCGCCGCAATCTGGACCACGCTTGGCCACGACCATTTGCAGGATCATGGCGGATTTGATGCCTATGCGCGGACCAAGGCTGGATTTATCCGTACGCAACAGGCGCTGGGGCGGCCCGTTATCGCGAATGCCGACGATGCGCAGATGGCTCATTATCTGTCGGATCCCGTGCTGCGCTATGGACACGGTCTGTACCGTACGAGTTTGGCCATGGCCTGGGAGCAGGAATTGCCCGGCTTCGTGCGTCTGAATGACGGGAAGCGCGAGATTGTGGTCGAGGATATTCCCCTGGGTGAGTTCCATGCCGAAAACATCGCCTGCGTGGCGACGTATTTGCGTTATGTGCGCGGGGTCGAGATGCAGGCATTGCCCGAGCTGCTGTCCGGTTTGACCGCTCCTCCGGGGCGTTTGGAGCCTCTGCCCACCCTGGGTGACTGGCAGGTGTTCGTGGATTATGCGCATACGCCGGAAGCGATGGCGCGTTGCCTCAAGGTTGCGCGAGAGTTGACGCGCGGTCGGTTGTTGCTCGTCTTTGGCTGTGGCGGCGAACGCGATCGGGCCAAGCGTCCGGAATTGGGGCGGGTGGCAGTGGAGTTGGCCAATCTGGTTTGGATTACCTCGGACAATCCGCGAGGAGAGGCGCCGGAGGTGATTGCGTCGGAAATCGAGGCGGGTATGCCGCGACCGTATGCTGCTGAGGTACATTTGCAACTGGATCGTGAGCGCGCCATCGCCGAGGCGGTGGCCGAGCTGCGCGCGGGCGATACCTTGGTTATCGCGGGTAAAGGGCATGAGAATTATATGGAGGTGGGCGGCGTTCGCCTGCCATGGAGCGATCGCGCGATCGCGGCCCGATATCTGGAACGCAAGGGGTATGCCCAATGCGCCTGAGCGGAGAAGAAATGCGTCTGGCCACCGGCGGCTTCTGGCGCGGGGGCACACCCGAGTGGATCACGGGTATTGGCACGGACACGCGCAGTTTCCGCGACGGGGATGCTTTTCTTGCCTTGCGCGGTCCGCGCTTCGACGGCCATCGTTGCGCCCTGGACGTTGCAGCCAAAGCTTCGGCGCTGATTGGCGATTGCGCGGGGGCTGAGCATTGGCGAAACATTGCATTGCCGCAGCTATGTGTTTCCGATTCGCTGCGTGCGCTGGGCGATTTGGCGCATGCATGGCGCAACAAGCTTGTACCCGGCGGGGTGCTCGCGGTTAGCGGTTCCTATGGCAAAACCAGTGTGCGCACGATGTTGCATCAGGTGTTCCGTGCGCTCGGGCGCCGGGTGCATGCCACGAAAGGGAATCTGAACAACCTGATCGGCGTGCCATTGAGCTTGCTCGATGCACCGCGGGATAGCGAGCTGGTGATTATCGAATGCGGCATTAGCGAACAGGGCGAAATGGCGCGGCTGGCGCAGATCGTGGCTCCGGATGTGGTGGTGCTGACCGGCATTGCCTATGCGCATGGAGCGGGGCTGGGCGGACTTGCGGCGATCACGCGGGAAAAGGCGCGGTTGTTGCAGGCCTTGTCCGGGTATGGATGGTGTGCGCTTGGCATGGGCGTGCGGCAACGGTTGCTGGATGCGGGCGTGTCGCTACCCCGCCATGCCATTGTCTCGGAGACAAGCGACGCGGTGGGCTGGCGGCTGACCGCGAACCGCCTGCGGCTTTCATGGCGCGCGCAGATGGCGGAGTTGGAATTGCCGCTGCCGGCGAGGCACGTGGCGGCCAATATGGCGCTGGTTGCCACCGTGGTGCTGCACTGGCACTTGCGCCAGCAAATCTCGCCGCCGCGGTTGAGCCAGATTGCCGCGGCCCTTGCCGCATGGCAGCCGCCGCAGGGGCGGATGAGGGTGTTGGAGGCATGCGGTTGGTCCATTATCGACGATAGCTATAACGCGAATCCGGCCTCGATGCAGGCCGCACTCGATACGTTGGCCGCGCTTTCCGGTTATCGTGTGGCGATCCTTGGCGATATGGCCGAACTGGGGGGCGAAGCGCACGCATGGCATGCGCATCTCAACCTGCATGATATCGACGAACTGATCTTGGTCGGGAGTCACATGCGCGTATTAAGCACGCGGCATCGCAATGCGCATTGGTTTGCCGATGTCACGGCTGCCGCTGCGTTCCTGGCAGACCATCGCTTTCCGCCGGAATCCCATATCCTGCTCAAAGCAAGCCGGGGGGTTGGGTTGGAGCGGTTGCTGCCTGCGCTGACCCGGCAGGGGGTGGCCGGTGCTGTATAATCTGCTCTACCCGCTTTCCGATCAGTATTCATTCCTGAATCTGTTCCAGTACATCACCTTTCGCACCGTGTATGCGTTGGTGACCGCGCTCGTCGTATGTTGGCTGGCGGGGCCGATGGCCATTCGCTGGCTACGCAACAGCCAAGGCAAGGGGCAGCCGATTCGCACGGACGGTCCGATGAGCCATCTCGCTAAACAGGGGACGCCGACGATGGGCGGCTTGTTGATTCTGTTTGCGCTGGGGATATCAACCCTGCTGTGGGCCGATTTGACCAATGCCTTTGTCTGGCTCGCCTTGCTGGTGACCATGGGTTTTGGTTGGATCGGTTGGCTTGACGATCACCTTAAGCTGCGCCATCACAATCCGAATGGCTTGGCGGGACGCTACAAGCTGGCGTTGCAGTGCTTGTTCGGCGGCATTGCCGCATGGGGGCTGGGAATGTTGACCGACCCCATCGTCGATGTGCCCTTTTTCAAATACCAGTGGCACTTGGGATGGTGGTATCCCTTGTTCGTGCTGTTTGTGCTCGCCGGCACCTCGAATGCGGTCAACCTGACCGACGGGCTCGATGGGCTGGCGGTGGCGCCAACATGCATGGTGGCGGTTGCCTTCGCGGTGATCACCTATGTCGCCGGGCATACCCAATTCGCCACGTATCTGTTGATCCCTCATGTTGCCGGTGCTGGCGAGTTGACCGTGTTCTGTGGTGCGGTGATCGGCGCCTGCCTGGGCTTTTTGTGGTACAACACCTATCCGGCGCAGGTGTTTATGGGCGATGTCGGTGCGTTGGCGCTCGGCGGGGCGCTGGGGTTTGTCGCTTGTGCGGTGCATCAGCAATTCCTGCTGGCCATTGCCGGTGGCTTGTTCGTGCTCGAGGCCGTTTCGGTGATGATTCAGGTGGCCAGTTTCAAGCTGACCGGTCGGCGGGTATTCCGCATGGCGCCGATCCATCATCATTTTGAACTCAAGGGATGGCCGGAGCCGAAAGTGATCGTGCGCTTCTGGATCGTTTCCATCCTGCTGTCGCTGGTGGCGATGTCCACCCTGAAGATCAGGTGATGGCGATGGATGTGCGGGGCATGAAGGGACCGATCGGAATCGTGGGCATGGGACGCACCGGGCAATCGGTGGTCAGGTTTCTGCGTGCCCGGAACATTGAATGTATTGGCTTCGACGAGGCGCCGCGTACGGTTGCGGACGTGCCCCTGGTGGTGGGCCCGTTGGAAGCCGCCGACTTTGGGGATTGCCGGCGGTTGATCGTAAGCCCGGGCATTGACTGGCGGCATCCGGCGTTGGAGCGCGCGCGCCGACAGGGCATTGCGGTGGGCGGCGACCTCGATGTGTTCAGCGCCCATTACCAAGGCGAAATTCTGGCCGTCACCGGCACCAACGGGAAGACGACGACGGTGACCTTGATTCAGACTATGCTGGATACCCTGCCGGGCGGGATTGAGGCGGCGGGCAATATCGGTCGACCGATGCTCGATCTGCTGGATATGCCGACGCCGCCCCGGCGTGTGGTGCTGGAATTGTCCAGCTTTCAGCTCGAACGCGCGACGTGCTTGCATCCTCGTTGGGCTGCGTTGCTGAACGTGCAACCTGATCATGCGGACATGCACCGCGATATGCGGGCCTATGAGGCGGCCAAGCTCAGCCTATTCGCCCATCAGCGCGAGGGGGATCGTGCCCTGCTGCCTATGGGCGCGCGTTGGGACGCATTGCACGAGGATCTGCGTGCGCGCGGTGTGCGCGTTGCCCGCTTTGGCGAGGATGGTGCGCAAGCCATCGCGGGGCTTGTGCCGGGTGATGATGGATACCTGTTCTGGACGCAGGAAGGAGAGCGGCAAAGGGTGGCACGCAGCGAGATTCGGCTATGCGGGCGGCATCAGCAAATGAACCTCGCGGTGGCCGCGCAGGCGGCGGCGGATTATGGCGTCGCGCCGGTGGTGATCCGCGAAGCGGTGTGCAGCTTCCGAGGGCTGGCGCATCGCTTGCAATGGGTTGGCCATGCTCTTGGGCATGACTGGTATGATGATTCCAAGGCGACCAACCCGGCGGCGGCAATGGCTGCGTTGGGGGAATTTGCGCGGGTGATCTGGATTTGC
>RFFT01000026.1 GCA_003696795.1 Zetaproteobacteria bacterium | reverse complement strand
TGTCCGGCCTGGCGAGCCGAAGAGCGGACAAGGCCGACCGCGATCGAAAACAGGGATGGATGGTTGCCCGATTGACCCTTGAACGATTGCCCCAGTATCGCTTCAATGAAGATGACTCGAAAATGTTTCCGAAGCCTTGGTTGATCGGGCCATGGCCGAGCGTTTTGGGGGGACTACGAAGCTCGGAGCCGTAAGGCATGAAGGGGCTGCATCGAACGCGCCGCCGAGCGGCAGGAGGGAAACCACAGCGAATCGATTGCGCCTTGCCAGGCACACCACGGAGGTAAACGATGTTGGAGATGGCCATTGCGGACTTCTATAACGCCCAGCGGGCGGGCGTGGTTCGCGTGCGCGTCGTCGGCGACGATTATTTCATCGTCGGCGATACGCTGATCGGCGAGGGCGTCGCCTACGACCGGAACACGATCGAACAGGCGGCCATGAGCACCTGCTTCGATGTCGAGTATGTCTCGGAGGCATAACCCGCCCGCCCCTCGATCACCGGATAACGAAAGCGCGGTTGACGGCCCGTGCGCTCCGGCACCACCGCCGAAGCGGCGGGCTGCACCGTCCTGCGGCCATATTTTCGATTGATTCGCGCAATGGACTCCCACAAGGGGAGCATGCGCGTTTCCTCGCCATCGTCCGCAAACAATGTGCCCTGCGCCTGATTCGCCCGGGCCAACGACATGGCAATCACCCCGCACGCGCCCACCTCCCGCTCGGGCGGCCATAATTCGTCCAGCCCACGTATCGCCGCGCGCGACAATTGAGGATAGCTGGACGACGCCCTCGGCAGAGGAACATCGGCATACACGCGCTCGAAATTGCCCAGGCGCAACATGACGCGCAAACGCCGCGCGCGCAGACCGCGCGAAGTCATATCCATCGCCAAGCGAAACACATGATAGCTCAGGTGCCCTTCGACAAGCCGCCGCGCACGCGTCCGACAACCAAGGCTGGCCGTGCGCGCCATGCTTTTCGGCAGCGCCTCGCCCATGTCCAGCGCAAACACCTGTTCGCCGTTCAATTCCCGCCAGATGTCCACGCCAAACTTGCCCAGCAGGCGCCGCACCTGCGCAAACCCGACATCCGCCAGCTGGCGGGCCGTATGCACGCCGAACTTGCGCAGCAAGGCCGCGCGACGCGCGCCAATACCGGGAATATCGCCGCATGAGCGCCCGGCAAGAAACTCGGCCACGCGCCGACCGGGCACGACGGTACTGCCATCCGGCTTGTTGGCCTCCGAGGCCATCTTCGCAAGCAGCTTGTTCACCGAGATGCCGATCGAAACCGTGATGCCAAGCTCCTCGCGCACCGCACGGCGCATGCGGTCGGCCAGCGTTCTGTAATCGCAACGAAAGAGCCCTCGCAGCCCCTCCATATCCAAAAAGCCTTCATCGATGGAATAGCGCTCGATCTCCGGCGAGAAACGAGCCAACACGGCAAACATGCGCGCGGACATCAGGCCATAGAAACGAAAATCGGCGGGCAGCAACACCAATCCCGGCAGACGCTTCTCAGCCTCCCATACGGGCATGCCGGTGGCGATCCCGCGCGCCTTGGCATCATAACTCTTGGCCACGACACACGCATCCTGGCTGGACATCACCGCAACCGGTCGGCCCCGCAATTCAGGCCGGCGGATCAACTCGCAGGAGACATAGAAGCAATCGGCATCGACATGCGCGAACGCGCGCGGCCAATCCCGCGGCAACGATCTCATGAATAGCGACGAAACTGGGCGCGCACCACGCCGAAGATGTCCAACTCGCCCGTCGGGCGAAGGTCGGGATAATGCGGATTGGCGGGACGCAAAAACCAGCCCCGCTCATCCCGCATCAGATATTTGATCGTATATTCTCCATCCATGCGCGCGACAACGATTTGGCCCGGTCGTGCCTGCGTCGTGCGTTCGACCACCACATAATCGCCGTCCTGAATGCCCGCGCCAACCATCGAATCGCCCCGCACATGCACCAGCACCGTGCGCGAAGGGTGATCGACAAGAAAATCGTCGATGGAAATCGCATCCTCCATCAACTCATCGGCCGCGGAAGGAAAGCCAGCCGGCGCTTGCCCCACCACGGGGCGCGCATGAAACGCGCGCGTGGGCACCAGCCGCCCGCCGGGTGCCTTGCGCACCAGGCCGCGCTGTTGCAAACGCGCGACAAACTTGGCCACGCCCGCCTTGGACTTCATGCCAATCAGTTCCGCCATGCGCGCATAGGATGGCAGCACCCCATGCGCCGCAACATAGTCACGCAACCGCGCGATACGCTCGTGATCGATATCCATGCCGACAATGTAGCGAACGATCGTTCGCCGTCAAGCACGCGCGATGCGCGCCGCTGTCTCCAACACCCACCCGAAACAAGAAAGCGCTGGAATTTCGGCGCATAACCCCTTGTATATATGGCAAAGGCCCAACCGACTGCTTGCCCCGTAGCGTACCCAACGTCATAGTTTGTGCTATAAATGGGGGACGGGAGGAGCTCGCCGCACATGCCGACCGAACCACGGAAAGCCCATCGCGCCATCCATCGCCCGCTCTGGCTCATCCCCTTGGCTGGTATCCTCATTTCCTGCGCCGCTTATCAACTGTTCCACCACAAGACCACCATACACAGCCAGCAGCGTCTCGAACAAGACGCCCGCCTGCTGGGCGCACAAGTGCGGAACATCCTGCAACGACAATTGGACGAGCATGCCGCCCTGGACGAGGTGATGGCCGACATGAGCGGACGTGACCAGCCTGAAGCGTGGCAACGGTTCATGCGCAAACTGCGTCAACGACACGGCCAGGCCTTATCGGCGATGGCCGCCTATCACCAGCGGCACTGGCTGGTGCGGGAAGGACAGGGCGCGCCACTGCCCTCGACGCCCTGCGCAGGTGGCAACACGCTCAGCCTCGCGCAGGATGAACAGGGGCGGTGGCTGCTACGCCAGACGCAACACACGCAAGACCATTGCATCGTGTCGGACTGGAACCTGCAAGCAATGCTGCAGCAAGCCCTGTCACCCGCCCCACTGCGGCAATTCCATATGCGCCTGTTCGCCCAATGGCGCCACCATCGCCACCTCGTTTACAGCAACAGCGAACGCGCACGCCCGATGCCTCTGCACAATCGGCAACAGTTTGTTCTCGCAGAACTCCCCTTCATATTGGAAACGCAGCCCACCCCCGCATGGCTTGCGCAACACCAGGACCGCACGGACCTCATTGCGCTCGCATCCGGCCTTTTCCTCACCGTGCTCATCACTCTGCTGCTATACACCCGCCGGCATGTGACGCGCCGGCTTGCTCGCAAGCTTGAAGCGCAAACCCGGCGTCTCAAACAGCAACACCTCGAACTCGCCTCGGTCATCGACCATGCCCATGACGCGGTGCTGCTTACCGGTGAAGACGGCATGGTGCTGCGTGCCAATCCCGCGGCCGATGCCCTGTTCGGCTACCATGGCGAAACATGGCATGAACTCAGCATTCATGACCTGATGACCGAGGCTTCGTGGCTGCAATTCCATGCCTGGAGCGAGCAACACGCCACCATGCCCAAACGCCTCTATGTCCGTACCGCCAGCGGCGAAACCATTCCCTGTGAAAGCAATATCGGCAGCTTCCTGAGTAATGGACACAAGCGCTTCGCCCTCACCCTGCGCGACATATCCGCGCAAATCGTGCAGGACTGGACAAACCGCGCCTTGCTGCAATTACGCAAGATCAGTCAACAACCTTCCCCGTTGAGCGAACGGACCCATGAAATGCTGGAAACCATGTTCAGCGAGCCCTGGGGGATCATGCATGCATCCGCCGCGCTGTATATCCGCGAGGGCGACGACCAACTGTCGCTCGTCTCCCATTATGGGGAGGCGCCCGATACTTGCCCCTCCTATCGGAACGCCCAATCCTTGCCGGGCAACGCCGAAACCCACCTGGTGACCATTAGCGATGGACATTATCGTCTCTACATGCGCATTCGGCACAAGCACGAGGAGCTGGGCGTGCTGTACCTGGAATTGCGCACCCATGAGGTGCCAACGAGCTTTCTGGACTTTCTGGACCATCTCGAGGAGATCCTGGCATTGATGATCACCAGCCATCACGCCGAGGAAAACCTGACCCATCTATCCTATTACGATGCCTTGACGGGACTGCCCAACCGGCGCCTGTTCATCGACCGCCTGCATCACGCCATTGCCATGGCCAAGCGAGAGCGAGGCACGCTGTCCGTGATGTTTCTCGACCTGGATCGGTTCAAGGCCGTCAACGACACCCTGGGCCATGACGCGGGCGACGAGGTGCTGCGCGAAGCCGGCAGGCGACTCACACAGGTCTTGCGCGAATCGGATACGGCCGCGCGGCTGGGTGGCGACGAATTCGCTGTATTGCTGCCCAAAACCAATATGGAAATGGCTTCAAGCGTTGCGCGCAAACTGCTTTTCTCGCTCCAGGAGCCCTTCCATCTGCAACAGCATAACATCAATATCGGCACCAGCATCGGCATCGCCACCTACCCCGACGAGGGCAAGGATGTGGATGCGCTGCTCAAACATGCGGATGCCGCGATGTATCAGGCCAAGAAAAACCACGCCCATATCCATCACTTCTCCGGCGAGATGGAGGCCCGCGCCCGTCGCATGCTGGCACTGGAACAGGATCTCACCCAGGTCGCCGACAAGGGCGTACTCAAGCAACACTACCTTGCCCGGGCAGGTGCAATGTTGCACGGGGAAAGCGACGAGCGTGTCTTCCCGGTATACTTTCAAAGCAAACATCGACTTGTTGACGGCAAGGTATCCGGCTTCGAGAGTCTGTTGCGCTGGAACCACCCCGTTCTGGGGCAGGTGCCGCCCGGCGAATTCATTCACCTCGCGGAAGAAAGCGGCTATATCCGAGCCATTACCAATTGGGTCATCTTCAAGGCCTGCCTGCAGGCCGAACAATGGGCGCGCGAGGGCATACGCTTCGGCCCCATCGCGGTCAATATCTCCGCCGTGCAACTGATGCATGAAGACATGGCCAAGGAACTCATCAAGATCATTCAACGCGCCGGTGCGCAACCGGAATGGCTGGAGATCGAAATCACCGAAACCGCGGCCATGCACGATCCCGAGGTTGCAGCCGCGCTGATGCATGAGCTGGCGGATATCGGCATCCATATCGCGATTGACGATTTCGGCACCGGCTATTCCTCGCTTTCTTACCTGAAACGCTTTCCAGCCAAGGCGCTGAAAATCGACCGTACCTTCATCCAGGGTTTGCCTGACGATGCGGACGATCGCGCCATCGTGCGCTCAACCATCGCCATGGCCCACGCACTGGACATGAAGGTGGTTGCCGAAGGGGTTGAAAACGAGGGGCAATATCAATTTCTTCGCGAGGCGAGCTGCGACGAGGTGCAAGGCTTTCTGTTCACCCAACCGATGCCACCCGACGCCATGACCGCGTTCCTGCGCGAACAGGGCGCGAAAAACACGCCATCCCGCTCATAGATCGCGCCTTCACCTTTGCGCATTCAGCCTATATCATTGTTTGCGGTGCGATGCTTTCCGCCTTGGAGGTTGTCATGAATGTTCGATTGCTTTTCCTCGCCGTGGCCATGCTTGCGGCCTGCGCAACCCCGCAACAGGAGCGGGCCACCACCACGGGCGCATTGATCGGCGCGACAGCGGGCGCCGTGATCGGCGCACAAAACGACCGCATGGCCGAGGGGGCTGTGGTTGGCGGCGTGATCGGTGGCCTGACCGGCGCACTGATCGGCGAACAGCAACGCCAGCCCGGTCGGCCAAGGGTCCATCATCATTCCCGCTGTCCGGGTGGCGAGCGTTTTTTCAACCGCGCCCGTCGCGAGCCGAACATGCATGAAAAGATCGAGCTGATGCAACAAGGTCTGAGCTATTGCCCCAACAACGCCGCGGCACATAACGACTTGGGCGTGGCCTACTACCGCATCGGCAATCATCGCCTGGCGGCACGCCACTTCAAACGCGCCTTGGCAATCGATCCATACTACGAACCGGCCCGCGTCAACCTTCGGCGCCTGAGGGCCCAGCATCGGCGGCATCGGCATCATGACAATGATGACGAGTATGAAGATTAACCCGCTGCCATAGCCATTCGCGCGCCACAACGCGCCAGCCGCCGGGAACAAGATCCAGCTCGTCCAGGCGCAAGCCGCCGATCGCGATGCGCTGCAGAGCCACAACATGATTGCCAAGCGCGGCAAACAAGCGACGCACGAGATGGTAGCGCCCCTCATACACGGTCACTTCCGCCGCGCACGCCCCCAACGCCCTGAACCCGGCCGGCAGACAGGGCTTGTCTTCGCCAGCCAGCACCATGCGTCCGCTGGCCAGTCGCTCCGCCTCATCGCCCCGTAATGGCCGGGCAAGACGTGCATGATAGACCTTGGCGACAGCGTGGCGCGGACTGGTCAGGCGGTGATTCAACGCGCCGTCATCGCTCAGCACCAACAGCCCCGAAGTGTTTTTGTCCAGACGGCCCGCGCTGGCCAACACCGGGCGCCGCCTAAGCCAGCGCGGGGGGAAATCCTCATAAATCAGTCGCCCCTGTTCGCGATGCGAACACACGCTCCCAACGGGCTTGTGATACACCACCGTCAATCCATCGGGGTGATCCAGCGGCGTACCGTCAAAGCGAACCTCGGCGGGATGCACACGCATCGCGCCAGTCCGCGCCGGCCCACCCGCCACCTCGACCTTGCCTTGCCGCACATAACGCGCGATGTCGCGGCGACTGCCATAACCGAGGCGGGACAGCAGACGGTCAAGGCGTTCGCGCGCGTCGCCCATACAATACCTTGAAACCATCCTCCTGCGCCACGCAGGCGTACTCCTGACAGGCCGAACGCAACACCCGCTCATACGGCAACCGGCGATTGGCGACCAGCCAGATTTCCCCGCCCGGACGCAGCGAGGCCAAACCTTGCGCTAGGATGCGTTGCCCCAACTCCGTACGGCGCGCCAACCCCTGATGAAAAGGAGGATTGCACACAATCCAATCCACCGCGGGCAACGCCTCGCATGCCGCATCCAGCCAATGCAACATCGTTTGACAGGGCATGTCCCGCACATTCAACCGCGCGCATGCCAGCGCCCGCGCATCGGCGTCAACAAGGTGCACCGTCGAGCACCTCGAATGCGGTCGACGCACGATCGCCCGCGCCAACACGCCATACCCACAACAAAGATCCATGCCTTCGCCGCGCAATACGCGGGGAAGATGGCGCACCAGCAGGGCGCTCCCCCGATCCAGCCGATCCCAGCTGAACAGTCCCGGCTCCGTCCATAAGCCATTCACCAGCCGACGCGCTCCCTGTGCCCGCCACGTTGCCAACATGTCCGGCTCACCCTGCCTGCGCAACATCATCAGACGACATTTCGCACCGGAGACATGGCGCACGTCACCTAGCGCCTGCAATCGCTTATGCAGACTTTTTGCGCCTCCCCGGTTGGCGGCGACGACAATCAAGCATCCACCCTCAACGAGATGTATCCAGGCATCGGCTATATCGGCAAGCGTGCGCTGCCGGCTTTTGACCGCCAACAGCGCACACCACCCAAACACCCCTTGCAGCCGCTGTTCGCTCGCCACGCCCAATGCTTGCAAGGCCAGCGCCTGATCGCGCGCATATTGCACACAACGCACCTCATAGCGTCCAGCCAGCTCGGACAGCAGCGGATGCGCCCGCGCATGCACGATCGCGCCAGTCCCATCGAGCGGAAGCCTCAGCAATTGCCGATAAAGAAAACCGGCATCGGTGGCATCAGCGATGACCGGAGCTGCCAAAGCCTCCCTCGCCGCGTTCGCTATCCTCCAGCTGAGCCACCTCCCGCCAGCGCGCCTGCGCACAAGGCGCAACAACCAATTGCGCGATGCGATCGCCGCGTTCGATGTGGAAGGGAACATCGCCCAGGTTCACCAGAATCACCCCCACTTCACCGCGATAGTCGGCATCGATCGTACCCGGCGCATTGAGCACCGTAATGCCATGTTTCAAGGCCAGTCCGGATCGGGGTCGAACCTGGGCCTCAAACCCTTCAGGCAAAGCCATTGCCAGGCCAGTGGGCACCAGCGCGCGCGCGCCCGGCTTCAGGATCAGTGTTTCCCGCACCGCGGCGCGCAAATCCATACCGGCCGCCTGCGCGCTTGCATAATGAGGCAACGGAAGGTCGCGTCCATGCGGAAGACGCACCACAGCAATCTCAGCTTGCATCATGTTCTTCCTCCATCCGCCGTATCAGCTCGATCAATCTTGCGGCCAGCGCACGCTTGTCCATCTCCGACAACTCCACAACGCCACCCGCACTCAACCACCAACCGCCGCCGCGCACATCGCCCATGCGCGCGGCATCATTGACAAAAATCGCATCCACGCGTTTCGCGGTCCGCTTGCGTTGCGCGTGTTGCAGATGATGGGCGCGCTCCGCCGCACAGGCGATCACCTTGCCAGGGCGCTGCGGCATGCGGGCGACATCCGCAACAATGTCCGGATTTTCCACCAGTTCCAGCGTCACCGTTTCTCCACCGCCCTTGCGCTTCAACTTGCCCCGCACGGGAGAAGCCACCCGATAATCGCTCACCGCCGCGGTGGCCACGAACACATCGCAGTCGCTTGCTTGCGCGCAACAGACCGCATGCATCTGGCGCGCGGTGCAAACATCTATGCGGCGCATCGGCAAGGGACTCGACGGCACGCCGGGACCGGCGACGAACGTCACCTCGGCACCCGCCACCACCGCCTCCTCGGCCAGGTACAGCCCCAAGCGACCGGAGGCGCGATTGCTCAGCGTGCGCACATCATCCCATGGCTCCTCGGTACGCCCCGCATTGACCAGCCAACGCTGCCCGAGCAAAGGCTTGTCGGCGCACAACAAGCGCGCATGGGCAAGGATGCGCACCGGCTCGCTCATCCGCCCTTCGCCCTCCTCGCCGCACGCCAGCGCGCCGCACTCGGGGCCGACGAAGTGCACGCCTTGCGCCGCGAGGCACTGCCGATTGCGCTGGGTGGCCTCCGCCTGCCACATGGCCCGATTCATTGCCGGAGCGAGCAACACCGGAAGGTTGTCCGCCGCCAGAAATATCGTCGACAACAGATCATCGGCCAAACCATGGGCAAAGCGCGCCATCAAATGGGCCGTTGCGGGTGCAACGAGCAACATATCCGCTTCGCGGGCAAGACGGATATGCCCCATCTCCCGCTCGCGCGTCAGATCAAAAAGATCGGTATGCGCGCTCGTTCCGGTCAAGGCCTCAAAGGTAAGCGGAGCCACAAAGCGCTGAGCCGCACGGGTCAACACGCAACGAACCTGCGCCCCTTCATGTTTCAACAGCCGCGCCAGTTCCGCCGCGCGATAGGCGGCAATCCCGCCGCCCACCCCCAACAGAATGCGCTTGTCTCGCAGCATCAAGCCTGGCTCAGCTCCTTCAATGACGTCAGCACCTCGTCCACATGCCCTTTGACCCGCACCTTGCGCCAAACACGCCGAACCACACCGCTCGGATCAATCAGGAAGGTGGCGCGCTCGATACCACGCACCTGCTTGCCATACATATTCTTCATGCGGATCACATCGAATGCCTGGCACAGGCGCTCCTCCTGGTCCGAAAGCAAGGGGAAGGGCAGCTCGTGTTTCTCGCCAAAACGCTGATGGGATTTCAGGGAATCGCGACTCACCCCAACGATCTCCGCGCCCTGCGCCTTGAATGCCTCGTAGGCATCACGAAAATCCTTCGCCTCGTTCGTGCACCCGGGGGTGGAATCCTTGGGATAAAAGTACACGACCAGCCATCGCCCGGCGAAGTCGGCGGGGCCAAGCTCCCCCTCGGGCCAGGCCGGCAAGCGAATATCCGGCACCCGATCGCCTTCGTTCAATGCATAATCCGTCATTATCTACCTCCCGCGTTCAATGCTTGTTCCAAGCCAAGGCACGATGATAGTGTGTGCGTATCATCCGTCGAGGAGAAACCGTGAAGGAAATCATTCTGGCCGAACCCCGCGGCTTCTGCGCCGGCGTGGAGCGCGCGATCGAAATCGTAGAGCGTGCGATCGAGGTCTATGGCACCCCCATTTATGTGCGTCATGAAATTGTGCACAACCGCTTCGTTGTGGACCGCCTGCGCGCACAAGGCGCGGTGTTCGTGAACGAAGTGGATGACGCGCCCGATGGCGCCCTGCTGATCTTTTCCGCACACGGCGTCAGCAAGGCGGTACGCGAGCGCGCAGAAGCGCGCGGTCTGCGGGTCATTGACGCAACCTGCCCGCTGGTGACCAAGGTGCACCTTGAGCTGTTGCGCCACTATGCGCGTGGCGAGCAAGTGATCCTGATCGGCCACGCCGGCCACCCGGAAGTCGAGGGCACGATGGGCCAGGCGCCGGAAGGAGCCGTGCTGCTGGTTTCCACGCCGGAGGATGTGGCCCGACTTCAGGTGCGTGATGCGGAACGGCTGGCCTATGTCACGCAAACCACGCTGTCGGTGGATGACACGCGCGAGGTCATCGCCGCGCTCAAGCGACGCTTCCCCGCCATTCAAGGGCCCAAACGCGAAGACATATGCTATGCGACCAGCAACCGCCAGCGTGCGGTCAAGGAATTGGCCATGGTTTGCCAGTTGGTGCTGGTGATCGGCTCAAGGAACTCGTCGAACAGCAATCGCCTGCGCGAAGTCGCCGAGCGTGCGGGATGCACCGCCTACCTGATCGATGGCGCGCACGACATTGATCCGACATGGCTGGACGGTATCGAACGCATCGGCGTCACGGCTGGCGCTTCTGCTCCGGAAGTGCTGGTCCAACAGGTTATCGCGCGCCTGCGCGAGCTGGGCGCCGCAAGCATTCGACCCTTGACCGTATGCACGGAGAAGGTGCGCTTCAACCTTCCTGACGAGTTGCGCGCACCGAGCCGCGAGGCGAATTAGATCGCCCGCGCCTGTTCGGCGGCATTGCCCGTATAATCAGCGGGGGTAAGCGCCAATAGGCGTGCCTTCGCCGCTTCCGGCAAATCAAGGGAGGCAATAAAGGTGCGCAGCGCGTCCGGCGTAATTCCCTTGCCGCGCGTCAACGCCTTCATCTGCTCATAGGGGTTGGGCAGTCCATATCGCCGCATCACGGTCTGCACAGCCTCACCCAGCACCTCCCAGCTCGCATCGAGATCAGCCGCCAGACGCGTCTCGTCGAGTTCCAGCTTGCCCAAACCTCGCAGAGCGGAAGCGTAAGCCAGCAGCGAATACCCCAAGCCCACACCCAGGTTGCGCAACACGGTCGAGTCGGTCAAGTCCCGCTGCCAGCGCGAGACGGGCAGCTTTTCGGCCAAATGACGCAGCACCGCGTTGGCCAGCCCCAGGTTGCCTTCGGCGTTTTCGAAATCGATCGGATTGACCTTGTGCGGCATCGTTGACGAACCCACTTCGCCGGCCACCACCCGCTGTTTGAAATATCCCAGGGAGATATAGCCCCATAGATCGCGACAAAAATCGACCAACACCGTATTGAATCGCGCGAGCGCGTCGTTGAACTCGGCGATATAGTCATGCGGTTCGATCTGAATCGTGTAGGGATTCCAGCTCAAGCCCAGCGAGGCGACAAAATCCCGGGCCAAGGTGGGCCAATCAACATCGGGATAGGCGATCAAGTGCGCATTGTAATTGCCCACCGCGCCGTTGATCTTGCCCAGGATCTCCACCGCGGCCAATTGGCGGCGCTGCCGACGCAGGCGATACGCCACATTGGCCCACTCCTTGCCCATCGTTGTCGGGCTGGCCGGCTGCCCATGGGTGCGCGCCAGCATCGCCTGCCCCGCGTAATCGTGCGCGCCTTGCACAATCGCCGCGATCAACGCGTCCATTGTCGGCAGCAGAACCTCGGCACGCGCCTGCTTGAGCAGCAGCGCATAGGAAAGATTATTGATGTCCTCCGAGGTGCAGGCGAAGTGAAAGAATTCGGCCACCGCCGCCACTTCGGGACATGCCGCCACCTTCTCCTTCAGGTAATACTCAACGGCCTTCACATCGTGATTGGTCGTCGCTTCAATCTCCTTCACCCGCGCGGCCTCTTGCTCATCGAAACGCGACACCAGCGCATCGAGAAAAGCGTTCGCTTCCGCCGAGAAGGGCGCGACTTCAACGATGCCCTCATGCGCCGCCAGCATCTGCAGCCAGCGCACTTCGACGGTGACCCGCGCCCGGATCAAACCGAACTCGCTGAAAATGGGCCGCAGAGCATCCACCTTCCCGGCATAGCGGCCATCCAGCGGAGAAAGTGCGGTCAGGTTTGATAGGCTCATGATATCACCTCGATCGATCATGTTGGCGCGCGAATGTACATCAAACCGCCGCCGGTCGCAGCTGCTACTTCTCGTAGCGACTCAACACCGTCCGCTGCCCGATGCCCGCATCGTCATCGCCCTCGGCTATGCGCCGCTCGCCGAGCTTGTGCCCCTTGTAATAGGCCCATTGGTAAACTGCCCGTCGCACGGGCGACTTGGCCAACCCCAACCAGTCGCCGCAACGCACATGCCATGCCACATCGCGCCCTACGGACGCCACGTAGCGCGTAAACATGCGCGCAATACCATCGCGATCGCGGTAGATGAACGCATCCGCCTCGCCCTCGATGAAACGGCGACCATAAATCTGGCGCAAAGTGTAATTATGCGAATGCATCACCGTTGCCTGAGGTACGTAACGAATCTTCAATCCCTGCCGCTTGGCCCATATCCCCCACTCGGTATCCTCCGAACCCCAGGCATCGGTATAAAACGGATGCCTGCGCCATGTATCCTTGCGGATCGCGGCCAGTGGCAATGACAAGCCCATCCATGGCGGCGCCTCCCCGCTGGCGGGAAACGACAAGGCGTAATCGCGCCGCACCCAGCTCTCCGCCTCGGGCCTCGGCAGCTGACGGGCAAACGCGCCCACCACCTCCGGATCGTCAAACGCGGCCAACAGCCGCGCCAATGTGTGTGGCCCTAGCGGCACGGCGTCGGAGTTGAGAAACACGATCAGTCCGCCCCGCGCCTGCTCAATCGCCAGGTTCAGCACCTTGCCGGGATAGTAGTCGCCGGCCTCGATCTCGATCAAACGATGCGGATAGGCCCGCACGATCTCGAGCGTCCGATCGGTGGAACCCGAATCGACGACCAGTAGTTCGAAGTCGCGAAATGACTGCGAATACAAACCAGCCAGCGCCTGGCCGATCACCCAGTCCGAATTTTTCGCGCGCATGATCACGGATACCGGCGGCGCGCTCATCCATGCGCCTCCGCCGGCAGCGCCTCGCTCAAGTGGATGGTCTCATGGCTGGCGAGAAACTCGAGGATACGTTGAAAGCTCTTGAAGCGATCGCACAGGTAAAGCGTGATCGGGTGAATAATCATGTTCGAGATCGCGCCACGTTCCTCGTTGCGCTTGAGACAATCGAGCACAATCTCGGTCCATTCCTCGACATAGTAGGATTGGGGACCGAAGTCATCCGACCAATTGTAGCGCTTGATCCACCATTCAACCCATTCCGGTGTGCGCTCGGCATGGTACAGGTGCTCATGATCCGGAATCACATTGAGTGGAAACTCATACAGCCCATCCTGATGCCAAACGGGCCCCATCGCGTCGCGCTTGACTCCATCGGAGCACAATACAAATCCTTCCTCGGCCAGCAGGCGGTTGGTGTGCGGGCCATGCATATACATATGATTGCGCCATAATCTGATGCGCTTGCCCGTTTTGCGCTCGATGATGTCCCGCGTGCGTCGTATATCGCGCCGCTGATACCAGGCCGGCCCGTTATAGCTGCGCAGCAACTTGTTGCACACGCGATGCCATAGCTCGTGCTCGAAGCAATCCCAGGTATGTCCACCCAACTCGACCAGGGGATGTTCGCATATCGGACGAATATCCTCCCATTCTTCGACGAAACATTTGCCCGAGACAAAAAACGTCACCTTGACATTGGCCTCTTCCAACATGCGCAGATAACGCTGCGCCACCTGAATCTCCGATATATCGCAGTGCTGCTGATTACCGGTATTCAAGCTGGCATGATGAATATCGCCGGTAAGACATATCATTGCGACTCCGCCCCCTCCTTGAACGCCAGGGAAATACCCAGCTTGTCCAGCACGCTGGCGAAATTGATATCTCCATACTCGCCCCAGGCGCGCAGATAGGCGCGCCGAAGGTTGGCTTGCGACGCATCGGGCGCCGCAAGCGCACGGCGGGTGAACGCACGATATTCGGCATCGTCAAGGTCATACAGCACCATGGGAAACAGAATCGGCAATACGCCGCGCATCCCACTGACGCGGAAACCCAGCCTGCATGCCCAGGAGGCGGGAGGCGCCGCCGGCGTACGCAGCAGATTACGCAACTTGCGTGCCCATGCCCGCCATGAGGATGGCGACTCCCACAGCGCGAACGACAACGCGCGTTCATGATACCCCTGCCAGCTCAGCTTGGGATCGCGCAGCCTGAACGCCTCGAAACGCAAGTGCACAGGCGCAAGCTGCGACGGCAACGATGCCGACCAGGCACGCAAATCCTCGCCGGGATAGCGCGCATAGTCGGGGCTGAAACGAAACTCCAGCGCCTGATCGTACAAGCTCCGAAACGCCTCGGGCACGTGCTTGCTGGCGCGCATGCGCCGTTGTTTTTCCTGATAACTCCAATGGTACTGACCAAGGCTGAACAACAGGGCGTCGCCGTAGCCAATGATTCCCTTCACCGCATGTTTCACGATGGTCCGCCGCGCCTGCTCGTCGAGCTCCGCACGTTCCAACAGCATTTGATTGATCACGAACAGGGTACCGCGGTTCACCAGCAAGTTTCGCACGTCCGCCGGCTCGATGTACTGCACATCGAATTGGGTCAGCGACGGCACGAAAGACGCATCCCCCAGAATCGTCTTATGCCCAAAGCGCATGTCATACCACATCACCAGACAAGGCGAATGGCGCAACGTATCCACCGGCACAATGCCGAAATCCAGCCCGAGGCCCTCCCGCTCGGCAATGGGACGCAAGCGCGCATCGACCGCCTGCTTGAGCTTCGCGCGCTGCTCCGCATTCTGGTTTTGGGCAAGCATCAAAAAATCGAGATTGTTGTGCGGCAACTCCTGGCCATCACGCCGCTCCACGCCACCTTCCCCGCGCCCATAGCCGCCGATCAACAACACCGCCTTGTAGCTCTCCGGCGGCGCCACCGCGGCGATCTGCTCCGCCACCTCGCGTACCAGCCGTGTCAGCCTTTGTTCCACTTCGACACCGCCACGCGCGGTAAAACGCCCCCAGTTTTCGCTCAACATGCCGCCTCCGTCACTTGTTCAAATACCTCGATCAATCTGCGCACGTGGCGCTGGGGCGTGAACCGCTGACGATAGCGCTGGATGCCACCCTCACCCAGACGTTGGCGCAGTTGCTCGTCATCCATCAAACGATCCATCGCCTCGGCCAATGCCTGCGCATCACCCGGCGGCACAAGCAAGCCGTTCACGCCATCCTCCAGCCACTCGGTCACCCCGCCCACACGCATCGCGATCACCGGTGTGGCAAAGCGCATGGCCTCCACCCCAACCAGGCCAAAGGTTTCCGGACTGCGGCTGGGGAACAGCAAGCATGTCGCCCGCTGCATCATGCGTTCCAGCTCCGCCGATGCCATCCGACCGATGAACTCGATTCTCGCATCCACGCCCAGTTTGCGGGCCAGCGCACGGTACATCGCTTCCTGGCGCCCCGAGCCAACCACCAGCAACCGCGCGTCGCGATGCTGACAACGGCGCATCGCCTCAAACACATAGTCCAGCCCCTTGCCCCGCAGCAACTGCCCGACGATCAAGAACAGCCGCGCATCACGCACGATGGACGGATCCGGCGAACGGGGAAACGCATACAACGGCACCACATGCGCGCGCGCCGCCGGAAAACCATGCGCCACGATGTGTTCGCGCATATAGCTCGAACCAAGGATGAACGCATCGAATGCCAGGTTCGCCCGTTGCTCGCGACGCAATGCGCCCAAGGTATGCAAACGAACGCCCGGCCACCGCTCCATCCGATTCACAAACCCCAAACAGCCATAGCAATGCGCGCCCACCGGCCGGGTGCACGTTCGATGACCCAGGGTGGTGTATTTATGCTCGCGCAGACAAAACAGCTTGTGATCATGAAAGAAGCGCGCCTTGGGGATCGGAACGGCCGTGATCTTGCGGGTCAGCTCCACCCCAGAAAGACGATGGACATAAATAAAATCCGGGGCAATGTCCTGGATCTGCAGCTCCGGATCCACACATGGGTACGCCCCATCGAACGCCTTCAAATAATCCGCGTCGAGCGCGCCATGCACCTGATACATCAGCGACGAGCGAATTCCCTCCGCGCGCAACAGATCGGCGGTTTCGCGCACATAGCGTTCGCAGCCTCCCACCGGGGCGCCGTGATCGCTGATCCAAAGGATGTGTTTGATCGCCGCCACCAAGCCCTCCTTTGTCCGCAACCTGCCTACCCGTCAGGCGTTTGACAATACCCGTCATGCTCTTATACTGCGCCGCCTTTGTGACGGAAAGAGAATCCTTGGATCGGAGTTTCAAACATGGGAACCTGGACAGTTCGCCCCGGCGATATTGAACGCAAATGGTATGTCGTGGATGCCTCGGATGTCGTGCTTGGTCGACTGGCCTCGCGCGTTGCCACGATCTTGCGCGGCAAGCATCGCCCGGAATACACCCCGCATGCGGATTGCGGTGACCACGTGATCGTGATCAATGCGGAGAAGGTTGCCGTTACCGGCAGCAAGGAGACGCAAAAGGTTTACTATCGCCATACCGGCTACGCCGGCGGCTTGAAAAGCATCACGCTGGAAAAACAGCGCCAGCAGCACCCCGAGCGGGTGATCGAGGCTGCGGTCAAGGGCATGATGCCCAAGGGCCCGCTGGGTCGCGCGATGCTGAAGAAGCTCAAGGTCTATGCCGGTGCCGAGCACCCGCATGCCGCGCAAAAGCCGGAAAAACTCGAATTGAATTAACGGAAAGAGGTAGAGGTCAATGGCTACAACCATGTATCGCGGCACGGGCCGCCGCAAGAGCAGCACCGCACGGGTGATGATCACGCCCGGCAGTGGACGCATTACGATCAATGGACGCGAAGTCGAGCAGTATTTCCCGGTGGAAATCATCCGTCAGCAGGCCTTGGCACCTCTGCGGGAAACGCAGTTGTCCGGACGCATTGACGTGCGCGTCAATGTATCGGGTGGTGGCGTGTCCGGGCAGGCGGGCGCGATTCGGCACGGCTTGGCGCGCGCCCTCGTCGAATATGATGCCGGTCTGCGCCCAACGCTGAAGGCCGCCGGCATGCTGACTCGCGACGCGCGCCGGGTGGAGCGCAAGAAGTATGGCCTGAAGAAGGCACGCCGCGCACCCCAGTTCTCCAAGCGTTAAGGGACAAACGACGACAAGCACAAGGAGGCCCCCATGGGCCTCCTTTTTTATGCACCCTCGATATCCACCTCGACGATTCCATCCTTGATTCGCACCGGAAAGCATTCAATATCCTCGTATGCCGGTGGCGTCAGCGCCTTTCCGTTGCGGATACAAAAACGCGCGCCATGACGAGGGCAAATGATCTGGTCCCCTTCCACGCATCCCGAGGCGAGCTCCCCACCGTCATGAGTACAGACATCCTCGATCGCGTATAACACACCTTCGAGATTGAACACCGCAACCGCCCCGGCATCGGTTTCGACGACCTTGCGCCCCCCCGGAGGCAGCGCATCCACTGAACAGACAGCGACCCAATCCGCCACAACACCCCTCCCGATCAGAACATTCCCAACTGCAAGCGCGCCTCATCGCTCATCATCGAGCGATCCCACGGCGGGTCGAATACGAGCTCAACATGCACATCCGAGACATGCGGCACCGATAACACCTTCTGGCGCACATCCTCGACAATGAACGGACCCATGCCACACCCCGGCGCCGTCAAGGTCATGACCACCTCGACATGGTTGCCCCCCTCGTCGGTGTCCACCACATGGATATCGTACACCAGGCCAAGATCAACGATATTAACCGGTATCTCGGGATCGTAGCAGGTCTTTAGCACCTCGCGCACAGCCTCGACATCGACCTCTCCCGGTGTTGCCGTCTCCTCCGCCCGCGCGCGCGGCACCCTCTCAACCCCGAGCGCATCGGCATCCTTGCCCTCGATGCGCGCAAGATTGCCACCCACGGCCACGGTAAACGTCCCACCCAGACGCTGCGTGATCTGGACCCGGCTGCCCGATGGAATCACAATCGGCGTTCCCAACGGAATCAACACCGCATCGACGTCACGGGTTGTGGTCACGGTTTCATGCCGCTGTTCCGTCATTCGGTCTTCACCACCTCCGCCGTATCGTCCGCGGCGGCCTTGAGCGTGTGCCAGCAGAGGGTCGCACATTTGATGCGACTGGGAAACTCGCGGACGCCGGCAAGCACGGTCAGCTTGCCCAAGCGTTCCTCGTCGGGCAGCGCATCCAGATCGTCGGTGACCATGCGCTGAAACGCGTCAAACACCTCGCGCATCTCCTCCACGCTGCGCCCCTTCATCGCTTCGGTCATCAGCGAGGCACTGGCCATCGAAATCGCACACCCCTCACCCTCGAACGAAACGTCGGCAATCCGGCCCGACGCATCAATATCGAGATAAACATGCAAGCGATCCCCACACAGCGGGTTATAGCCATCGGCCTCGTGGTTGTAGCGACTCAGCTTGCCAAAATTGCGCGGATGCTTGTTGTGATCGACGATCACCTGCTGATAAAGATCCCTCAAATCAAACATGGTTCCTCCGACTCATGCGAATAACGCCCGCGCCTTGGCCAGGGCAGCAAACAACGCGTCCACCTCTTCTCGCGTGTTGTACGCGGCAAACGATGCGCGCGCCGTGGCCGGAACGCCAAAATGCTGCATCACCGGCATGGCGCAATGATGACCGGCGCGAATCGCAATGCCTTCGCGGTCGAGAATCGTACCCAGATCATGCGGATGCACACCATCGAGCACAAACGACAACACCGTCGCCCGCCGGCTGGCCGTACCGATCAAGCGCAAGCCATCACATGCGGCCGCACGTTCCGTCGCATAGTCGAGCAATTGCTGTTCGTGCGCGGCCAAACGCTCAACGCCCTGGGCGGACAGCCACGCCACCGCTGCCGCGAAACCGATCGCCCCGGCAATGTTCGGCGTACCCGCCTCGAACTTGTACGGCAGCTCGTTGTACTCGGTGCGCTCGAAGGTGACCATGCGAATCATGTCGCCGCCGCCTTGATAAGGAGGCATCGCCTCCAACAAAGCCTCCTTGGCATACAACACGCCAATCCCGGTCGGACCGTACATCTTGTGCGCGCTGGTCACGTAAAAATCGCAATCCAGCGCCTGCACATCAATGGGCATGTGCGCCACCGCCTGGGCACCATCAATCAACACCTTGGCACCCACCGCATGCGCGCGGCGTATGATCTCGGACACTGGATTGATCGTACCCAGCGCGTTGGACAAATGCACCACCCCGACAAGCTTCGTGCGTTCGCTCAATAAGGCGTCCAGCTGGTCCAGACACAGCGCGCCGCGCTGGTCGATGGGCAACACCTTCAAGGTCGCCCCCACCCGCTCGCACAACATCTGCCAGGGCACGATGTTGGAATGATGCTCCATGCCGGTGATCAACACCTCATCGCCCGCGCCCACATGCGTGCCTCCCCAGCTGCTGGCCACCAAGTTGATCCCTTCGGTTGCCCCGCGCACAAACACGATCTCGCGCACCGAACGCGCATTGAGCAAGGCGCGCAAAGACGCCCGCGCCCCTTCATATGCCGCCGTCGCGCGCTCGGACAGCGCATGCACGCCGCGATGCACATTGGCATTGTCATGCTCGTAGTAGCGACGCAGCGCGTCGATCACCGCCCGCGGCTTCTGCGTGGTTGCGGCATTGTCGAGATAAACCAGATCGCGACCGTGAACCTGTTGCCGCAATACCGGGAATTCGGCGCGAATGCGTTGCACATCGATGCTCATGCCGCCCCTCCCGCCTGTTGCAGCATGGATGCAATGTCTCCCGCCTGCGGGAGTTTGCCAAAGGCGGCACGCTCCACATAGCGGCGCACCTCAGGCGGCTTGATCCCGGCCAGCACCTCGTCCGCAAAGGCGAAAGTCAACAGCTGGCGCGCCTGCTCCTCGCTCAACCCGCGCGCCCGCAAATAGAACAACTGTTGCGCATCGAGCTGGCCCACCGTTGCGCCATGCGCGCACTGCACATCGTCGTTGTAGATTTCCAGCTCGGGCTTGGTGTCAACCTCGGCCCGGTCGGACAACAACAAATTCGCATTGCGCTGTGCGGAATCGGTCTTGACCGCCCCTTCGCGAACCACGATCCGGCCATTGAACACCGCACGCGCGCGGCCATCAAGCACCCCGCGATACATTTCCCTGCTCACGCCAAACGGCGCGCCATGCTCGATCTCGGTGTGGTGGTCGGCATGCTGCCGACCCGCGAGCAAATACAATCCATCAAGCCGACACCGCGCCGCTTCATCGGCAAGTGTGCATGCGATGTCCACCCGCGACCATGCGCCCCCCAATGCAATGGAATGCGAGACCAGCGAACTGGCGCGCGCCTGCCGCGCCTCCAACCGCCCGATATGCACTCGGCGCCGCGCTTCCTGTTGCAAACGCACATGCCGCGCATGCGCGCCCGCACCAAGCTCCAGCCGGGTCACCCCATTGGTCAGCCCTGCCTGTTCCTGATCGCTGAGATAATGCTCAATGAGGGTCAGTTCGGCATGCCGCCCCAGACGAATCCAATGCCGCGGATGCGCTGCCCCGACAGCCCCCCAATGCAATACATACAATGGCTTTTGCACACAAACGCCGTCCGCCACATCGATCACCAACCCATCGCACGCGCGCGCGGCATTCAACGCGACCAAGCCATTGAACAGCGGTGCGCGTTCGTCCACCGCCAGCAATCGGCTGGCTTCCTCCCCACGCGCTTCGGCAAGCACCGCTGCCAGCGAGCGCACACGCACACCGTCCGGCAACGTATCCCCATCCACAAGCCGACCATCGACGAAGGTCACGCGATAGGCATCCAAATCCCGTAGCGGGTTCGGCACGCCGCCTTGCTCTGCCGATGCCGCCGGCGACGCATGGTCGATGAAAGGCGCAACCACGCGCCGAATGTCGGTATATTTCCAATGTTCCAGCCGCGGCGCAGGCACGCCATGCCGCGCAAACACGGCTTCCGCCTGCGCGCGCAACCTATCGATGGCGCTCATATACCCGCCTCTTTACGCACCCAGTCATAGCCTCGCGTTTCCAACTCCTTGGCCAACGCGGCATCGCCGGTTTTCAGGATGCGCCCGTCCGCCAGCACATGCACGACATCGGGCTCGATATAATCCAGCAACCGCTGATAATGTGTCACCAACACCATCGCGCGCTCCGGCGAACGCAACTGATTGACGCCATGAGCCACGATGCGAAGCGCGTCAATATCGAGGCCGGAATCGGTTTCATCCAACAGTGCAAGCGTCGGCTCCAGCACGGCCATCTGGAAAATCTCATTGCGCTTCTTTTCGCCGCCGGAGAATCCCTCGTTGACACCGCGCGCAAGAAAGGATGGATCGAGCTCCACCAGCTTGGCCTTCTCGCGCACCAGGCGCATGAAATCCATCGCGTCCAATTCCGGCAACCCCTGATGCCGGCGACGCGCGTTCACGCCCGCCTTGAGCAAATAGGTATTGTTCACCCCGGGAATCTCCACCGGATATTGAAAGGCAAGAAAAATGCCCTCCCATACCCGCTCCTCGGGTGTCAACCGCAACAGATCACGCCCTTGGTACAGGATGCGCCCCTCTGTGACCGTGTAGCCAGGACGGCCCGCGATCACATTGGACAAGGTGCTCTTGCCCGAGCCGTTCGGCCCCATAATCGCGTGCACCTCGCCGGCCCGAACCTCGAGGTTGATACCTTTCAGGATGTCCTTGTCCTCGACGCGGACGTGTAGGTTTTCGATCTTCAGCATAATCCTTCCTTTAGTGTTTCCGAAAGCGTCTAGCCCACCGCGCCTTCCAGCGAGACTTCCATCAGCCGGTTCGCTTCCACCGCAAACTCCATGGGCAACTCGTTAAACACATCCTTGCAGAAGCCATTCACGATCAGATTGACCGCATCCTCCTCCGGAATGCCGCGCGCCCGGCAATAGAACAGCTGGTCCTCGCCGATGCGCGAGGTGGTGGCTTCGTGCTCGACGATGGCCGTCGGTTCCTTGACCTCGATATAGGGAAAGGTATGCGCACCGCACTTATCCCCGAGCAACAAGGAATCGCACTGGGTATAGTTGCGCGCACCCTCGGCGCCGCGCGCGATGCGCACCAAGCCGCGATAGGACTGCTGGCCCATCCCGGCGGCAATCCCCTTGGAGACAATCGTGCTGCGCGTGCGCTTGCCCAGATGCACCATCTTCGTGCCGGTATCGGCCTGCTGCCGCATCTTGGTCAACGCGACCGAATAGAACTCGCCGACCGCGTCATCGCCACGTAGGATGCAGGATGGATATTTCCAGGTGATCGCGCTGCCGGTTTCGACTTGCGTCCAGGAAACCTTCGAGCGCGCCCCGCGGCAATCGGCCCGCTTGGTCACAAAATTATAGATCCCGCCCACGCCGCGCTCGTCGCCGGGATACCAGTTCTGCACCGTCGAATATTTGATCTCGGCATCGTCCAGCGCGATCAATTCCACCACCGCCGCATGCAACTGATTCTCATCGCGCATCGGCGCCGTACAACCTTCCAGGTAGGACACATACGCCCCTGCGTCCGCGACAATCAGGGTACGCTCGAATTGCCCGGTGTTGCTGGCATTGATCCGGAAATAGGTAGACAGCTCCATCGGGCAGCGCACACCCTTGGGCACATACACGAACGAACCGTCGGTAAACACGGCCGAGTTCAGGGCCGCAAAAAAGTTGTCCTGTACCGGCACCACGCTACCCAGATATTGGCGCACAAGTTCGGGGTACTCGCGTACCGCCTCGGAAATCGGGCAGAAGATCACGCCCGCCTCGGCCAGCTTTTCGCGGAACGTCGTGGCCACCGATACGGAATCGAACACGGCATCCACCGCCACCCCCGCCAGCATTTCCTGCTCGCGCAGGGGAATACCGAGTTTCTCGTAGGTTTCCAGCAACTTGGGATCGACTTCATCCAGACTCTTCGGGCCATCGCCCTTCGCCTTCGGCGCCGAGTAATAGGAAATCGCCTGGTAATCGATCGGCGGATATTCGACATGCGCCCAATGCGGCTCGCGCATCTTGAGCCAGTGCCGATAGGCAGAAAGCCGCCACTCGAGCAGCCAATCCGGCTCTTCCTTACGCGCCGAAATATGCCGAATCACTTCCTCGTTCAGGCCCGGCGGCAAGGTGTCCGATTCGATATCGGTGACAAAACCCGCCCGGTACTCCTGCCGCGCGGCGTCTTCCGGCTTAAGCGTGTTCATGCCGAACCTCCAGAATTGACGGGGCGGGCGCGGACTGCAACTGAAAAACCGGGGTAAAATCCGCGCGTGTCATATCGGCAAGCGAAATCGAAGCCAACGCCTCGCGCACCGCGCGATTGATCTTCTTCCAGCTGCCGATCGTGGAACACACGGGCGACTGATCGCACTGCCCATCCTCCAAGTTGCACTCGGTCAACGCGAGATGCCCCTCAAAACAATCAATGATATCGCACACGCTGATCTCCTCGGGCGCACGCGCCAGGCGATATCCGCCGTGCGCGCCCCGCACGCTCTCGAGCAGTCCCGCAGCCAACAGGGACTGCAACAGTTTGCTGACCGTCGTTGCCGGCACCCGGGTGGCTTCCGCCAGCTCCTGCGATGACACCAACGCACCGCCAGGGCGCGGCATGTGGGTCATCAACAAGATGCCATAATCGGTCAAGCGCGTCAGTCGCAGCATGCGTGCTCCTTCATGGCACGACTCTAGTGCGGAAGTTAATCCGGAACAATATACTCCTCTATCGCCAGGGGTTATTCGCTTTGCTTTCATCCGCGCCCTGACTATGCTTTTCCAAAGAGGGAAACACGATGGCGCAGCACCATTCCGATCTCGAATACACCCCGCCCCTAAGACAACGGGTGACCCAACTGAAAGGCATTCAGGCGGTGGTCTGCCCGATGTTGCTGCTCATGGCCTATCTGAACTTTCAACAAGGCCACACCATCCTGGCTGGCTGCGAGCTGATCGTGCTCGTTTGCTGCTTTGCGCCCGTGCTCGTCATGCGCAGCGAGCGCCTGCTCAAAGCCCCAGCGACCGTCGAACGTGCTGAACGCCTGTTGCTGCTGGGGGCTGCAGTGATCTTTATCGCGCTTATCTTCGATGGCGGCATCGCGGGCACCGGCCTACTGTGGGTGCCGATTTTCGCTTTCGCCGCCTTTTACCTGCGTGGCATTCGCGAAGGCATGCAATGGATTCTGCTCTTTAGCGCGGCCTGTCTGGTGTTGCTTCCCTGGCTGCCCTCGGCCTATACCGCCACGCAACTGGCGATGTTTGCCCCAGCCTTTGTATTTTATGTCCTGCTGGCCTATCTCAGCAACCGCTACCGTTTGCTCAATGCTCAGCGATTGGAACAAAAGGTACGCGAACGCACCGCCCGCCTGCGCCATCTGGCGCTGCATGACCCGTTGACGGACCTACCCAACCGCACCGCGCTGCTCGAACACCTGCGCGATGCCATCATCGAACGGCGACACAAACAGGGACAATGCTTGATCCTGATCAATTGCAGCCGCTTTCAGGAAATCAACAACCTACTGGGCTGGCACAATGGCGACATGCTGCTGCGCCAAATCGCCAACCGGCTCGAATCCTTCGCCACCGCCCCCACCTTCGCGGCGCGACTGGGGGCGGACGACTTCGCGGTCACCTTCCCGGGCAGCCAGGGTCTCGATCAGGCGATTGCGTTGCGTGACCTGTTGGAGGAGCCCTACGCCATCGCGCAGGAAACCATCGAGATCGAAACGCGCATCGGCATCGCCTATTATCCCCAGCACGGCCATTCGCCGGACGCGTTGTTGCGCCATGCGGACATCGCCCTGCGCATGGCCAAAACCATCAAGAAAAGTCCGATGATCTACAGCAACGAGCAAAACCCCTACAGTCGCCGCCGACTCAGGCTGTTCGGGCAACTGCGCAACGCCATCCTGCATGATCAGCTGCTGCTCTATTTCCAACCCAAGGTCTCGCTGGCGGACAACAGGCTGGTTGCCGTTGAGGCGCTCGTGCGCTGGCAGCATCCCACGGAAGGCATGATCCCCCCGATGTGTTCGTGCCCCTGGCCGAGGAATCCGGCCTCATGCGCAATATGACCCTGTGCATCTTGCGCAAGGCGATCGCCCAACAACAGCAATGGCTGGAGCAAGACATGCGCATTCGCATCGCGGTGAACCTTTCCATGCTCGATGTCACCGACGCCACCTTCGCCAAGCAGGTGAAAAACATGCTGCAAGGGTATCCGCAGGTTGCCCAATGGATGACCCTGGAAGTCACCGAAAGTGGGTTCATGCATTTCCCGAACATTGCGCTCAACACCCTGCGCGCGCTGGCCAACCTAGGCTTCCGCATCTCCATCGATGACTACGGCACGGGCTATTCCTCCTTGAGCTATCTGCAACAATTGCCCGTACATGAGTTGAAGATCGACCAAAGCTTTGTGCGTCAGATGCTTGCGGACAAGAAGAGCGAAGCCATTGTGCAGTCCACCATCGACCTTGGACACAACCTGGGCATGGAGGTAGTGGCCGAAGGCATCGAGTCCCCCGCCATTCGGCACCGCTTGCGCGCGCTGGGCTGTGACTTGGGGCAAGGATACGCGGTCGCCCGCCCCATGCCGGCGAATGAGCTGGAAGTGCTCTATAATCGCCAGGCAAACCCGCCAGAGAGTGGAGGAACGCCATGACGCTCAGCGTACAATACCTGACACCCCGCTATGGCCAACACTATGCCAAGGGCTATGTTGGCTTTACGTACCGCAAAGATCATCTCTTCGCCCGTGGAACGGCCTGGTTCACCCGCTGGGAGCGTATGAGCGACATCAAAGTCACCCATGCATTGCTGGTCACCGGCACCGACGAGTGCGTTGAGGCCGTGGGCAGCGGCGTGCGCCGAGGCGACCTGCGATCCTATTTTGATGATCCCAGCTGCCAGATCTTTTTCCGCAAGCCCAAAGACCTGAATGAGGACATCGCGGAGCGCCTGAAGGAAACCGCATATCAGGAAATCGGCAAGGAATACGATGACGCGTTGATCACCAGCGCCGCGATCAGCGGCAGCTTCCTCGGTCATTTCCTGGCCCGGATCACCCATGGCAAAACCGAGGAATGGCTGGCCAAGATGCTCGACCACAAGGACAAGTGGATCTGCAGCGAGCTTGTGGCCTATTGCCTGGACCAACAGCCTGAATATCGCGACCGAGGCATCCTGCGTACGCCCAATGCGGCGATCAATCCACAAGAACTCTTCGAGGACGACATCATTTTCGAGTTATGGCATCGTGAGCAGTGAGCTGGACAAAATGGCGCAGTCGATACAGAGTGGGCCAAAGCGTCCAAATCGGAGGAGAGTGCGCATGGCTTTTCCAGTCCCCTTCACGCCACGGCGGCCCCATTACGCATGAGCGACCACGCGCCAGCGCCCAGCGCGCACCATCACTGGTTGCGGCGGGTCATTCTCTCCGTCGTTGTGTCGATCATCGCCTATGCGATTTGGGTCTTTTACTCCGATGCCGACCGAGTGACAGCGGCACTGGCCCGGATGCAGGTCTGGCAATTCGCACTCGTGCTGGCCTTGTCGCTGCTCAACTACCTGCTCCGCTTTCTGCGCTGGCAGCTCTACCTGCGCCATTTCGGACATGCGATTCCCTGGCCAACCAGCCTCGCCTATTACGTTGCCGGCTTTGCGCTGACCACCACACCGGGAAAAGCGGGCGAGGCGATTCGCTCCTTTTTCCTGCATCGGCACGGGGTGCGCTACACCGCCAGCATTGCTGCGTTGTTCGCCGAACGCATCCTGGATATGTTGGTGATGGTGCTGCTCAGCACCCTGGCCTTGCTCTTTTTTCCCGAATATCGCTGGCTTTTTCTGCTCACCGCGCTGATCGTGGTTGTCTTTATGTTCGCCTTGCGTCATGTGGGTCGGCTACGCAGGCAGGGCGATGCCGACTCCGCCAGCAGGCTCAGGCGCGCACTGCATCATGCCTTGAACATGATGGAAATGTCCGGCGCGCTGATGCGCGGCCCCCTGTTACCCATCAGCATCGTGCTTGGCCTGCTGGCTTGGGGCGCGGAAGGACTGGGCTTTGCCCTGCTGGTGCCATTCGTCGGCGGCGAAATCGATGTCGCGGCGGGGATCAGCATCTATTCGGCGAGTGTATTGGTAGGCGCGCTCTCCTTCATCCCGGGCGGCTTGGGAGGAACCGAAGCGGTGATGAGCCTGCTGCTGACCGCCAGCGGCGTCGATCTGGCCATCTCGGTGGCCGCGATCCTGCTGTGCAGGCTTGCCACGCTATGGTTCGCGGTAGTCATTGGCGGGTTGGTCATGGGCGCACTGGCACTGCGAAACGATCATGAGCATGGAGAAACGCATGAAGCAAGCTAAACCCTTGTATGTCGATCTGGATGGCACGCTGATCCGCACCGATCTGTTGTATGAGGCGGTCATGTGCCTGGCCAAACAAGCGCCATGGC
>RFFT01000025.1 GCA_003696795.1 Zetaproteobacteria bacterium | reverse complement strand
TCGATATAGCGACGGAAGTTCCTGCCGCTCATACCCAACAGCTCCCCAGCTTCCTCTTGCGTCAGATAACCCCGATGCCAGCGTTCATACGCATCCAGAAATCTCATCTTCCTGACCTCCTGTAGTAACTCCGTTCTCCGCATCTCGATCACCTCCTTCGGTGATCCTCAGATCCGGACAACTCTCGTGCTACTACTCAGGTCAGGTTACGTGTTACTGATACCAGAAGTTGCGTGACTGTCGCATGCCAACTAGAAAAAACGCGCAACCGCAACAATAATACTGGTTTTTCTTGGAGGGCGCGATGGCAGACATGCTTGAGATGGTTGGTACGGTCGATGTGGGCATCAAACGCAAGCACAATGAGGATGCCATTGCGCTCGTGCCTGGCGAAGGATTGGCGATCCTGGCCGATGGCATGGGCGGACATAATGCCGGGGAGGTTGCCAGCGGCATGGCGGTAGAAACCGTTCACAACTTTCTTCGCGGCGTCGCCAATCGCATCGATGACAAATCTGTTCCGAACAGCCAGCGACGCCCGGAATCCTCGCTGTTGCAGCAGGCCGTCATGGAAGCCAACCGAAAAATCCATCAGCACGCACTCCGGCATCCAGAATGCAGTGGCATGGGCACGACGATTATCACCGCACTTTTCCACCGGGATCGACTGACCAGCGCGCATGTCGGCGACTCGCGCATGTACCGCCTGCGCGACGAATATCTAACGCCAGTGACCGAGGATCATTCCTTGGTGCAGGAGCAAATGCGGAGAGGATTGGTCACCCCCATCGATGCGCAAACGTCGCGCGTACGCAACATCGTCACCCGCGCACTCGGCGTCGAAGCCTCGGTCGAGCCCGAAGTCATCGAAAACCAAACCCGGCCCGGTGATATCTATCTAATGTGCTCAGACGGGCTGACCGATGTCGTACCTGACGAAGCCATCCGCCTGGTCCTGCTTGAGCAGCAAAGGGATCTCAAACGAGCCATGCAAACACTGGTCGATCTCGCAAACGATGCAGGAGGCCCGGACAATATTTCGATCATTCTGATACGCGTACGCGGGCCATTCACGCCCAAACGCGGGCTGCTTTCCCGGCTAGGCTTCTAGCCAGCGTGCATCAAGCGCACGGCCTCCCTTGCCGCCGCCGCCGGATCGGAAGCATGGAGGATGGGACGCCCGACAACCAGATAATCACTGCCCGCCTTGACCGCCGCTGACGGATCGGCAACACGCTTTTGATCCTGCACATCCTGCCCACCCCAACGAATACCGGGCGTAACCGTCAGAAACGAGGCACCACACAATGCCTTGATCGCCGCCACCTCGTGAACACTGCAAACCACCCCATGGAGACCACATTGCTGGGCCAGACGCGCCCGTTGCAGCGCCAGCGCGCGCGCCTCATCGCCCGGCATCGGATCGCTGGTCAGCACAGTCACCGCAATCAACCGCATGTCGGGATACGCTGCGGCGGCCTCGGCGGCCGCACACAACATCGCCTCCCCCCCTTGCGCATGCACGTTGACCATATCCACACCCAACGCACCCGCGCTGTCGATCGCCTGAGCCACAGTATTGGGAATATCATGGAACTTGAGATCAAGAAATATCCGATGCGTCTGACGTAACACACGAACCAACTCCGGACCCTCGGCGACAAACAGGCGCAGGCCGACTTTGAGCCACGCCACAGTGTCCGCAAGACAATCCCGCATGGCCAGTGCATGCTCGGCATCTGCCACATCAAGAGCGACCATCAGACGATTCTTCATCAGGCAATATCCCCTTTTTGCGGATGCATGCTGCCCCAGGCATGGCACTGGGGACACTGCCAACGCAGCTCCTTGACACCCACACCGCATTGTTCACAAATGTAATTGTTGACCTGGCGCCGCCACGCGCGCGCGAAGATCGGATTGCGTTCATCCTCGAACACGGCTTCCACACGCAGCCGCGCACGCAAATTCGCGGGCTTAAAGCCCAACTCGTCAAGCAAGGCGCGCGCCTGTTGCCGGTCTGCTGCGCCGACATGTTCCAGCCAGCTCAATGCCAGTTCCTCATCATGCGTGTCGCGCCAAATTTCCATCAGCAATGCACGTCCCTTGTCGCGATAGACCTGCTCAAAACGAAGCAAAAGGGGCACGACGAGCGGAAAATGCTCCCGATTGTGTTCGGCCAGTGACCTCATCATCCGCTCCGCATCGGGCCACCGCCCATCACGTAGCGCCAGCTCAATCAGAACGAAACAGGCCGGAGCACATCCGGGCGCCAATTCGATCGCCTTGCGCGCATAGGTGCCGGCCTGTTCATCGTCACCGTCGCGCAGACACTTTTCGGCCATCTGAGCAAACAGATAGGCCCGATGTTCATGGTAGGATCGATTCTGCACCTGCTCCAAGCGCGATAGCAACGCCTCCGCCTCCAGCCATTCGTGGCTTTGCTCGCGAATGCGTAGGCTGGCCTTCAGGGCGGGCACATGATCCGGTTCGAGCTCAAGCAGCTTGCGATATTGCTTCAGGGCTCGGTCCAGCAGCCCTCCGGTCTGGAAGTCCACCGCCAAGGCATACTGCGCCGCGCGCTTCATCTCCGGTGAAAGGCCGGGTCGCGCAAGCAGGTTCTGGTGAATGCGCACCGCGCGACCATACTCGCCACGCGCACGAAACATCTCCCCCAAGGCCATATAAACATCCGCTGCCTCGGAGCGCAGGCGGGCAACCTGCACCATCTCCTGCAGGGCCCGGTCCGGTTGATCGGAAAGCAGATAATTAATGCCGCGCAGCAAGGGGGAAACTCGCGCATCCTCGCTTGCCTGCGCCTCACCTTCCTCTCCATGCCGGCGCGGAAAGAGCAGCAACACCAGCAGCGCGACGAGCGCTGCCGCCATGATCGCAAGCAGCAATGTATTCATAGATCGTCTTGCAGGGGTATGTTGCGTAGATTATCCACTTCCTGCCGCAACCTGCGATTCTCCGAGCGCAGGATCTGGATCTCCAGCTTGTGTTTGCGGCGGGAAAAACTCAGCGCGAGCATACCGCCAAAGAAACCGAGCAGAAACGCCACAAACACGGGCACATAGAGCGGCACATCACCCGACGCAAGCCCCAAGAAATGCACCTGCACCGGCATGGCGTTGACCAGCGCAAACATGGTCGCGAACGTGGTCAACACAATCACCACCAACACGTTGATCCAGTTCATGGCATCGCCCCCATGCTCATGAACGCCAGCCATGGTGTGGCGCGAAGCACACGCGCGCACGCGCATCCAGCATCAACGATCCACACGCTCGCGCAACAGCTTGCCCGGCTTGAAATGCGGCACCCGCTTGGCTGGCACCGGAACGGGCGCACCTGTCTTCGGGTTGCGGCCAACCCGTGCTTGCCGTTCCTTGATACTGAAACTGCCGAACCCCCGCAGCTCAACATGTTCACCTGCGGCCAGAGCATCGCCAATGGCGTCGAGCACAGTGTTCACCACCACCTCGGCATCCCGGCGGGTTATCATCGGCGCGGTCGCCGCCAAGTGTTCGATCAGTTCGGATTTGGTCATAACTCCTCCGTAGCAACACCGAACATAGACGCGCCGGCGCAAGCACGCAAGCGCCGCGCTATTTCTCCCCGAGCAGCTTTCGCTTCAACTCCAGCGCCAGCGGCGAAGGCGTGTTATCCTCGGCGGCCTGCTTGGTATATCGGCGCACAGCCTCGCGCTCCTCGTCCCGCTCATATTGGCGAATCGATAATTCAACCCGACGACGTTTACGATGGATATCGATCACTTTGGCTGTGACCTCGTCGCCAACCTGCAGCTCACCGCGATCCCTGGGCACCTCGCGCATCGCCAGGTGGGCGCGTACACCCTCGGTCAGCTCGACCAGGACACCGCCTCCATGCACCTCAACGACCTTGCCATGAACCGTGCTGCCCCGCTGCACGCCGCGCAAGAACACCTCAAAGGGATCATCCGTCAGTTGCTTGATACCCAATGCGATACGCTGTCGCTCCACATCGACACCGAGCACGACGCACTCCACCTCTTGCCCTTTCTGGTAGCCAGCCAGAGCCTCAGCCGCATCGCCATGCCATACCAGGTTCTCCATGTGCACCAGGCCGTCGAGCCCCTCGCCCACCGGCACGAAAAAGCCGAAGTCCGTTTTGTTCTTGATCTTGCCGCGCACCTTCGAACCTACCGGATGCGCTTCCAGCCACGCCTGCCATGGGTTCTCGGTCACCGCCTTGAGGCTCAGGCGAATCTTCCGCTCTGCCGGATCGACCTCCAACACCGCCACATCGACGACATCTCCTTCGGCCAGCACCTGAGTGGGCGCAATGTCACGGCGCAGCCAGCTCAGCTCGGAGCGATGAATCAACCCCTCAACCCCCGGCTCCAGCTCCACAACCGCGCCAAAATCCAGCAGGCGGCGAACCGTCCCGGTGAGGCGCATGCCCGGCTCGTATTTTTCCCCCACCTTGCTCCAGGGGTCTTCCTGCAGCGCCTTCATGGAAATCGACACCTTGCCCGTTTCAGGTTCCAACTTGATGATCTCGGCTGTGATCGTTTGCCCCACGGAAAGCATTTCCGAGGGATGCCCGAGCCGCCGCCAGGCGATATCCGAAACATGCAACAATGCATCCACCCCGCCGACATCAACGAAGGCGCCGAAATCCGCCATACGGCGCACCGTTCCGCTCACCCGGTCGCCGACCTTGGCCGTCGCAAAGAATTGCTCGCGCTTGCGCGCATGCTCCGCCTCCAGCGGACGCTTGCGCGAGACGACGATATTCTGCGGCTTGCGCTGCGCCTCAAGAATCGCCACCCGGCACGGCTTGCCCACCAATTCCGCGGCGGAAACGCGCGGATTTGGATCGCTTTCCGAACGCGGCATGAACGCATCCAAGCCATGGATATTCACTCGATAACCACCCTTGACCTCGGCGGTCACGGTCCCTTCGACATCGTCCCCGTTGGCCATCGCCTGCTCGATCATCTGCCATGCCTCGCGCTGCCGCGCAGCAAGCACGGAAAGGCGCACAGCGCCCGTCGCATCCACGGACTGGATCATAGCTTCAATCTCATCGCCCACCCCGGGCACCGGCAGGCCTGCGCGTGCAAATTCATCCCGCGCAACCGTGCCCTCCGCCTTGGCGCCAACATCGACAACCACCTCATCATTGCCGACGCCCACGACGATGCCCTTGACCATCGCCCCGCGCCTGAGCTCGACAATATCCTCCAGCGATGCCTTGAACAGTTGTTCAAAGGACGGCTCCCCGGCCGGTTGCTCCATTGCGTGCTTCTCGTTGTCCATGTGCTCGTTCATGATTCCATCCAATCTCGTCGAAGTTTGTGTGTTATTGATGACGGTTCTTCGCGCATGCCTCGATCAGACCCCGGCGATGAAGAATTGCAAGCATCCTGTCCACCACCTGATCGATGCGCAGGGTCGTTGAATCGATGACGATCGCGTCCGCCGCCGGTTTCAGGGGCGCATACTTGCGCGATGCGTCACGTTGGTCACGCATTTTTA
This sequence comes from Zetaproteobacteria bacterium, assembly GCA_003696795.1. Classification (GTDB taxonomy): domain Bacteria; phylum Pseudomonadota; class Zetaproteobacteria; order Mariprofundales; family Mariprofundaceae; genus J005. The sequence goes on along the minus strand of RFFT01000025.1, from coordinate 9,967 downwards.
TCTCCGCATGCACCTCATCGAGATCCACCTCGCGTCCCAAGCCCTGCAGTTGAGACCAGCGGCGTCGTGCCCGCTCGCGCTGGGTCGCAGTCAGGAAGAATTTGGCCTCGGCATCAGGCAACACTACCGTGCCGATATCACGTCCATCCATGATGCACCCATGCGCTGCCAGCCTTTGTTGCAGCGCCAACAATTGCCGGCGCACTTCCGGCATCGCCGCCACCTTGGAAGCGGCCGTTCCAACATGCTCGCCACGCAGTTCCTGATCCAGCCAGCGCCCCTGATGACTGATCCCGCGCTGATCCCATTGCACGGTGGGGATCACCTCTGCCACCAATCGGGCCACCGCCGCCTCGTCATCCAGCGCCACCCCTTTGCGCAAGGCGAGAAACCCGACCAGGCGATAAAGCAGCCCGGTATCGAGCACTGGCAAATCCAGCTTCTCGGCCAACAACCGCGCCACCGTCCCTTTCCCCGAGCCGGAAGGGCCGTCAATGGCGATGCGCAGCCCCTGCTTGGCACACCAGTTCATGCCTGACCTTCCCAATGCACATTCATGCCACACACCTGTGCCAGCGGCACGAAGCCCGGAAAACTGGTGTCAATAGCGGCTGCATTATGGATCTCGATGGGTGCATCGGCCATCTGCGCCGCCACCGCCATGGCCATCGCAATCCGGTGATCGCCCTTCGCATCCACGCACACCCCGCCCCGCAGGCGCGCACCCCCTTGGATCACCACCCCATCAGGGTGCTCTTCGATGGACACACCCATCGCGCTGAGTCCCTTGGCCATGGTCGCAATGCGATCCGACTCCTTAACCCGCAACTCCTCCGCACCGCGCAGCACGAACGCGCCGTTGGCAAGTGATGCGGCAACAAACAGGATCGGAAACTCGTCGATCGCATCGGGCACATCCGCCGGGTTGACCTCGACACCCTCCAGTCGCTGGTAGGCAATCTCGACATCCGCCACCGGCTCCCCGCCCACATCGCTGCCGGCATGCACGCCGATCCAGCCGCCCATATCCCGCAGGATGCGCAGCCAGCCATCGCGCCGCGGATTCATACCGACACCCATCAGGCGGATCCGCGACGACGGCACAATGCTGGCAGCGACCGCAAAAAAAGCTGCCGACGATGGATCGGCCGGAATCGACACTGCGCCCTCCGGCGCCAACAAGCGCCCGCGCGGGGTTAGCGCAATACGCCCGTCATCCATACGGTCAACCGGTTGTCCAAACAGGGGCAACATGCGTTCGGTATGGTCGCGGGTGGGACGCGGCTCACGCACCGTGGTCCGGCCATCGGCATACAAGCCCGCCAGCAACACGCAGGATTTCACCTGCGCACTGGCCACCGGAGACTCGAAATCAATCGCACGCAGCCGACCGCCGCGAATCGTGATCGGCAACAAATTGCCGTCATCTTCGCCGCGGACCACAGCGCCCATGCGCCGAAGCGGATCGACCACCCGCCGCATCGGTCGACGCCTGAGCGATGCATCGCCCGTCAAAGTCGCCTCAAACGGCTGCCCCGCCAGCACCCCAGCCATCAGCCGCACGCAGGTGCCGGAGTTGCCCGCATCAAGCACACCCGTCGGAGGCTTTAGGCCATGCAGACCATTACCACACACCTTGAGCGATGTCTTGTCCTCGTTCAGCCAATCGATAGCCACACCCATATCCGCGAACATCTTCGCCGTCGCCAGACAATCCTCTCCGGGCAAGAAGCCGTCTATCCTCGTCTCCCCTTCAGCCAAGGCCGCCAGCATCACCGCACGATGCGATATCGACTTGTCGCCCGGCACCTTGATCGCTCCGGAAAGGCGCTCCTCGGCAGGTCCGGCAATCAGCGTTCCACCAACATTCACAATCTGCCTCCATGTGTTTCCAACCATGCATCCCGCGCGTGCTTGGCCTGTGCGAACATCTGCGCCAATCCCTCGGCATCCCCTGTTTCGATTGCATGCGCAATGCTTGCCAGCTCGTCTCTGAATGCATCCAACTTGCGCAACACCGCATCCCGATTGGCCAACACGATGTCCCGCCACATCTCCGGTGACGACGAAGCGATACGCGTGAAATCACGAAAGCCGCCCGCCGCGAAACGGAACGGATCCGCACCGCCGCTCTTGCACACCGCGTTGACCAGGGCGTAAGCCGCTACATGCGGCAAGTGACTGACCGCGGCCAGACAATCGTCGTGTTCAGCCGCATCCATGTGAATCACCCGACTCCCAGTGGCCCGCCACATGGCTTCCACAACGTTACGCGCATGCGGATCGGTATCCGCTTCCGGGGTGAGAATGCACCAACGGTCCTCAAACAGCTCGGCAAACGAGGCCTCTGCCCCTGAGCGCTCCGTGCCGGCAATCGGATGCGCGGGTACGAAGCGTTCAGGATAGGGAAGCCATCGCCGCGCCTCACGCAACGCGTGCTGCTTCGTGCTGCCCGCATCGGTCACCGGGACATGCGATGAAATATTGTCCGCCATGGCTGCAAACACCGATGCATAAGCCCCCATCGGCACCGCGATCAGCACCATGTCCGCCGTCCGTACAGCCTCGCCAACATCATGGGTCCAGTCATCGATGATGCCCAGTTCACGCGCCCGATCCAGATTCTCACGACCACGCCCCACACCGGTGATATGCTCAACCCAGCGCGCGCGACGCAACGCCCGTGCAACCGAACCGCCGATCAAACCCACGCCGATAACCACCAGGCGATCGATCTTCATCTCTGTCCATCCTTTGCAAGTATCGCCTCCAGCGCTTGCAGCAGCCGATCGTTCTCCGCCTCGGTACCCACCGAAATGCGCAAATAGTCGCGCATGCCATAGGGCGCCAGGGGGCGCGGGATGATGCCCTGCGCCTCCAACGCATGCAAAATCTGCTGACTTTCGCCATGTCGCAGCAGCACGAAATTGCCATGACTATGGCCACCCAACACACCCCACGCGGACAACGCACGCTCGAGGCGCGCACGCTGCTCCCTGCAACGCGCCACCCGCGCCATCACCCATTCATGGTCATCAAGGGCAGCAGAAGCCGCGGCCATAGCTGGCAGGTTGACGTTGAACGGCTCGCGAAAGCGATTCACCACCTCGGCGATACCCGCCGGACAGAGCGCATAGCCCACCCGACATCCCGCCAGTCCATACGCCTTGGAGAATGTGCGTGTTATCACCAGCCCGGGATGATTCAAGCGCCGCCAACTATCCCCCAATGCCTCGGCAACAAACTCGTAGTAGGCCTCATCAAGGATAACCACGACCTCGCGCGGCAGGCGGTCGAGAAAACGCTGAATCGCCGCGGGCGCATGCATCGTTCCGGTGGGATTGTTCGGATTGGCGATGCATACCACCTTGGTCGCCTCATCCACAGCCCCCGCCATCGCGTCCAGATCATGACTCAGCCCATCCGCCTCCGGCACCGCAACACCGTGCGCACCGGCCGCCTGCGCGGCCAATGCATAAACAATGAAACCACGCGCGCTGTACACGACCGCATCGCCCGGACCCGCGAAAGCCCGGATCAGCAACTCAATCACCTCATTGGAGCCATTGCCAACCACAATCTCCACCTCGGAGACATGATGATGCTCGGCGAGCTTCCGCTTCAGCGATGTTGCATTGCCATCCGGATAGCGATGCACTTCAGCAACTGCATGGCGCAGCGCCTCAATCGCGCGAGGACTCGGCCCGTAGGGGTTCTCGTTCGAGGCCAGCTTGATCGCCTCCGCAACACCCTTCTCGCGCAACAATTGTTCCACCGGCTTGCCCGGCACATAGGGATGCAATCCCTGAGCCTGCGGCACGGCGCGCTGCAACCAATCGACCCCCATCGTTTTTCACTCCTGATACGTTTGAATTGCTACAATGGTCGCGCCACCGGGTAGGAGCCCAGCACCTTGATCAAGCTGCCGGGCATGGCCTCAACCTCCCCGATCGCCGCGCACACCTCGGCATCGTCGCGATGCCCCTGAATATCGGCAAAGAAGACATACTCCCAAAGCTTGCGCTTGGAGGGTCTCGATTCGATTCGCGTCAAACCAATTCCGCGCCGGGCAAATGGTTCAAGCAGGCGATATAGCGCGCCCGGGACATCCTTGATGGACATCACCAGCGCCGTCTTGTCCTCTCCGGAAGGGGGAGAATCATGCTGTCCGATCACAAAAAAACGTGTCGTGTTATCGTGATGGTCCTCGATATTGGCGGCCAGCACCGGTATCGCCCTTCGCTCGGCCACCTCCAGCGAAGCGATCGCCGCCGCCCCACATCGTCCATCCTCGCGCAACAACATTTCCGCCGCTTTCGCCGTCGATTCCACCGCCATCAGCGTCGCCTGCGGGCACTGATCCTGAATCCACTGCTGACACTGGGCCAAGGCCTGTGGATGCGAGTATATCGTGCGTATCTCCGCCGGCTCCCGCGCCCAGCTTAGCAGGTGATGATGGATCGCAAGCTGAATCTCGGCGCACACGTAGACCTGGCGCTCGACCTGCGCGAATAAATCAAGCGTCTCACCCACCGCGCCCTCGAATGCGTTTTCCACCGGCACCACGCCGTAGCTTGCGCGACCGGATTCGACTTCGTCGAAAATCTTTTCCAAATGGCCACAGGAGACATAGCGGGCGGTCGACCCGAACTGGCGCGTGGCCGCGGTGTGCGTAAACGTGCCCTCGGGGCCGAGGTAGGCGATCTGCATGGGGTGTTCGAGCGCAAGGCATGCGCCAATAATCTCGCGAAAGATGCCATGAATGGCCTCATCGGGGATTTTGGTTTCATGCGCCGTTGCCGCACGCTCGGCATTGCGTGCCAGCAGCCGACGGATAATCGCCGCCTCCCGACTGGGAACATAGAAAGGAACATTGTCGTGGTTCTGCTTGTGCTCTCCCACTTTGGCGGCAAGGCGCGCGCGTCGGTAAATCAGCGCCAGCAATTCATCATCAACCGCATCGATCGCGGCCCGCAATTCCTGCAATGCTCGTTCCACGTCACTCATAGCGAGTGCACGCTAGCAGCAGCCGCGAAAGCAATCCATGGGGAAAATTTGAAGCACGACCGGCATTGGCCTAGGATGTGCGAATGCAACAGATAGACGTCGCCATTCTCGGCGCCAGCGGCTATACCGGCGCCGAACTGATACGCATCCTCGATGCCCATCCCCATTTCCGGATTGTCATGCTGGCGGCCCATTCGCAGGCCGGTCAACTTGCCGGCGATGTCTTGCCCGGACTTGCCAGCCCCTGGCGCGATATAAAACTGGGGCATATCGACGATCCTCTGCCCGACCGTTGCCAACTGGTGTTCACCGCGCTGCCGCACGCGGCGGCGGCCAACAGTGTGCAGCGCGCGCTTGCGGCAGGAAAACGGGTAATCGATCTCTCCGCCGACTTCCGGCACAGGTCGGCGGAAACTTACCAAACAGCCTATGGTTGCGAACACCCCCACCCCAAATTGCTGACCGAAGCGGTTTATGGCCTCAGCGAGTTTGCCCGCGCCCGCATCGCGGCAACCCGACTGCTCGCCAATCCCGGCTGCTATCCGACATGCACCCTGTTGCCTCTTGTCCCGTTGTTGCGCGCCGGCGTACTCGATGATGCGCCGATCATCGTCGATGCCAAGTCCGGCGCATCCGGCGCAGGCCGCGGCGCCAAGACGGATCTTTTGTACTGCGAGCTCAATGAGTCGGTACGGGCCTACGGCCTGCCACGCCATCGCCATAGCTGGGAAATGGAGGAATGGGCCGCATTCCATGCGGGCCGCTCGGTGCGCGTACGCTTCGTGCCCCATATCCTGCCAATGAATCGTGGCATGCTGTGCACTCTGCATCTTTCCGGTCGCGATACGGCCAAGTGGCATGAAATTCTGCACTCCGCCTTTATCGACGAGCCTTTTGTGCAGGTGCTGCCTGCGGGCAGATTACCGAGCACCACCGCGGTCAAGGGCAGCAACCGCTGCGATATCGGGATAAGCGAGCTTGGCGCCCATGAAGCGGTGGTGGTCAGCTGCATCGACAACCTGCTCAAAGGCGCGGCCGGCCAGGCGGTCCAAAATGCGAACATCATGTTCGGGCTGGAGGAAACGCTGGGGCTTGCGCGCCTGCCCTGCTGGCCCTGATTCGACATGCCTCGTTTGCTCCGGGCCTGGCTGGCGCCCTGCCGCATCATCATTCATGGAGATCTAGGCGGACATTGGCGCACGCGTCCGGTCTGGCTGCTGCTTGGCTGGCTTGCACCATGGCTCATCGCACTCGCCTTGCTCGGCTATTGGCAGACCTCGTTCACCCGCATGCATACGCGCATCGTCCAACACAACGAGCAACTCGCACAACGCAATGCGCAGCTTAACAAGCAAATAGCCAGGGCCGAGGCGCGGGCGATGGTCGCCGAGGCGGAGAGCAAGCAATTGCGCGATACGGTGCAACAGCAACAGCGCGAACTGATCCCCCTACGTGAGCGGCTCTCGCTGCTAGAAACGATTTTGCTCAAACGACGCGGCAAGGGAACACATCTGCTGAGCGCGTCCGCCAACTGGCAAGGCAAACAATTGGTGATACGCGTGGTGCTGGTCAAAAGCGGCAATTACCCGCGTGAGGTCAGTGGCAAGGTGGTCCTCCTCGCCCCCACCCCAAAGGGGGACATGCTTTCCCTTCCGCCTGCGCTTGACTTCCGGATGGAAACCCATGCCATTCTGCACCATGCCTATGCATGGCAGCAGCGCTGGCGTCCCAAGCAACTGTTCGCGATCCTCAAAAACGCGCACGGACACGAACTGGAACGCATCACGATCTGGATTGGAGGAAAGGATGATCAAGCCCTATCAACAATGGCACCCGCAAATTGACGACTCGGCCTTCATTGCCGACTCGGCCGAGGTGATTGGCAGGGTTCGCATCGGCAAGCAAAGCAGCATCTGGCCTCAAAGCGTGCTGCGTGGCGATGTCCATGACATCGTGATCGGCCAACGCAGCAATATTCAGGATCACTGCGTTCTGCATACCAGCGAGGGCGTCTCCCCCTGCGTCATCGGCGATGAAGTGACTGTCGGCCATCGCGTGATCCTGCATGGCTGCGAGGTGCAGGACCGCTGCCTGGTCGGCATGGGCGCGATCGTGATGGATCAGGCTGTCCTCGAAAGCGAATGCCTGCTGGCGGCGGGTTCGCTCGTACCTGAACGCAAGGTGCTCCGATCAGGCTTCCTCTATGCCGGTATACCGGCGCGTGAACGGCGACCGTTGACTGACGAGGAGCGTGCGTTCCTCGCGCGCTCGGCAGCGCATTATGTCGCCCTGGCACGGAGCTATCAGGCGTGAGTCGGCAACGCACCGCCGCCATCGATCTCGGCTCGAACACCTTTCGCCTGCTCATCGCCGAACCAACCGACGGCACACCGCCCTGGCGTACCGTGCATTACGAACATCGCATCGTACGCTTGGGCGAAGGGCTGCATGCGAATGGCACCCTCAACACCGCAGCGCGTGCACGCGCACTGCAAGCGCTACATGCATTCGCGGCAATCCTGCGCAAGTTTGATGTTCCGGCCGACGCAACCCTGGCCGTGGCCACAGCCGCCATGCGCGAGGCAGACAACGGCCCGGCGTTCCGCGAACAGGTGTTGCGTGAAACCGGCATCCACATCGAGATCATCGATGGTGCGCAGGAAGCCAACCTGTCCTTGGCCGGCGTGCGCGCCGTGCTCCATGAACGTGTGGCCAAGGATTTTCTGCTGTTCGATATCGGCGGCGGCAGCACCGAGTTCATACGTGCGTGTGCCACCCGCTGCCGGGATGCAATCAGTCGCAGGCTTGGAGTCGTGCGCCTGGTGGAACGCCACCTGCATTCGGACCCCCCGAGTCCTGAAGACTACGCGGCGATGATCGAGACGGCACAGGAGCATCTGCGCGCCGTCGAGCGGTCATGGCGCGATACGTATGTGCCAACCCATCTCGTGGGCACGGCCGGCACGGTGACCACACTGGCCGCCACCGAACTTGACCTTTGTCCCTATGACGCCGACGTCATCAACAATCACGTCATGACCCGCTCGGCCTTCGTCCGCCTGCGCGATCGACTACTCGCGCTCGACCATGCCGGGCGCGAGGCCATTCGGACCATCGAGCCTGGTCGCGCGGATCTGATCATCGCGGGCCTGGCCATCGTCGAAGCGGTACTCGATCATTGGCATTACGATGCGATGACCATCGTCGATGCTGGCCTGCTGGAAGGGGCGTGGCTGCATACCCAACGCCTGGCGTGAATCACGGTAGGCGCCTGCTGCCAACGCTGCTGCTGGCATCGGGCCTGGCCGGTATCGCCCAAGGCGCGATGCGGTAGATGTCCGCCAGTTGATCGAGGGAGGCATCATTGGCGTCGCCCGTCCAGATATGAACCGGCACCCCATCCCGCCTCAGAGTGTCACATATCGGCATCGACAACTCCGTTCCACCTGGACTTGCTGACTGCAGTGACAAGCATAGCCTGTTCTGTCGATGCACAGGAGGGCATGATGAACGACAACGCACACGATGCATACTGCCGGCTACATACCATTGTCTCTGGTGGCCAGACCGGTGTCGATCGCGCCGCGCTGGATGCAGCGCTCGCTACGGGCCTTGCCATTGGTGGCTGGTGTCCACGTGGACGCAAGGCCTTGGACGGCATCATTCCCGAAAAATATCCGCTCAAGGAAACACCAAGCAGCGCATACGCCCAGCGTACCCAATGGAACGTACGCGATTCGGACGGCACGCTGATCCTGTGCGACCATGCGCCCACCGGCGGAACCGCGCTGACGATCCGCCACTGCATTCAATTGTCAAAGCCGCATCTGATTCTGCAACTGCCGACACGCAGACAAGCAACCGAAGCCGACAACACCCCGCAATTTCTGAACTGGCTGCACAGGCACCATATCGGGGTGCTGAACGTTGCGGGACCAAGGGAGAATGTCACCGGCAATATTTACCCGCGAGCTTATCAAATGCTTTGCATTACATTCCGGGCCATTAGGAGCCGATAGAATCTTACTCGATCAGTTCAGAGAACATAGCAAGTAGTCGACAACCCATGCAGGGGAAACGACAGCACACTCTCCTCATTATTGGCTCCCCCCAAGGGGGAAGTTTTCGGGCAAAGCCCGCGCTGTGCAAATCTGTTCATCCCCACGCCCGTGGGGAACATATGTCGGGCGCGTTTCGACGCCAATCGTGCAGCGGTTCATCCCCACGCCCGTGGGGAACATGTCAAAAGAAGAAACGTTCATCACACAATACCCGGTTCATCCCCACGCCCGTGGGGAACATGGCACGACCAGCAACGCCACCGCCGATACAGCCGGTTCATCCCCACGCCCGTGGGGAACATATCGGACGCATCGTTTTCCAGATTGTAGAGTTCGGTGCATCCCCACGCCCGTGGGGAACATGTGGGCCGGAGCTACTGTATCTTTGTAAGCCTCGGTTCATCCCCACGCCCGTGGGGAACATCAAGGCCAAGCCCCTACGGGGTGCTACGCAGCCGGTTCATCCCCACGCCCGTGGGGAACATTACGGTAATAATAGTGGTCTGACGTTGACGGACGGTTCATCCCCACGCCCGTGGGGAACATGGTCGGCGGCTTGCGTCTACATGGGTCTCCCGCGGTTCATCCCCACGCCCGTGGGGAACATAGCTGGCCTCGATCTCACATCGGCAGATTCGGCGGTTCATCCCCACGCCCGTGGGGAACATCCTTGACGCCGCAATGGCCGGAGCGGCCCACCCGGTTCATCCCCACGCCCGTGGGGAACATCGTCGCGGCGCAGGCGGCGGCGCTGGGCGTCGCGGTTCATCCCCACGCCCGTGGGGAACATGTGCAGCCTTCTGCAACATCTTTGATTTCCCGCGGTTCATCCCCACGCCCGTGGGGAACATACCTCCTCGGCCTCCATTCTGTCCAGCTCAATCGGTTCATCCCCACGC
>RFFT01000024.1 GCA_003696795.1 Zetaproteobacteria bacterium | reverse complement strand
GGGGAAACAGTCGGGCGGCAATCTCCTCCCGAGTGCCGCGCAGTTGGCATCCCGCGGCATGCCGATGGCCGCCACCACCGAGTCGTTCGGCAAGGCTGCCGACATCGGCATAGGTCTTGCCGCGGAAGCTGACTTTCCAGCACCCAGACACATCCAGATCCTCGCGAATCAATACCGCAACCTCGACGCCATCGACGGAGCGGGCATAATCGATCAATCCTTCGGTATCCTCGACATCCGCGCCTACCTCGGCAAACATGGACTGCGTCACCACCATCCAGGCCGAGCGCCCGGCATCGCGCAAGGTCATGTCCTGCAGGCAGCGTCCCAAGAGGCGCAGCGCCGCCGGGCGCATCGCCTCATAGACATGACGGGCAATGTACGAAGGATCCGCGCCAGCGCGAACAAGCGCCTCGGCGAGGCGATACACATCCGCGGTGCAATTCGACAAACGGAAACTGCCAGTATCGGTCAGAAGCGAGGTATACAAGGCACTCGCAATCTCGGGCGTGAATGGCACATTCATCGCCAACAACAAGTCGGCAACCATCGCGCCGGTCGCGCAATAACGCGCATCGACGCACCGCACATCGCCAAATCCCTGATTGCTCCGATGATGATCGATATTGATATGGGTCGCACCGGTGAAAAAACCGGCGCTCACCCCTAGGCGTCTCGCCGAGCCGCAGTCCAGACTGACGACCACATCCGCGCCATGGTCCACCGGCTCGTCTCCCGCCGCAATCTCGTTTGCCCCGACAAGAAATCGATAGATACGCGGCACCCCATCGCGGTTAAACATGGACACCTGTTTCCCCATCCCGCGCAAGGCATGGAACAACGCCAGCTGCGCGCCGATACCATCGCCATCCGGATTGCGATGCGTGGTCAACAGCACATGTTGTGCGCAGCGCAAGACCTCGATCGCGCGCGACCAGTCCATATCCGCAAACATCGCCCTCATGGACGATGAAGCTCACGCAAGCGGCGCATCACGGATTCGCCCCGGTCCACCGCCTCATCCCAGCGAAAGCGCAGACCCGGCAAACGACGACGAGCCAGGCTCCGACGCAAAGCATGCTCAAAATGAGGCCGCATCCGGTTCAACTGCTCCACACACAGCGCTGGATCGAGATCGATACCATGCACCCATACGGTCAACGAATGCTTGCCCGCGACTTCCACGCGGGTAATCGCCACCCCCTGCAGACGCGGGTCCGCGATCTCGCGCACGAGCATCAGCGACAGCAAGCGCTGAATGTCCGCATGGAGCCGGCCTTCCGCCGGATGAGCATTCATCGTTCCTTCCTACAGCTTCGCCGCGACTTCCTCAACGAGATAGAATTCAAAGGTGTCGCCCACCTTCACATCGTTGAATTTCTCCACGCCAATGCCGCACTCATAGCCGCTCTTCACCTCGCGCACATCGTCCTTGAAGCGCTTGAGGCTGGCCAGATTCCCGTCATATACAAGCACACCATCGCGCAACACGCGCACTTTGGCACCACGCGTGACATATCCATCCGTGACATAGCAACCAGCCACGGCGCCCACCTTGGGCACGTTGAACACCTCCCGAACTTCCGCGCTGCCGATGACTTTTTCAACCTGATCCGGCGCAAGCATGCCTCGCATCGCATCGCGAATATCATCGATCGCATCATAGATGACCTTATAAAAGCGCACATCCACGCCCTCTTGTTCGGCCAGTTTCTTCGCCTTGGCCTCCGGGCGCACATTGAAGCCGATCACGATCGCATTGGATGCCGAGGCAAGCATGATGTCGGACTCGGTAATGCCGCCGATACCCTTGTGCACAACCTTGACCTGCACCTCATCCGTACCCACCTTGGCCAAAGATTCAGCCATGGCTTCGACGGAGCCCGTCACATCGCCCTTGATCACGACCGGAACCTCCTTCATGCCGCTCTGCATGGCCGCAAAGAGCTCGTCGAGGCTGGCGCGTTTCTGGCTCATCAGCCCCTTTTCACGCGCCAACTCCTGCCGGTAGCGCACAATATCCCGCGCCTGCTTCTCGTTCTCCACGACGGCGATTTCCTGACCCGCCTCGGGCACGCTTTCAAGACCAAGCATTTCGAAGGGAATCGAGGGGCCCGCCGTGCGATGCTGAACACCATTCTCGTCAACGATGGCGCGAATACGCCCCATGACCGCGCCCACCACCACGATGTCACCTCTGTGGAAAGTGCCATTCTGCACCAACACGGTGGCCACCGGTCCACGTCCGCGGTCCAGGCGCGACTCGATCACAATGCCACGTCCACGTCGCTGGGGATTGGCGCGCAACTCGAGGATTTCCGTTTGCAGGGCAAGCATCTCGAGCAACTCATCAAGTCCCTCGCCGGTCTTGGCCGAAACCGGGACCATAATCGTGTCGCCACCCCATTCCTCCGGGATCAACTCATGTTCAGCCAACTGACGCTTGACGCGCTCCGGATCCGCGCCGTCCTTATCCATCTTGTTGATCGCCACGATGATGGGCACATTGGCTGCCTTGGCATGGTTGATCGCTTCCACGGTCTGCGGCTTGACACCGTCATCCGCCGCCACCACAAGAACCGCGACATCGGTAAGCTTGGCGCCGCGGGCACGCAGACCGGTAAACGCCTCATGTCCCGGCGTATCGATGAACACCACCCGGTCGCCGCTTTCCAGCTTGACCAAATAAGCGCCAATATGTTGGGTGATGCCGCCGGCCTCACCCGCCGCAACATTGGCTCGACGCAATGCATCGAGGATCGATGTCTTGCCATGGTCCACATGCCCCATGACCACCACCACCGGCGGGCGCGGCTCCAGTGCCTCGGGATCGTCTTCCTCGTGATCGATCAGCACATCCTCCACTTCCGCCGCATTGATCACCTTCGGTTTGTGGCCGAACTCCTCCACGATGAGCACCGCCGTTTCCGCATCGATACTCTCATTCACCGTCACCGGCATGCCCATCTCAAACAATTTCTTCACGACCTCTCCGCCCTTGATCGCCATGCGGTTGGCCAACTCGGAGACAAGGATAGGATCGGTGATTTCCACCTCGCGCACCACGAAATCCGCATCATCCTTGGTGATCTGCTTGCGCCGCTTGCGATCGCCGCGCGCCAGGCGCGCCATGCGATCTTCTTCCTCCTGCGTCAGAATGGCGTGGCGCTTCTCCGCATACGCGCGCCGTGCAGCCTTCTCGGCCGGACTGAGGCGCCGCTGAACGCGACCACCGCCACCGCGCTTGCGCGCCCCTCCCCCAGCCGCCGGAGCCTCCATCCCAACCTGCGGAGCCACAGCCACCGATGGCGCACGCGAACGCACCGGCCCACCTACCGCGGGACGCTGCTGTTGGCGGACACTACGTCGCGCCTTGCGCTCTTCGCTGATATCCCGCTCCAACTCCTTCATGGTGGAACGGGGAGCCTTTTTGGCCGCAATCTGCGCGGGAGTCAGACCGGAGCGAATCGTCGTGCGCGGACCACTTCGGGCCGCCGGAGTGGCAGTCGTACGACGCTGAGACTGCGCCGCCGGACGGCGACCGGCGGACACGGCTGGCTTGCGCGGTTGTGCGGACACCTCCGGTTTCACCGCGGGGCGCTGCTGAGCAGATTCCACCTTTCGCGCCGCGCGCGCAGCTACCTTGCCGGTCGCCGCCTCATCCTTCTTTGCCTGTACAGCCTGAGCCGCACGTTGCGCGGGTGAGAGTACCGGCTTAGTCGGCGACTTGGCCGCCGGTGCAATGGGGCTTTGCGGCGCTTCCTTGCGCGCTTGCACTCCAGCATCCGCGGCCGTCCGCTTGGCCAAGGCCTTGGCCGGCGTCACGGCGCGGCGCCGACGCACCTCGACCTTACGCCCACGACCATCCACGCTTCGCGCACCCTGGCCTGCAAGCATAGGCCTGTTCAGCGTCAGCGTTTTGCCCACGCCTGTCGCCTTGGTGGCACGCTTCGCGCCCTGTACCGCCTTGCGAATCTTTTCTTGATCATCCACATCCAGCATACTGGTCGGGCTGCCAGCCGCGATATTGCAATCCCGCGCAATGCGCAGGACCTCGTTCGCATCAAGCTTCAGTTCTTTCGCCAAGTCGAGGATTCGCTTCGCCATACTAAATATACCCTAATTCCTTCAAGCGCCCTAGCCAGACGCAATTTTCTACCATTCCGGCTGTTTGCCCGGACGCTTCCAACGCCGCCACCGACAACAAGCCTCTGTCAAACACCCCGGCCAGCCAGCCATCTCCCGGCACGCGCAGCAGTATCGTCCGGCCCGCGTCAGCCCTGCGCTTTTCCACTGCGTCATGCACCTGACGCCGCAGCGCTTCCCCCGCATCATCGGCAAGCAGGACGACCAGCGGCGTATTATTCCACATGCGCTGCATCACCGCATCCCTTCCCAGTGCAGCCTTGGCGCGCAGCCGTCGCGCGGTGTCGCGAACCTGGCGCGTCAGCACGTCCGCAATCCTCCGGCACAGCGCGGACCAATCCGCAACCACGCCGGGAAACTTACCGGAAAGCGCGCGCATGCGCTTGTCGTTCATGCGCGCCAGGCACGCCTTGCGCATACACAGATACGTACCCCTTCCCGGCGCCCTTTGCCGCAAATCGGGCCAAAGCACACCCGCTTCGTCCATCACCAGCCGCAGCATTGCATGCTTGTCCAGCGATGCGCGACAAGCAAAACAGGTGCGCACTGGCATCTCCGACATCCTACTCGTCAAACCAGCCGCATGCCTCACGCGCCGCGAGAATCAGCGCCTCCGCCTGCTCCCGACCGAGAATCTCAATATCTTCGAGATCATCCACCGCCGCATCCGCCAGCGCCTCGACGCTGGTAATGTCCCGAATCGCAAGGTGCTCGGCAATCTCCCGGGTCATACCCGGCAAATCCAGCAGCGATGGCTGCCCCTCCGCCCCGGCATTCAATGCCCGGTCGAGCAACGCATTGCGCGCGCGCTTCTGCAACTCCTGTGCAATGTCCATATCCAGCCCCTCAATCGAAGCGATGTCTTCGACCGCACAATAAGCCAGATCCTCCAGGGTCAAAAATCCCTCTTCGACCAGCAGCAGGGCGAAATCCTCATCGATGTCGAGGGCCTCACGGAACAACGCACGCGCCTGGTTGATTTCTTCCTGCCGCCGCTCGCGTTCCTCGCCGGTGCTCATAATCTCGATATTCCAGCCGGTCAACTCGGAAGCCAGGCGAACGTTCTGCCCGCGCCGTCCGATGGCCATGGCCAGGTTGTCCTCGCTGACCGCCACCTCGATCGTGTTACGCGCCTCATCCACCAGCACGCGCTCGATCTCGGCCGGCGCCAACGCATTGACCACGAACACCGCCGGATCATCGGTCCATTCGATGATGTCGATCTTCTCGCCATGCAACTCATTGACCACAGCCTGCACGCGTGCACCGCGCATACCCACGCATGCGCCCACCGGATCCACCGCGGGATCGGTCGAAATGACCGCGATCTTGCTGCGCGAACCCGGGTCTCGAGCAATGGCCTGAATGGACACGATACCGTCCTGAATCTCGGGCACCTCCTGCTCAAACAGGCGGAGCACCATCCCCGCATCCGCACGTGACACAAACACAAGCGGGCCTTTCGGCTGGTTGCGCACCTCGCGCAGATACACCCGAACGCGATCACCCTGGCGGAATGTTTCCCTCGGCAGCAAATCCTCACGATACATCACCGCCTCGCCCCGTCCGAGATCGACATAGACATTGCCACGCTCAACACGCTTGACGATACCGGTGATCAACTCGCCAACCCTGGGCGCATACTCCGCGACCACACGGGCACGCTCCGCTTCGCGAATCTTCTGATTGATCACCTGCTTGGCCGTCTGCGCCGCAATGCGTCCCATCTCGATCGGCGGCAACGGCTCGCGCAGCTCCGTCCCGATCTCCGCCTCCGGATCGATCTGCCTCGCCTCATCGAGGGTCAACTCATTCTCCGGGTCCTCAACCTCCTCGACAACCGTGCGCACATGATACAGCCGCATCTCACCCGTCTGCCGATCCATTTCCGCCTCAACATGTTTGCCGGCATAGGTGCGTCGCGCCGCCGTTCGAATGGCCTGTTCCATCGCTTCGATCACCAGTTCGCGATCCACGTTTTTCTCGCGCGCCACCGCGTCCGCAACTTGTAACAATTGAACATTCATCGCATTTCCACCCACTTATTTTTTTGCCCGCTCCCAGTTGATCGCCCGCCGCACCTTGGCCGTATCGGCCAGGGCAATGCGGTGCGTTTGTCCCGCACTGTCTTCCAGCAGAAGCATTCCATCGCTCAGCCCCTGATTCCAACCCTCGAGCTTGCGCCCATCCGCAAACGTCACGGCGATCCACTCGCCTTGGTGACGACGAAAGTCATCGACATCCGTCAACGGCCAATCGAGACCAGGGGAGGATATCTCAAGGCGGTATCGCCCGGATATCAGATCCTCCACGTCCAGTTGCAACGACAGGCCGCGGCTGATGCGCGCCAGTGTGTCGGCATCCACGCCGCCAGCCCGATCCACCACCACTTGCACCAAGCGGGCAGACCCGGAGCTACCGACGCTGACCTTCAGCACATCCACACCCAACTCCCCGGCAATAGGCCGAGCAAGCTGGACGATGCGCGCCTCCACCGACACATCCATCGCGCTTCGCATCCCCTAGAAAACAAAAAAAGCGAGCCGCAGCCCACTTTCAACGTAGCGGGGGATTGTATCGCCGCTACAAGAAAAAGCAAGCAGAGCGCATCACATGACGAGATACACGACAAAAACGAGATAGAGCAGGACATTGCCCATTAGACCGACGGGTCGCAGGCAACCGCGCCGCAACATAAAACCAAGCCAGGCAGTCCCGCCCAGCGCAAGCAGGATGGACACCACGGCATGCGCATCGCTGACATGCCATGGCAACAACAGCATGCCTATAGCCGGGATCACAGTACCCTGAAACACCATCGCGCCGGTGATATTGCCAAAAGCCAAGGTATCCTTGCGTCGACGAATCCACAGGATCGAATTCACCTTCTCCGGCAACTCGGTCGCCACCGGAACGATCAACAGGGAAACCAACAGCGCGGCCACCCCAAGTAGTGAGCTGAGCGACTCGGCTCCGGCCACAAACAGCTTCGCGCCGATGATCAACATGAACAATCCCAACATCAGCTGCGCCAACGTGACCGGCAGAGCATCGCCAAACCATCGCGCCGCATACAGCGCCTCATCGGATTCTGTGCCATGCCCGTCGGCAACCAACGCCTCGCTGGCCCGGATCGTAGCCATCAAATAGAGGAAATAGCTTACCAGCAAGACACTGGCGACCAGCAGCCGAACGCCATGCCAACTTGCCGGCAAGAACGCCGCCAACGCAGCCAGGCCATAGCCAGCGAGAAACACACGCACATCGCGCCATACCCCGCTTGGCTCAGGCGTCAATTGCAACCGCCAACCAAACCGCTGAGCGGCAAACACCCCCATCAACCCCAGACTCAAGGTCCCCAGCATAAATGGCGCACCGAGAATCGCCCCAAGCCCCACCGCATGATTCACTTCCACACTCGCGCCGCCGGCCACGATCGCCACGATAGGCACAATCGTCTCCGGCATGGCGGTGCCAACGGCGGCGAAAATCGACCCGGTCACCCCTTCGGACACCCCCAGACGCTCGCCCAGATGCTCCAATGCATTGGTGAACACTTGCGCGGCAACAAACACCAATGCCAAGGCAAACAGCAGCAACGCCAGCGAGGCAATCATCTTCGGCTATGACTCATCGCGCCACTTGATCGAGCATCCAATGGTCGGATGCTGCGGCTGCGGCGCGGGCTCGCCCCGCACCATGGCCTCAGCAGCGGGCAACAACTCCTGGCGCGTGACCTTGGCCTCGTCCTTCCAGTAGTCGTCAATGCGCCCGTGGTAGAACAACCTGCCATCCTTATCGAACAGATACAGGTCCGGTGTGCACTGCGCATCGAAAACACGCGCCACCTGCTGCGTCGTGTCGGCCAGATAGGGAAACTCAATCCCCCATTCCGCGATCTTCTCCTTCATCGCGGGCACGGAATCCTCGGGATAGTCGGGATGGATGTTCGGATTGATCGCCACCGTGTTGATGCCCATGCTCCGCAAAGTCGCCGCATGTCGGATCAGCCGCGGCCATACAGCCAATGCGTAGGGACAATGGTTGCAGGTAAACGCGACAAGCAATCCCTGCTCACCCATCTCATCGCGCAACGCGCGCGGTTTGCCATCCACGTCCTCCAAAGTCACATCCGGCAACGGCCAGCCGAGGTCCACATGAATCGAAGCCACAAGCGCCATAACACACCTCCAAAACCAAGTTGCGGCAACGCTACCGCTTTTGGATAAAGAATAAACCGACCCTCAGCGGGGCAATTCAGATCACGCCCGCCCCACGCGCCAGCCACGCCGTCTTGGCGGAAAGTTCCAGCGAGCATGTCCATTTATACGCCAGCTCCAAGGTTTCGGCGCGGGCATACACACCATGCCCGCGCACGATGCAGATCCGATACTCACGAAGCACCTCGGCCACACGCGCGGCAGCCGTTGCAAAGTAGTGCTCATAAGGCACCGCCACCACCGGCACGCGTGGAAAATAGAGCTGACCTTCGAAATCGGGCGGTGTGAAATCGCGTCCATCCATTGTCAGCGCCACCGCATGAGGGCAATGGCTGTGTATAACCGCCGACGCGTGCGGACACGCACGATACACCGCTTGATGCAAACCCGCATCTCCGGAAGCGCCGACCGGAAGTTCGCCCTGCAAAGGGCAACACAAAAGATCGTCGACATTGAGCAGATCAGCACAGGCGCCGGTTGGCGTCACCCAGAATCCATCCCCCTCACGCACCGACAGGTTGCCGGAATGCGAATCATTATATCCGTACTGACGCAGCCAGCGATAATACCGAACAAGCTCCTCGCGCAGTGCCATGCCGTGAAGCTAACCGCAACACAAAAGAAAGACCATGCGCGATTCGCGCCTTTCGCTTTTTGCCCGCGAAACGTCTGGACGAGCATCGTTCCTTTATCCATGATTGCGCTAACGCAAGCGATTCGCTTGCAAATGAATCCTAACAAAGGAGACAGGAACATGAATGTTGACCAGCATCTGAAAGTGGCCCAGTGGCATATCGAGCAGGCCCGCCTGCACGCCACCAGCCAGCACAGCTGTGGCTGTCCGATCAACGAGCACTATCAGAAGATCATCGAGGAAGTTGAATCCGGCAAGATTCAGGAGGAGCTGTCCTGCTCGGTTGAAAAGTAATCAGGGCATGAACCCTACGATCGGGCAGGCGCGAGTCTGCCCGTTTTTTTTGCGCTATCCAACTTTATCCAGTTCGGAAAACGGGACGGAATCATACGTATCCAGCGCCTTGCTTACCGCCTCGTGACGCAAACGAATGCCGCAGACTACAGGTTTCCCATCCTCGTCGTAGGAAATCGGCCCCGCCTGACCATTCTCCAATTCCGCAAACATGCACTTGCGCCCCTCATAAACGCCTTTGTAGATCCGAACAATGCGCATCCTTGCCCCCTTGCACGAGCTTTGACAAGCATAGGAAAATGGGGAATATGGACGCAATGGGTAATTATACCCAAGCCAGGGTTTCCTTAGCGAAGACCACCTCCTAGACTGCCGCGCGTTTGGCGAGGTTGGCATGACACAGCATGAGGAAATCCAGAAGCG
>RFFT01000107.1 GCA_003696795.1 Zetaproteobacteria bacterium | reverse complement strand
TGTGGCGTACCGAGCAGACCGAGCACACCCGCGGCCAATGCGGCGGCACCGCTGACCGCCAGGAGGAGTGACAAGAAGCGGCGCTGCATCGTTGCCGGGCCAAGGGGGGACAGGACGGCTGTGGCGAGGCTGGCAGCGCAGGCGACAAGTGCGAGATCCAGCGCGTTCACCGTGAGCGCACCATGAGCAATTCGCATGCCGCATCCGAGGCATTGCGCCAGTTGTGCGGTTTGCGCGCATCGTAATACACCGATTGCGTTTCGTGCAGCCGATAGGTTTGCGCACCATATTCGAGAATGGCTTCGCCGCGTCGAATCCAGACAAACACGCGCGCGCTTTGAATGCCATACTTTTCCTCTTCGAATGCGCCGTTCGGGGCGAGCCTGACCAGCATCGGCTCAAAACCCGCCGGTTGTTTGCGCGAGGTGAGCGGAACAAAGTGGCCTCCACGGGCAATGGCCACCGCCGGTCGATCGGCAAGGTTCACCAGTTCGACATCGCGATTTTCCCCCTCGTCCAGAAAGAACGCGGCCATCGCGATGCCAAGGCCATCGGCCAGCTTTTCCAGCGTGGCCACCGAGGGCGAGGTTTGCCCCGATTCGATCTGCGACAAGGCGGGCGCGCTGATGCCGGCGGCGTCGGCCAGGCCGCGCTGGGAAAGCCCCTGCTGCTCCCGCAGTAATCTGATTTTATCGCCGACCGCACGCATGGCGCGCGATTATTCGAAATAATTAACCGGTGTAAAGTTTATTTATCGCCCGCGTCGGCAATCGCCTGAATGGCGGCCAGCAGCGCGGGCGCGGCTGTCTCGGCACGCAGGATGCGCGGGCCGAAGGTTAGGGGCTCAAAGCCCATGCCGCGCAGCGTCGTCAAATCCTCGTCGCTCCAGCCGCCTTCCGGGCCGATGGCCAACGTGATCTCGCGCGCTTTGCGCAGGCGCGGTAGCATCGCGGGCCAGTCGCACGCGCTGACGGGATGCAGGCAGAGGCATAAGCCGCGTGTCTCGATTGCGTGCAGCCGGTCATGCCAGCGGAGCGTAGGCACGATGGTGCGCCCGCATTGTTCGCTGGCCTCGACCAGGATTTTCCGCCACCGCGCCAGTCGTTTGTCGCGCCGCTGCGCCGGAAGACGCAGGGTGGCGCGGTGACTGCCGGTGAGCTGGATGGAAGCCGCGCCCAATTCCACCGACTTTTGCAGCATCCATTCCAGCTTTTCGTTGCGACAGGCGGCCTGAACCACATGCACGGCGGTGCGCATCTCGCGCGAAACAGGGTCATGCCGCGCGATGAACAGTGCGCCTTGGTGGTGGTCCAGTTGCGCGATGCGGGCATGGAATTCGCCGCCGCGCCCGTTGAACACAATCACGGTGTCGCCCGCGCGGCGGCGCAGCACATGGTGCAGATAGTGACGATGTTCCCGCTCCAGGGTGAGTGTATCTCCTTTCTTGATGTCGCGGTTCAGATAAAGGCGTGGAATCATATGCTGGATTCCGCCTGATCATGGCGCGAAGCGCAAGCCCTTGACCGGCGACCGCCTTGGTTCATGATGCGCGATATGTTTTTCGGTTCATTGGATGAGCAGGCATGGACGCCCGTGCGCGGCTGGCGTGCGGACGAAGCCGGGGTGGGGCGGGAAATGGCCGCGGTATTGACGGTGACCAGTTCGTTGACCCGTTTTCTGGAGCGTCATCATGGCATGCGGCTTACGGTGCGCCTGCATGACCAGTTCATCGACCATGCACGTGCGGATGAAAGCGCGCTGTTGGGATGCGGGGCGCGCGATACGGTGTTGCGACGGAGAGTCTCGCTGTTGCATCGCGACGCGATCATGTTTGACGCCGAGTCGGTGTTGCCGTTGGCGGACTTGCCGGCCGAGCTGATGGCACAATTGCAGGAAGGTGTTCGCCCGCTGGGCAATTTATTGCTCGACCGTGGCTTATCGTTGTCTCGCTCGGATTTGAGTGTGGCTCGTTTGCAAACGGGGGATGTGTTCGATGGACGGTGGGCGCGCCGTTCCGTGTTGCGTTCGCCGTCAGGCACCCGGGCGTTGGTGGTCGAGGTGTTCCATCCGGAACTCTGGCGGCGCATCGCGTCCCGCGCGAGGCGATATTGAGATGCGGTTTCGTCCCTTCGGCGATGTGGATGCCTGGCTCAAGCTGCTGCGGGTGGATCGGCCTGTCGGATATTGGTTGTTGTTGTGGCCAACCTTGTGGGGATTGTTTGCGGCGTCCGCGGGGCAGCCGCAGTTCAGGCATTTTGTGATCTTTGTGCTGGGTGTGTTGATCATGCGCTCGGCCGGCTGCGTGATCAATGATTTTGCCGATAGGGATTTCGATCCGCATGTCGCGCGCACGCGCTCGCGCCCGGTCGCGGCGGGCCGCATTGCGCCGGGCGCCGCGCTGCTCGGGTTTGCGCTGTTGCTGCTGCTGGCGCTACTGCTGGTGCTGCAGACATCGCTGCTGGTGGTTTCGCTGGCAGTGGTTGGCGCCCTGTTGGCCGCGATTTATCCATTCATGAAACGGGTGACGCATTTCCCCCAGGCGTGGCTGGGGATGGCTTTTGGGTGGGGCGCGGTCATGGCTTGGGCGGCCGAGCGGGGAACGGTGTTCGATTCGATCGTGCCCTGGCTGTTGTTTGCTGCCAACGTGTGTTGGTCGCTTAGCTATGATACGGCCTACGCACTGGCGGATCGGGACGACGATATGAAGATTGGCGTGAAGTCCACCGCTATCTGGCTGGGCAAGCATGCGGTGCCTGCGGTGATTGGTGCGGCCATGCTATGCCAACTGTTGCTCGGCATGGCGGCCTGGCGGTTGCATAGTATTTGGGTCTGGTTGGGCTGGGGAGCTGGCTTGTTGCTCCAGTTGCGTTTTTGCTGGGACCTGTATCGCCGCGGCGCGGAGGGAGGTTTCCCCTTCTTCCTGCGCGCGCATTGGGTGGGCTTTGCGTTCGCCTGCGGTTTGTTGCTGCAGGGCTTGTTTGTTGCGAATGCTTGAGCTACACTGCGGAAACTTCCATGGGGGCGACTTGGTTTCGACGGAGATGCTGAACCCCGTGGGGCATGCCGGGATGGCACTCTCGTTAAAAAGGCCGACGGCAATAACTGCCAACGACGACGTAGAACTCGCTTACGCAGCGTAAGTGACCCTGCTGGACAGCTTGCCCATCGGCTGGCCAGGCAGGGACATGCAAGATGGGCTCGCCCTGCTGGTCGGAGGCTCGTGGCCACAGGGTTAAACCATTACGAACCGACCCGTTGGGCACTTTGTCCATTCAGTTTCCAACGGGTGCTATGAGAATGGACTAAGCATGTAGAACCACGGGCTGATGGTTTCCGGACGCGGGTTCGAATCCCGCCGCCTCCACCAGGTTTTCTCGACAGCATCGACGGATGCTGTGATCTCGAAAAATCTTCGATCGGCCCTGGCGCTTCGCGATCGAGACCGAAAGCGCGTTGGACATCGCGCCCTTTTCGCGCAATGGCGAGCCGGAGCTGCTTTTGCCGTGCAACACGCGGTTTCAGGTGTTGGACATTTGGCGGGAGAAGGACGATACTGTTGTAGTCAAGCTGCGTGAAACGGCGGACAGGCGGCCGCTGGGCAGGAATCGCAGGTTTTCCGCCGGAGGGTCGTCATGAGCGACGAACGTGAACGGATTTTGATCGAAGCCTTGCAAGACCCGAAGTTGCCCGATTGGGTGGGCCCGCATTACGAAAAGGAACTGGACTGGATTCGACGCGGCAGGCCGAAGGATGAGCTGATACCCGAGCACATCGCCGAGCGGATGACCGGCGAGGCGGCGCTCGGCGGCGGCGCGGCCTGGGACGAAGAGGGCAACAAGGACGCCGAGTGGTGATGTCATGCGCCAACGCAGGAAGGAATCGACCCTTCCCGCTTGACGCATGCACGCGCGTGCATACAATCGAGAGCAATGGACTATGAGTGGGACGAGCGCAAGCGGCGGGCGAATCTGGCCAAGCATGGCGTGGATTTCACCGACGCGGTCGCGTTCGTCTGGCCGCTGGCGTTCACCTCGCTGGATGCGCGCCGCGATTACGGCGAGCCGCGTTATGTCAGCATCGGGCCGGTGAATGGTCGGCTGCATGTGATGGTCTGGACGCCGCGCGGCGGCAAGGTGCGGGTGATCGGGCTACGCAAGGCCAACCGGCGGGAAGAGAGGTGGTATCATGAGCACGAACGGGACTGACGTGGATGTGCCGGAGTTTCCGGCGGGGCCTCTGGTGCGGCCCGAGGATTTGCCGGAGCCGGTGCGTTCGGCGGCGCTGGGCAAGCGGCGCATCACGATTCGCATCGACGCCGACGTGCTGGAGCGGTTCCGCGAAATCGCCCGCGCGCGCGGCACGGCCTATCAGGCGGAAATCAACTTCGCCCTGCGCGAATACCTGCGCGACGAGCGGCTGCCCGAGCTGATCCGGCAGGCGGTGGATGCGTCGTTCGCCGAACGGGACAAGGCCGCCTGACGGGCTTTATTTCCTTTCCCGATTCAGCGCAAACAGCCGGGCGAGGATTTCCTCCTCGGGCATCTCGGGGCTGTAGTCGGTCCAGCCGTAGGCGTTCGCCACGGCGGCATCGAGTGCGGCATGCGCCTGTAGCAGCCACGCCAGCCGCTGGTTGTAAAGATTGGTGCGCGTGTATCACTGTGGGTGGCCTTGTCGCGCCTGAGCGTGTATCGCATTCGCGATTTGCTTCGGAGAGATTGACCACTTAGGAAAAATTGCCCAATGCGTCCAGCCTGGATGCATATTAGCCTGGCTCACCGACATGTTCGAGAGAGGGTGCGACACCTATTGTCGCGCATCTTCGTAGGCTCATCGCTGATGCACCGTGGGATGTGGCGGTATGGAGGAACGAATGCGGATTCGCTTTGGCATGGGATTGGATGGTGGGGCGTGGCCCGAGTTTGATTGCGGCCAAGATGCGCGCCTCGGCGAGGTCATCGTCGGGCCGGCAGGGCTCATTGGCCTGCTGGAAACCCACCTTGGCCTTGGCGGGCCGGAAACGGCGGCGGCGCTGCGTATCCGGCAATACATGGTCCGCATGCAGTCCTTGTCCGCATCCAGACGCTTTTACACCGATTCGTTTGCGTTCGACGCCTGGGCCTCGGCGCGCGAGTTGCTTGCCTGGCGCGATGAGCTTGTGCTTTACGGTTGGTCGCCGGAATTTCCCGATCCTCCCGAGCGGTTTGCGGCCCTGGCCGAAATCGAGCGGGCGCGCGACTTGCCGTTGGCGCCGGGGCTGGCCGATCGTTTCCGTGCCGTGCTGGCGGCGTTGCAAGCACAACCGGTCTTGCCCATTCGCACCATTTGCCTGC
>RFFT01000106.1 GCA_003696795.1 Zetaproteobacteria bacterium | reverse complement strand
TTGAAGAAGTGCATGGTCATCCACTCGCGCGAGCTGTTGCGGGAACCGACATGCAGCAAATCGGGCGCCTTGCGGTCGGAACCGAACGTGGTCGGTGATTCGCCGTTGAAGTCACCCACCAGCGGCGGACGGCCAAAGGTTTGCCAGTCCTGCGTTTCCTCGGGCAGCAAGGTATGGCACCACCAGCAACCCTCGCGGATGAACATGGTCTTGCCGGAACCGGCCAGGATTTGCTGATCGGCGGCATTGAGCGTTGCATCCGGCCGCCAGCCGCGCGTTGCGGTTGCGTTCTCGATGTACGGCACACCGTCGTCGGTTTCGCGCACCAGGAACACCGCACCCGCTTCCTCCGACGCCTGGTCGATCTTGCCCAGGCTGACCGAAGCCTGTTGCACCGCATCACCCAGAATGTTGTCGTGCGTCAAGCCATCGGGAAAGTGCGTTCCGGCAGGAAAGACATAGGCGTCGGTCTTGTCGATCGCCTCGCCCGTCGCCGGATCCTTGGTCAGCACAACCTTGATCGGCTTGTCCTTACCCCGCAGGAACGGATCGTAGTAGTTAAAGCCGGACTCCCAACCAAAGGTGAGCTGCTTTTCCAGCGCCATCTTGGTCGATGACATCGATGAAATGTCCAAGCTCGGCAAAAAGATGGTCACGGTCATGGAGACACTCAGCGCAATGCCGAACATCCAGCAACCAATTTTATATTCTCTAAAAGCCACGGAATCTCCTCCCTATTCACTAATAATCCCTAGTACCAGTCAAGGCAGGGCCGGCCGAGAAGCCAGCCCGAACCCGTCAGCGCGTGTACGCAACTTCGGCAGGCTGACGACCCACCGGAACCGGCGTACCCGCACGCGCGGTCATGAACATGTTGTACAGCCAAACGATGTTGCCGAAGAACACCATCGTGCCGCCCAACCAGCGCACGATCATGTACGGATGCTCACCGATGACCACGTCCATGTACGGCACCTCGTAGATCTTGGCCGCACCCTGAATCAGGCCCGCGATAGTCATTGAGGTCCAGTACAGCGAGAAGCCGATCAACAGCATCCAGAAGTGGAAGTTGGCCAGCGCGGCGGAATACAGCTTGCGGCGCAGCAGCACCTGGATGCCATAGTACACGGCCGCAGCCTCAGCGAACGTCGAGAAGCCCAGCAGCGCCAAGTGCGCGTGCGCCACGATCCAGCCGGTCCCATGGATGTACCAGTTGATCGCGCGCGTCTGTTGGAAGCCACCCTGCATGTTCAGCGGAATCGCCAGCAGCACACCGGTGACCGTGAACTTGATCTCGATGTTCTCGACGAACATGCTCCACTTGCCCTGCATCGTGAGCAGGATGTTGCACACATAGGCAATGGCCGGCACCAGGATCAGCACACCCTCCACCGAGGCGAACGACTTCAGCCACTCCGGCAACGGCGAGCTCATCAGGTGATGCGCCGCCGGCGTCGAGTAGAACACGACGATGGACCAGAAGTGCAGATGGCCCACGCGGTGCGAGTACAGCGGATTGCCGGTGATCTTGGGCACGATGTAGTAGGTGATCGCGGCGGCCACCGGCGTAATCAGCAGACCCAGAATGTTATGCGCAAACCACCAGGTCATGTACGCCTCGTTCAGACCTGTCAGGTGCAACCATTCCGGCATGTTGCCGACCAGGAACACGATAATGGTCATGAACATGCAGGCGCCGAAGAACCAGTTCGTGGTGTAGATGCCCTGGGTGCGGCGATTCAGAATCGTCATCCAGACATTGAGCGCCCATGGAGCCACCATCACGAACGCGATGTACAGGTCGATCGGCCAGATATGGTCGGAATACTCACGCCCGGACGTCATACCGGACCACAGCAGCGCCAACGCCAGACACAGACCCACGTTGTACAGCAGGCAGTTCCACACACCGAGCTTCTCGCTCCACAGCTTCGTATTGCCCAGCGCCGGCGTGATGTACATCATCGACGCAGCAAATGCCATCGCGATCCAGCCAAAAATCACCGCATGCACGTGCACCTGGCGCATATGCCCGAACTGCAGCGCGTACGAACCATGGAAGAAATCCGGGAAGGCCAGCTTCGCGGCATTGAACGAGCCCAGCCCGGTACCGATAATAAACCACGCAATCGACGAAAAGGCGAAGAAAATCGCCGTTGTGCCCTGCGGTATATCATCCTCTTTGGCAAATAAATATTTCAGCATCTTGAACAAGACCCCCTATTTTGTTTTTTCTTCAGTCGTCGCGCGTGGTCTCGTCATGCTGACCGGGCATCAGCAAATACCACGCGAACCACATACTCGAAAATGCCAGCAAAACACCCAGAATCGATGCAATCGTATCCATTCCTCACTCCTCCTGAAGCCCTTCCAGCAGCGCGTGCTGCTTCAATGCATAACCCAGAATCAACACAAAGGCGATACCAAAAATGAACATGATCCAGTCCGCCGTACCCTGATAGGTGCGCGGATCGTAAGGATCCATAAACCACAGCCCCGCCTCATCGAACGGCGCCCGGCCTACAGCCAGCAGAAACGCGGCCGTAAACACCGACCCGTTTCCCATGCCGGTGACAAAGCCGGCCACAATCGTCAGCCAGATTGAACTCTTCACTCTTCAGCCCTCCTTCCTCTCTCCGTGAATTCATGATGAATTCCTTTTAATGGAATCCGCAACCTAACTCAGCAACCACCGTTGTCAAGGGCGCGCGACGACTTGCCATGCACCCCATCCGACCGCATCCTTGCGCCATGCGCGAAGGGTTCGTCTATGGCCTCAGCGGCCTTGCCGCCATATTCATCTTTGGCTACAGCGTTCATATGTTCGTGGGCGGACTGGTCAGCACGCGCACCGAAATCGCGCTGATCGCGGTGGTCTCGCTGTTGGCCAGCGCGGCCGTCGGCGCTTTATTGTGGACGGTCTTTCGCCAGCAGCGCTAGCGGCTGCGGCTACTTGTAGCGTTCCAGCGCCTTGACCACGCGCGCATAATCCTCTTCGGCAAACTGCTTGCGATGAAAAATGAACTGACGCTTCCCGCCCGCCTGATCCAGCCCGGTCAACGCAAACGACTTGCCCGCATAGTCGGCAAAAAAGCGCAGCTCGCGCACCAATGCGACATATTCGCCATTCTTGAGCTTTAGACGAACGCGTTCGCGGCTGATGTCCAACGCCACGGGCGAGGTGGGTAGAATCAACAACCGGCGCAACACGCGCCCGCCACCGACCATCAGAAAAAAGAAGCCCAGAAACAGCAACGCATAACCGATCCACACCTTATCCGCCGCCGCGTACCAAAACTTCAGCCCCCACAGAATAAGGAACGTCACAGTCGGCACGTAGAGCAGCAGATCCCACCAGACCCCGCTGGCATCCGGCTTCAACGCGCAGCGCACCTCCTCCCAACGTTTGGCCATACTCAGCCCTTCCCCGACGTCAGGCGCGCCAGCACCGGATCGATTTCCTGGTAGAGAATACGCCCCGGATACACCACCTCAACCACCCCTTGGGCATTGATCACAAAGGTCCACGGCTCACCGCGCACCTGAAACGCGTCATAGGCCTCGGGGTTGTAGTACTGGTCCATGTGCAAAAACAGCACCTTCCCCTCGTATTTGTTCAGCATCTCCTTGAGCAACTGCAACTGCTTGTCGCACTGGGTGCAATGCCCGGGCGTGGCGAACTCGACCACCAAGGGCTTGTGCCGCTTGAGCGCCTCATCGAAGGAGATCTGGTACATGCGCGGATCGGGGTAGCGATAGCTGGTGATCTTCGCCAGATCTCCACCGACATCCTGCAATGTTTTGGTCCTGACCACCGGCGCGGGCTTGCCCTGCATCATCACACCGCCGCCGCCCACGCCGTCGCACGCGGTGAGCAGTGCCGCCAGCAACACAAGCAACGAACACCTCATGCGCGCCGCCAGCCCTTACAGGTCATGAAAATATTGTACGCCCAGATACAGTTGGCCAACAGCACCAGCGAGCCGAAAATACCCACCGTCGCAAGCCAGGGGCGTACGAGCTGCTCCACCTCCGCCGGCGTCATGCGCACGCTGGCCATTCCTCCCATCACGCCCGCAGTGGTAAAAAACACGACCATCCCCAGCAGCCCCAGGTTGTGAATCCAGAAGTGCGCCTTGACCAGCCTCAGACTATGGATCGGGCGTTTGACCAGGCGCGGTATGATGTAATAGACGGCGGCGAAGATGGCCATCTCCACCCAGCCAAGCAGGTTGATGTGGGTATGCGCGCGGACGATCAGCTTGCCGAACATGCGCTGATCGACGAAATGGCGGAATTCATGCACACCGCCCATCAACGCCCCCCAGGAGAAGCCGATGATGCTGTAAATCACGCAGGCAAACACGAACCACAGCGTGTATTTGACATATTCCCGCTCTTCCCAGGGCTCGCTCACGGCTTGACCTCCTTCTTCGACGCTTGAGGAAGATCGTCACGAATATCGTGATATTTCTCCTTCCATTCCTTCGGCGCAAACATATCGACCATGGTGTCGATGAACGGCGACTCGCCCTTGGGCGGCACCGGCGCCGCCGCAGCCCCCTGATCCGCCTTCAGCTCGGACAGAAATACCGCGATCGCATGCAGATCCTTGGCCGGCAACTCGGCCACATAGGCCGCCGAGTGCTCGCCCGCGTGGTGGTCGATGGTCGGCGCGCCGTAGGTTTGCTCGGGATGGCGCAGAAAGGCGTAGATCCAATCCAGGCTACGGCGCGACCCAATACCGTCGAGATCCGCCGTACGCCCCATATTGGTGCCGTTGCGCAAGGCGCGGTGACAGGTGGTACACCCGTTCACGCGAAACAGCTCGGAGCCCTTCTGACCTTCCGGCGAAAGCTCCACATGCGTTTTGGTTTCGAACAGCGGCTTGTCCGAACGCGCGATGATAAACTGCATCACAATGAACGCGATCACCGCGAACACGACGAACGCGCCGGCGACGGTAAACAAAATCTTCTCGCCTGGCTTGAGGGGTTGCTGCTTTTTCGACATGACGCGCCATTATTCCGTTCGCGCGCTCGTTTGCAAGTGGCCATGCAATGCGGATACCAGCAACTGCAAAGCGGCCTGGTTGTCCTGTTGCGGAATCATGATATCCGCATATTGTCGCGACGGCTCGACGTACGCCCGCCACATCGGGCGTACCGACGCAAGATATTGCTCGATGACCTGATCCATCGTGCGCCCGCGTTCGCGGATATCGCGCCGGAGGCGTCGGATCAGACATATATCGGGATCCGCATCCACGAAGATGCGCACATCGCACATGGCGCGCAACGTGGGCACGGCAAGCAGCAGAATCCCCTCCACGACCACGATCCGCCGTGGCGCAAGCCGTTCCCCCACAGACAGCCGCGTATGCGTGCGGAAGTCATAACGCGGCACCTCCACCGCGACACCGGCGCGCAAGGCGCGAATATGCTCGGCGAGCAAGTCGCTCTCCAACGCGTCGGGGTGATCGAAATTGATCTCCTCGCGCTCGTGCGGCGGCAACATGCTAAGATCGCGATAATAGTGGTCGTGATGCAGCAACGCCACGCGCTCGACGCCAAGCAGCCGCTGCAACGCGGCGGCCAGCGTCGTTTTGCCCGACCCCGATGCGCCGGCAATCCCGATCACCAGCTCGGCCCGCATGTCAGCCTTCCCCCTTGCGCAAAGTGATCATGGCCACCTCCCCACGGGTATTGAAGCGCACCGGCAGACCCGAGACCCCAATACCGCTCGTGGTGTAGCCCACCATGCCTTGATGGCGCCAAAGCCCGGCGGCGAGATGGCGTCCGCGCTGCAGGTGGCGCACAATCGGGCGTCCGCCCGGCAACGCCACCTGACCGCCATGCGTATGACCGGCCAAATACAGCGCATAGCCGGCCTGCGCGGCAAGATCGTAAAGCTCGGGCGAATGCACCAGCGCAATGCGGAACCCCCGATCCGCCCGGCGCAACGCATCCAGCGCCATATCGGTGTAATAATAATGCACATCGTCCACGCCCGTCAGATGCAGCCATTGGCCGTCCCGCTCCAGCCGCAGCGTCTCATTGGCCAACACGCGTATCCCCATGCGTTCAATTTCATCGACCATCAACACCGTATCATGGTTGCCCAGCGTCGCCACGAATCCATCACGGCTCGCAACCGCCTCCACCACCCGACGCAAGGCCGGCAGCACCTGACGGTACTCCCCATGTAACGCGGCGCGATAATCGCCGGTCAACACGCACAGATCGACCCCGTCAAGATTGCGCAACAGCTCGGCCACCGCCCGATCCAGCCCCGGCAGCGCATCGAAATGCAAATCGCTCAAGTGCAGCAGGGTATAGCCATCGAAGGCGCTCGGCAGATCGCGAAAATGCAGGGAAAAACGATTCAGACGCACATCCAGCGCATTGCGCACACCGCGCTGGTACAGCCCGCACAGCTTCAGTCCGAAACCGAACAGACGCAGACCACGCGCAAACGCGTCCCAATGATAACGTCGCCGTCGCCCGCCACGCAGATGCTTGAAGTTTTCACTCTCCATCCAGCAGCGGGCCGCGGCCCACATCAGGCGCCGGTCAAGCTGCGCGCGTGCATCCAGCGGCATGCCTATATCGCCTCCAGGGCAAGCAGGGTCATATCGTCCAACGGCGCTTGCCTGCCAAGCCAATGATCCACCTGTTCGAGCACCTGCTCGACACTTGCCTCCAAGCTTGCGGGCAGCGCATCGCGCACGGCGGCAAGCAAGCGTTGCTCGCCGAACTGTTCGCCGCGCTCATTCTCCGCCTCGACAATGCCATCGGAATAGAGAACGATGCGATCGCCGGTCTCCAGCGAGAGCTCATGGCAGGTATATTCCGCATCGGGCAGAAGCCCCACCGGCATGTCGCCATCGCGCAACAGGCGCACCCCATTACGCGCTGATGCGTGCAGGGTCGGCGTGTGTCCCGCCTGCGTATACTGCAATATGCGTGTCACTCGATCATAAACGCCATAGGTGCAGGTGAAATACTGTCCCGTGTCCTCATGCATCTGAAACTGGGCATTCAACGCCCGCATCACCCGGTCCGGACGCTTGATCCGTCCATCGGACTCAATCAACAAGCCCCCGGCATCGCGGCTCAAAAACAAGCTGTTGATGGACAACGCATACATTGCAGCCGGCACGCCATGCCCGGCCACGTCGAACAGATGGAAACCGACCCGCCCGCGCCCCAGCGGAAACACGTTGAACAAATCGCCGCCGACCGCATCGCACGGTTTGAAGCGCCAGTATGCCCGCAGCCCCGGCAGGCGTAGGTTCGGCGCCGGCAACACGCCGCGTTGCGTGCGTGCGGCCACGCGCAGATCACGTTGGATTTGGCACAGACTGCGTTCCAACTCGGCCTCGCGCGCCTTGCGCTGGTCCATTGCCCGCTTCAAGAGCAAGGCGGAGCGCACCCGCGCCAGCAACACCAACTCATCCACCGGCTTGGTGACATAATCCATGGCTCCCGCCTCGAACGCCTGTTGCAGGTCGGTCGATTCGCTCTTGGCGGTGACCATGATGACCGGCACATCGGCCAGCTCCGGTTGTTGTTTGATCCTGCGGGTGGTCTCGATCCCGTCGAGATCCGGCATCATGATATCCATCAGCACCAGATCGACCGGCATCCGTTGCAGCAAGGAAAGCGCGTCCTGGCCCGAGTCAGCGGTTTCGATCCGCGCGAATCCCGCGTCATCCAGCATAGACTCCAGCAACAACTGGTTGTCCAGCACATCATCGACGATCAGGATGCACATGTCCTTGATGTCGCGCTCTTCCATTCCCGGCACCTCCCAGCGATCGATGGCCACGCTTCAAGCGCCGCGACAAGCCTTGCGCACCAGCGCCTTGAGTTCGCGAGCGAATCCCTTGCCGCATCGTACGGTTGGCACGGGCGCCGAACCCAGGGCCACGGTTGGCGCCTCGCCGGATACGATCATGGCGAACATCCGTCCGCTGGTCTGCAGCAACCGTATCAGGCGGTCTCGCTCCTCCTCCGTACGCCGCTGCACAAACGCTTCGTCCAGCAACACCAGATCCGCCGCGAAGTCTTCCAGCAACGCGGCCAGATGCGCCACGTCCGAACATACCTTCAGATCCGCGCGATCAACCTCCAGAACATTGGCGATCTCCGTCAACACCTTCTGCCTCTCGATGGCCAGCAGGATACGCGGCACATAATTGCGCCGCGTCATTTGCAGGCATTGACACAGGGACTTGAGCAACGCATCCCGCGTAATCGGCAGCACCAACGCAAGCATTCCACCCATGGCCATGCCCTCGACCGCCTCGGAGGAACTGATCACCAGAATCGGTGTGCGGCCCAGGTTGGGCGAATGTCGAAAACGCAGCAGAACCTCCCAGCCATTGACATGCGGCAACTCGAGATCGAGCACGATCAC
Organism: Zetaproteobacteria bacterium; assembly: GCA_003696795.1. GTDB lineage: Bacteria > Pseudomonadota > Zetaproteobacteria > Mariprofundales > Mariprofundaceae > J005. The sequence continues at coordinate 21,033 of RFFT01000106.1, read as the reverse complement.
ATCCGGTTGCTCGGCCAGCGCCAGCGCGATCCCCTGGGCGCCATCATCGGCGACCAGCAGTTCACAAGGCATATTGTCGAGGTACTGACGAATCGTCTCCTGCGTATCCGGCTGATGCTCAATCACCAGCACTTTCTTGCCGCGCAATTGGTCGCGCACTTCCTCCTCGTCGATCGAGCCATACAGATGATCGCGCACCAGGGTATGGTCCTGATCCGCCAGCACGGGACGATGAAACACCAACGCAAAGGTCGAACCCTGCCCCGGCACGCTGTCCACCTCCAGCGTGCACCCCATCAAATCCGCCATCGTTTTGGAGATGGTCAATCCCAAGCCGGTGCCTCCGAAACGCTGGCCAATAGTTGAATCGGCTTGCGTAAACGCTTCGAAAATCCGCTCCAGTTTGTCCCGCGCAATCCCGATGCCGGTATCCTGAACCTCGATGCGCTGAGGCTGCCTGCTCTTCGCATCGACGACCAGACGCACCGTGACATGGCCATGTTCGGTGAACTTGATCGCGTTGCCAATCAGATTGATCAAGATCTGCCGTATCTTGCCGCCATCGCTGATGATGCCTTCGCAATCATCCGGCACCTGCATGCACAATGCGACATCCTTATCCACCACCTGTCCCTGCATGTGCTCGACCACCTCGCGAATCAATTGCGGAAGGCGTACCAGCCCCTTGTTCAGCGTCATCCGCCCGGACTCGGCACGGGAGAGCTCTAGGATGCCGTTGATCACCTCCAGCAGATAACGCCCATTGGCCTCGATGCGACGAACCAGGGTGAGCTCCTTCTCATCGAGATGGCCCTTGCGGTTCTTCAGCAGCAAATTCGAAAAGCCGAGCACTGAATTCAACGGCGTACGCAATTCATGGCTCATCGTGGATATGAACGTGCTCTTCAAGCGGCTGGCCGCCTCCGCCGCGGTTTTGGCGGTTGCCAGATCCTTGATCAGTTCGGTGTTCTCATAACGTACGCGCAGGGATTCGGCGAAACTGCGATGGAACCGGCTTGCGGAAATCACCTGCATCACCGCAAACAGCACCACCACCAGGCTGGCATAGCGATGATAGCGATCTCCGGCCATGGCCAACAAAAAGGTCACCGGCAACAAGGCGGGAACGAAAAACACGAGAAAGATACGCAAATACACCGCCAGGGTGGACACCGCAGCCGCACAGATGCTGCCCAACACGAACACCAGAAACACCTGATGGCCGAACGCATCCGGCACAAACAGCAAGGCGCCCGCACTCCCCCAGCTCGCGCCATTCAGGCCCGCGGAGACATACATGAGCCGTTTCCACAGCACCTGCCGCTTGAGTTTGTCGCCGCTCTGATACCAACGCGCAAGACCATAGCGCAACATGGAGACCAGCAGCATCCATAGCACCCATGGAATCAACACCCAATGGGACACCGATGTCCAATACACCCCCAGCACAATTGCGACCAGCAGCAGGTTGGCCAGCACATCGGCGGGCAACTGTCGGTACAGCCATTGCAGTTGCTCATAGAGCAGGCGCTCATAGGGAATCGCGATCTCGCGCACGGATTCGCGCGCTTCAGTCAAGCTCAAGCCCCCATATCTCGCGCGCATACTCGCGAATGGTACGGTCGCTGGAAAAACGCCCCATACTTGCCACATTCAGGATCGCGCTCCGGGTCCAACGCGCACGATCCCGATAATAGTCATCGACCCGCTGCTGGCACGCAACATAGCTGCGGAAGTCGGCCAGCAACATATATGTATCGCCGCCATGCACCAAAGCATCGTACAAAGGACGAAACAAACCCGGCTCGGCGGGTGAAAAGAAATCCCCGCACAGCGTCTGCAGCACCTCGTGCAGCAACGTATCCTCGCGAGGATAGCGCGCGGGATCGTAGCCCTCCTTGCGCATCTTGAACACCTGCTCGGCCGTCAGGCCAAAAATGAACATATGCTCGCGGCCGACCGCTTCCATGATTTCAATATTCGCCCCATCCAGCGTCCCGATGGTCAACGCACCGTTCATCGCAAATTTCATATTGCCCGTGCCGGAAGCCTCGAATCCGGCGGTGGAGATCTGCTCGGACAAGTCGGAGGCGGGAAAAATCCGCTCAGCAAGAGAAACATTGTAATTTTCCAGAAACACGACCTGCAGCCGACCGCGGCATGCGGGATCGCGGTTCACTCGCTCGGCCACCGCGCAGGCAAGGCGAATGATCAGCTTGGCCATGAAATACGACGGCGCGGCCTTGCCGCCCAGCATCACCACCCGCGGTACCCCCGTATCCACGCCCTCGCGAATGCGCAGATAGTCGGCGATCACCCGCAACAGATTGAGTAGCTGCCGCTTGTATTCATGGATGCGCTTTACCTGCACGTCGAACATCGCCGCAGGATCCAACGCAACGCCCTGGCGCGCGAGCACCAATTCGGCCAGCACATTCTTGTTCGCGGCCTTGGCCGCACGCCAATCTTCCTGGAAACCCGCATCATCGGCCAAACGGCGCAGTTCGCTCAACCGATCCAGCTCGCGCGGCCAGCGGTGGCCAAGATGCTCGTCGAGCAGCAACGATAGGGCGGGATTGGCCTGTTTCAACCAGCGGCGCGGCGTCACCCCATTGGTCTTGTTGTTGAACCGCTCGGGAAACAGGCGATGGAAATCCGGCAACACCCGCCGTTTGAGCAGATCGCTGTGCAACCGGGCAACGCCGTTGACCGAATGGCTGCCGACAACCGCCAGATGCGCCATACGCACCCGTTTACCATGTTCCTCGTCGATCAAGGACACCCGGCGCAGCAAATCGACATCGCCCGGATAGCGCGCGGCCACTTGTTCCAGAAACCGGTGGTTGATTTCATAGATGATTTCCAGATGCCGGGGGAGCAACCGGCCAAGCAAATCAACGCCCCAGCATTCCAGTGCCTCGGGCAACAAGGTATGGTTGGTGTACGCGAACACCCCTTGCGTAATACGCCAGGCACGCTCCCAATCCAACGCATATTCATCCACCAGCAAGCGCATCAGCTCGGCCACGGCGATGCTGGGATGGGTGTCGTTGAGCTGAACCGCCGCCTTGTCGGGCAGTCGATCAAATTCCTGATTGGCGCGCAAAAAACGGTTCAACAGATCGCGCAGGGATGCAGCAACGAAAAAGTATTGCTGCTTCAGACGCAATTCCTGCCCCTGCGCAACATCATCCGCCGGGTACAGCACCTTGGAAATCGTCTCGCCCTCTACCTTGCGCGCGACCGCGCCGAGATAATCGCCCCGGTTGAAATATTCGAGATCAAAATCCTTGGATGCCCGGGCTTCCCACAGGCGCAAGGTATTCACCGTGTTCGTGCCATAGCCCGGCACCGGCGTATCATAGGGAACGGCCAGCACCTCGTCGCCGGGAATCCAGCGCCGGTGTTCGCGTCCCAGGCCGTCGCGCCATGACACGCAATGGCCATAGAATCCCACCCGGACCTGCTCTTCCGGACGGCATACTTCCCAAGGGTTGCCGCGATACAGCCAGTTATCGGGCAACTCGACCTGCTGCCCATCGCGCAAAACCTGGCGAAAGATGCCGAACTCATAGCGAATGCCATAGCCATAGGCGGGAATGTCCAGGGTGGCCATCGAATCCAGAAAGCAGGCCGCCAGGCGACCGAGGCCGCCATTACCCAGGCCGGGATCGAACTCCTGCTCGTAAAGGTCCTCGAGCACCAGGCCGAGTTGCTGCATCGCGGCACGCACGGTGTCTTCCACATCCATGTTCAGCACCGCATTCTGCAAATGCCTGCCCATCAAAAACTCGAGTGAAAGATAATAGACGTACTTGGGATTCTCGGCCTCGCGCCGTTGCTGCGTGTCGAGCCATCGATCGATCAGGCGCTCGCGGCATAACAACGCCAATGCCGAATAGGCGTCGTACTCGCTGGCCTGACCCTCGCGCCTGGCCAGCACCAGACGCAACACCCGCTGATAATCGCGCTGCCAGGCGGCACTCGTAGCCTCCACCCTGTCATCCACTGGGTGCGTCTCGCGTTGCTCCGGATCGCTCATGGTCTCCCTCCTGCATCATCAGTCGGCTTCGATCGCAAAACCCTCGGCATGGCAGGTCTGGTTGCGGCCATTGGCCTTGGCCTGATACAGCGCGGCATCGGCGGCTTCCAGCGCCTCTTCAATCGAAATATCTGAACGCGGCACCAGAGAACATACGCCGATGCTGAGCGTCACATAAGGAGAACAGGTGGAATCGGGATGCGGAATCGCCGCCGTATGCAGGTCCTCATGCACCATACGCATCACCGTCTCCGCGCCCGCGCGATCGGTGAACGAAAGAATGAACGCAAACTCCTCGCCGCCATAACGGGCCACATGGTCAACCGGTCGCCGCACGCGCTTGCGCAATATCGAAGCCACCCGCTTCAAGCAGCGGTCGCCGGCTGGATGCCCCAGCGCATCGTTGTAGCGCTTGAAAAAGTCGATATCGCACAATGCGATCGAGATCCAGTACTGGCCACGCACGGCATGGTTCCACTCGTTGCGCAATGCGAGATCGAAACTGCGCCGATTGTCCAGGCCGGTCAACTCGTCGGTCGAGGCCAGCACCTCGAGCTGCTCGATATACTCCCGTTCGCGCTCCTTGCTGCGCCGGTAAAAGATGGTCACGATCAACAACAGCACCATGATGCCGAGCAGGACACTGCGGTTGAGCAGGCGCAGGTTCTCGCGCTCACGCTGGAACTGGGCCAGCAAATCCCGGTCCACACTGTCCACCAGCCGCGCGGCTTGCTGATGCAGCCGGTAATACGGTTGGCGCACCGAGTCCTCGCTCTTCCCCTCCTCCAACAAGCGCTGCAGTTGAATCACAAACTCCAACACTTGCAACATACGCACGCGCATTGCCTCGTCGTCAAACGACGGGTAATGCACCCCGCCGAAGTTGCCCCCCACAAGCATGGCCTGCGTCATCGCCTTGGCCTCGCCCAGCCGCTGCCGCACCGCATCGAAGCGACCGGCAGCGATCATCCAGCGCGAAGCATTCATTGCCCCGCGCACCTCTTCCACTGCCCGCATCAACAGCGCATGATTGTCGACAACGCGATCGCTCACAAACATCGACAGATACACGAGCGACAAAATCACCGCATCCACGAACAGGAAGGTGAGCAGGAATTTCCTAAGCCTCAGCCAGGCCAGCATACGCGCTCAATCACGGGCGTAATCATCGTCGTAGCGAATGATGTCGTCCTCGCCCAGATAATCGCCGTTCTGAATCTCGATGATCTCCAACATGATCTTTCCCGGGTTCTCCAGACGATGCTTGGTGCATGCCGGAATATAGGTCGATTCATTGGCATGCACGAAATACCGCTCGTCCGCGCGCGTCACCCGGGCCGTTCCGCTGACCACGATCCAGTGCTCGCTGCGGTGATGATGCGATTGCAGCGACAGCCTGCCGCCGGGCAGCACGCCAATCTTCTTGATCTTGTAGCGCGGGCCCTCTTCCAGCACCGTATAATAGCCCCAGGGTCGTTCGACCGTGCGGTGCTCGATATATTCCTCCGAACCACGCCGGCGCAATTCATCGACAATATCGCGCACGCGCTGACTGGCCTGCCTGGGGCAGACCAGCAGGGCGTCCGGCGTGTCGACGATGACCACATCGTGCATATCGATCGTGGCCACCAAACGTTTGTCGCCTTGCACCAGACAATCGCTGGAATCGATATCGATCACCTTGCCGGCCAGCACATTGCCGCGCGCATCCTTGGGCATGTATTCCCAGTACGACTCCCAACTGCCGAGGTCGCTCCATTCCATATCCACCGGCACACAGGCCAGATTGTCCGCCCGCTCCAACACACCATAATCGATGGATACCGACTCCAGACCCGCATAGATCGAGGCATAGTGCTCGGCGCGCGTGAAAAAGGCGCGCGGATCATCGCTGTCGAGCAAATCGCCCTCAATGGCATCAAGACCTGCCGCCAAGTCCGGCATATGCGCGCGCATGGCCTCGATGATCGCATCCGCGCGCCATACGAAAATTCCCGCATTCCAATAGAAATTACCGCGTCGGATATAGTTTTTCGCGGTCTCATAATCCGGCTTCTCATGAAAGGCATCCACGCGCAAGCCACTGCCTTCCAGTGCTTCGCCCACCTCGATATAGCCATAACCCGTCTCCGGACGATAGGGCTTGACACCCAAGGTCACCAAGTGCCCTTTCCTAGCCAGCGCCACCGCATCGGCCAATGCGGTCCCGAAGCGATCCAGTTTCTTGACCACATGGTCGCTGGGCAATACCACCATCACCCCGTCCGGATCCTGATGGCGCACCTTGAGCGCGGCAAGGCCAATGGCCGCAGCCGTGTTTCTCGCCATCGGCTCATCCACGAACTGACTGCGCACAAAGCCATGCGGCGACAGCAGGCGCACCGTCTCGTTGCGATACTCGGACTTGGCCACCACCATGATATTTTCGGCCGGAACGATCTGCATCGCCCGCAACATCGTATCCTCGATCAAGGTGCGTGCCTCGCCCGCCAGGCGCAAAAACTGCTTCGGCAGATTCTCGCGGCTTGCCGGCCAGAAGCGCGTTCCGCTGCCCCCGGCGAGAATGGCCGCATGTACGCCCTGGTCCTTACGCATTGAGCTCGCTCTCGGCCGCGGCCACCGCCAGCTCCTCGCTGTCATAGATATCGAACACGCGATGCAGTCGGGTCAACTCGAAAATGGTGCGCACCTTTGGGCACAGGCCGCACAATGTCATATTGCCCCCCTTTTCGCGAATGCGGCGGAAGGTCAACACCACCAAACCCAGGCCAGAGGAGTCGATAAAGCTGACCTCGCTGAAATTCATGACCACTTGCGGCACATCGATCGCTTTCAATTGGTCGCGGATTTCCTCCACGGCGTTTGCGTCCAAACGCCCCTTCAGACGCACGATCAACACCCGGTCGCGCTGCTCGATCTCCATTGCATTCGTCATACTCCCTCCTCGATCAATTCATGCCTGCGCGCTTGAACAGCGATAGCAGCCATCTGAAGATTAATGAAAAATCCATGCCTCCGCCAGTTGCCTGAAAATAGGCGTCGGCGATATAGGTGGCGTCGCTCTCCTCGCCGAGCATACTCGCCCCGGCGACATCAGCCAACGTGATGACCCCTTCCCTTCCCCATGGCCCATCGCTGACCCATATCGGCAACGCATTGTCCGGCGAATGCCGCGGCGTCACGCCGGTCAATGCCAACTCTCCGCGCAGCACATGCCAAAGCCACGGCAGCTTGCGGCGAACGGGATGGCGCACATTCAGGCTACGCACCTTCAGGGGGCGGAATACGCGTTCCCCACTGAAATCCCACCCGGTCTCGATGTACAGCGTTTCCCGCAACCAAGGTTCACGTCCGCGCAACGACAGCCAAAGCACAAGCCCGAGCAACACGGGCGAGAGCAACAGCAGCAGGCTCGCCGCCGCCACCCGATGGGACAGGGGCACGACATCCATGTGCGGACGCTTCGTGTCGGACAAAATCTCATGGTCGCTGATGAACATCAGCACATCCTCGTCCACCTTGTACAACATATGACCGGAGGCCAGCACACGATTCAACTCGATATGCGAGCCGATGAAGGTATGGTCAAAAACAACACTGTCGCGCACCTCGCTGTGCTCGTCGGCAATCACGCTTGCCCCGATCACCGAACGGCGCAGCCGACAACGCTCGCCGAGCAGCGAACCCTCGCCGACGATGCATGGCGCCTCCAGCCGCGCCTTATCGTCCACCCGGCAATGGTTGGCGATCCGCACACCAGGCTCGGTTTCGAAACCCAGCGGCAAAGGATCTTCGATCACCCCATCCAACAGGTCCATATTCGCCTGCCATAATGCCCGCGGCGAGATGATCGGGCGAAAGACATCCTCTCCGCATGCCTCGCGGCGCACCGTCGGTCGGCGATCACCCAGCGCGGGCGCGGCAAACCAGGGATCATCGCGCCCGCGCTGATCGTCCGGCACAAGCACACAGTCCACATCCGCATATTTATGCCACCACTCGGCAAACCCCTGAACCGGGAGAAGATGCATATCCGCCAGCAACACCGGCCCCTCCGGCAGGGTCCGGGCATGCAACAATTTCTTGGCCAGCGGGGCGTCCTCACGCACCAACGCGCTGCGTACCTGCAACCCCCAGCGCGCGCCATCACCCACAAAGGCGCGCGTCTTCTCCGGCAGGTGCGCAAGAAGGAGCAGTACCTCCCGCACACCCGCCTCGCTCAACCGTTCAAACCAATGTTGGATCAGCGGCTTGCCGCCAACGGGAAGCAGGGGCAGGGGAATGCGCCCAAGCAAGCGACTCAGCTCGTCGACCCTGCGTCCCGGGTCGATGAGCACGGCGCAAGCCCGCGCATCGGATGCCGGCACGACTAATAGGCTCCCTTGCCGAGCAAAACGGCGGGAATGGTCTTGAGCAGGATTTTCACATCATTCCAGAAGCCCTGCTCACGGATATACTGCACGTCGAGACGAACCTGTCCTTCGAAATCGATATCCGAACGACCTCCAATCTGCCACAGACAGGTCAACCCCGGCCGCACTTCGAGGCGCATGCGGTCGCGCACGGAATACTTGGCCACCTCGCTGGGCAGCGCCGGTCGCGGACCGACCAGGGACATATCCCCCTTGAGCACGTTGAACAACTGCGGCAGCTCATCGATCGAATACTTGCGAATCACCCGCCCCACCCTTGTCACGCGCGGGTCGTTCTTCATCTTGAACAACACCCCTCCGCCCGACTCGTTCTTGTCCATCAATTGCGCTTTGATCTTTTCCGCATCCACAACCATCGAGCGAAACTTGTACATCGGAAACAGCTTGCCATGGCGCCCCACCCGCTGCTGCACAAACAGGGCCGGTCCTCCGTCCTCAAGCTTGATCGCCAGCCAGGTGAGCAGAAACACGGGCGACAGGACAATAATCGCCAGCAGGGAAACAACAACATCGAACACCCGCTTCACAAAGGAGGCTGAGCGGACAACGACCTGCCAGGCCAGGCGCTTCATCATCCAACGCAAACGCGACCATGCGCGGGACCATCCCGACCGCTGGCGCAGGTATTTCATCATGATCTCTTCCTGCAAGCGCGGATCCTGCCAGGGATCGTAGTGCTCGGAATCCACCCTCACCTCCGACAAAACGTCCAAACACGCTCACCATAACGCCAAAAACCCGAGATGCAAGCCGATCGGCGCATTATTTTGTCAACTGCACGCCCGTTTGCAGCATTTGCAACGAGGGCAGAATCTTGCTCAACATGCGCGACCAGCGGGTAAGATACGTCGGCGGCACATAGACAATGTCGTTGGGCTGCAAGCGCATATCCGTTTCCTCGCCCTCGAGCACCTTGTTCATGTCCAGAATGAACAATTGCGGATTGTCCAGGCTGCCACGAATCACATGCACGCGGGAGAGATCCGCATCCGGCGTAAAACCCTCGCCCTTGGTCAGCGCGGTGGACACGGTGAACCCCGCCTTGAACGCATAAAGATTCGGCCGGGTCACCTCGCCAAGAAGATAAATCTGCTTGGACAAACCTGAGGGCACATAGATGTAATCTCCTGGCGCCAGCTTGATATCGAAGCGGATGTCACCCTGACGCAGCAAGCGTTCGAAATCGATGGGCAGAATCTTGCCATTGCGCGCCAAAAAGGTATGCGTCAGATCGGCCAGCTCAACCGTGGTACTGCGAAACGAGCCCTGCTTCAAACCGCCCGCCATCGCAAATGCCTGGGTCAAGGTCACATCGCCCTTGAGCGGATAAACACCCGGCTTGGTGACCTCGCCCGCAATGGTATAGGACAGGCTATTGAACTGCTCGACCATGATGGCGACCTTCGGCGTGCGAAGATATTCCCGCAGCCGACGCGTAACCTCCTTGCTCACCTGATCCACCGTTTTCCCTTCCACCTGCACGTCCCCGATCAATGGAAAAGCGACCTTGCCGTCGGGCCGCACCGGTATGCCTTTTACGGTGAGATCCGGTTCACCGTACACGGACAACGACAGCACATCGCCCTTGCCCAGCACGAAGTGGGGCTTCATCGAACGCTTGATCTGTTCAAGCTTGGCCAGCCGCTCTTCAACGGTCATCGGCTTGACCACCGGGACTTTCTCCACCACCTTCGCCTTGGGCGGCTGAATCGATTCATCGGTCACATCGGGCTTGTCCCCGCCACAGGTTGAGAGACCAACCAATAACGCCAACAGCAATGCATAGCGCATTCCGTTCATGCCTAAGCCCCCTTGTCCAACAGTCATCCTCGTCTCTTGCTCCACCGCTTTCTCTTACGCTCCTTGCGCACCTCGAATTGGGGCGGCCCCGCCAGCAGCTGTACAGGCACATCCGTCAACAGGACCGCATGCACCTTGATCCCCATCACCCGCAAACGCTCGGCCATGGCCTGGACGTCCTGCTTGATACTCTGCCCGCTGCGTACAATCAGCAATGCGTGGCTAATAGCGCGTGCGGCCTCGATGGCCACCTCATCGCTTTGCAGCGGCGGTAAGTCGTACAGCACATGACCCTCGAAACGCCGCAGCCGCTCGATCGTTTCATACATGCGCCGGCGTCCCAACCAGTTCAAGCTCCCTCGTTCAGGCTCGCCTCGGACGGGAGGCATCAAGCGCACGTAGGTTCCGGGAACCCGGACGAGGCACCGGGACAGGCTTGCGCGCCCAGCCAGCAGTTCAACCAACCCCGGATATGCCGCCGGCGGAAGCCCCAACAGTTTGCCGGGCCGCGCGCCCGTTTCCACCCTCAGGTCCGCGTCCACCAGCAGACACGACCGCTCCTTCATGCTCATTGCCTGCGCCAGATTGGCGGCCAGCAATGAACGCCCGGCTTCCGGCTCGACACTGATCACCGCCAGCGACTGCCAGTTGACATCTTCCAGCAGGGCCTCCAGGTCATTGAGCAACTTCCGGAACACCGAGGCCACCGGCGCATTGGGACGCCGTGCATCCACCACTGCGGATTCTTCCTCCGGGACTTGCTGCAACTCGAACACATGCTCAACCTCGGTCAGACCGATCGCCTCGCGTCGGGTCAGCAGTCTCGGGTCGCGGAACTCCAACACCAAGGCAAGCAGAATACCCAACAGGCTGCCCACCACCCCGCCAGCAACGATCAGCAGCTTGCCTTTGGTCGGATTGGGGGATGTCGGCGGCTTCGCCGGCTCCACCAGCTCGAAATCCGTCTCGCCCTGATCGACGAACACCTTGACCTCCTGCATTCGGTTCAACAAGTGGTCCTGCGTACGCCGAAGGGCTTCGCGCCGCGTTTCCAGATCGAGAAACCCCTTCTTCTTCGAACCCAACTGACGCAATTTGTCGTGAATTTCGCGATTGGTCTGCGACAACGAAGCCAGCTTTGCCTCCGCCAGTTTCAGCTTATCGATCAGCTTGAAGCGTTTGACGATCAAATCCTTGCGCAGCGGATTCGGTTCGTAGATGTTCTCCGGCGCCATCTTGTCGCCGCCCTCGGCAATCGCCTGCTTCAAGCGCGCAATGCGATCCTGCAATTCGAGAATTTTTGGATTCTTGGCCGTGTAGCGCCCCAATGCCTGCTCCAACTCCAGTTGCGCCTCTGCCAGCCTCTTTTTCAGCGCGTTGCTGTAGCGCGCGAACTTGACCACCCGCTCGGGCATGGCGGCAATGGTCTTGTCCAACCGCGCCTTCGCCTCCCTGAGGGCGGCCACCTCGGCCAGAGCCTCCTTGTAGTCCAGCTCCACTTCCAGGCTTTTCTTGATCAGCTCATCCATCTCCCCGGAAAAGCTGACCACGCCGAATTGCTGCTGGAAACGCTGGAACTCGGTCAACAGATCGGCCATCTTCTGACGTGTCTCGTCATACTGCCGACTGTACTTGTCATACACCTCCCTGGCTTCACGTTGACGCATCTTCCGGTTGTAATCCAGAAAAGCGTCCGCCACGCTATTGACAATCTTGGCGGCCATCTCGGGATCGTCCCACGTCACACGCAAAGTGATCATTTGCGTTTCATCGCTGCTGGCCACGGTCAACGCGCCGCCAATGGCACCGGCACGCACTCCTTCGCCCACCCGCCTGGCCGCATCCTCAAGCACAGTTCCCAGCTTGAGCGTATCCAGCATCGTTTTCAGATCGTATTTCTGGAACTTGAATTCCTTGCCGCCACCGATGCGGAATCGATCCACATGCTCCTTTTTGATCAACAACGCGCTCGCGGTCCAGGTGGGATGCGCCTTGAGCTTGGCCAGCACCGCGAACAACACGGTCAAACCGAGCGCAAGCAGCACGATCATCCATTTTCGATTCCACACCCCGCGCAACAGGCGCATGATGTCCAGGCTGGACGGCTTGCTCTCCTCTTCCTCCTCGCCCATGCCGGGCAGCATAGGAAAAGGCATCTCCGGCTCGTTGCTCGACTCCTCCGGGGCGGGCGTTGCAGGCTCCACCCTCTTCTTCTCGGCGCGTTGTTCGGGCACGGCCCATTCCGCCGCGCCATGGTCGGGAAGCAACTCCTCCTCGGCCTGCCGGCGCAGCCTGCGTTTGCGCTCCTCGTTTTCGCGGATGCTGAATTCGTCGGTCATCGTGTCCGGCTAGAAAACTTCGCCACCTGGATCGAACGTCCCCTCATGCCGGCGCAAGTCGCGGTACACCATCTCCACAATGTCGGCGCCGACCACCGACCGCTCATGCGCAATCGCATAGTCGAGCGCAAGCTTGCACAGGCGATTGATCTCACGCGGGATGCCGCGACACGCCTTGCAAATCAGCATCACCGCCTCGCGCGTAAACGGCGGCGGCCCCTCCAGCCCCGCCACATGCATGCGGTGTTCAAGATAGCGAAACGTTTCTGCCGCCGACAAGGGCTTGAGATGGTAGCGCAGGCTGATCCGCTGATCGACCTGCGGCAGTCGACGCACTTTCTCCCGTAACTCGGGCTGCCCGATCAGAATCATGGTCACGAAGTTCTCGCGTTCGGAAGCGATATTGGTCAATCCTTTCACACCTTCAAGATCGGTGTCGGAAAGCTGCTGCGCCTCATCCAGCATGACCACAAGATGCCGTCCGCTGCCCATGAATTCATGCACCAGCAGGCTCTTGAATTCGGCCAGGCGGGAATAGCGGTCGGGTAGCTCGCTGGTGCGAATGCGCTCGCCCTTGATCTGGCTGATGATCTCGAGCAACAGGTAGTCGAACTCCAGCAAACAGTTCTCGATGCTGACCACCTTGTAGCGACGGGGATCCAACCGCTTGTGCAAAACCGTGCGCGTCATGGTTTTGCCGCAGCCGATCTCGCCGGTCAGCAGCCCCATGCCCATGTTGCCGTCCTGCGCCAAAAACAGCAGACGCGACAAGGCCTCACCGTGCACGCTGGATTCATAGAAAAAGCGCGTATCGCGCGTGTTGTTGAACGGCTGATCGAGCAGCTTGAAATAATTGAGCTTTTGCGCCGTCGCGTCGTGCATAGGCTCATCCCCGCCCGTGCCGTACGCTGGCGGACCCCCGCTCCAAGCCTCTTTCCTTGCCGCTTCGGCGCTTCATGCTTCTCTCACTTTCAACCCTAGCGATCAATTCCTGACGCACTATAGGCTTGACAACGATAAATGACAAATTTCACACCATTAGTGCGGCCTTGCCCGCAGCGGACGAAAGGGTACGAATGCAACCCGGCGATTGTAGCGCCAGGCCTGTTCGCCGGAACCCGGGCGCAACGGCCCCGCTTCGCTGTGGCTGACTGCCAACAATCGCCCGCGATCCACGCCTCGTCGTAGCATATAGCGTTGCACGGCATGCGCGCGGCGCATACCCAGCGCTTCGTTGTACACCTCGCTGCCGCGCTCATCCCCATAGCCTTCCAAGCGCAAGGCGAGATCCGCATGCGCCTTGAGCCAGGCGATATTCATGTCAATGGCCTGCTGTGCCTGCACACTCAACAGATCGGAGTCATAGTCGAAAAACACATAGGGCACCGGCGGCTTGGGCGGCGGCTGCGGTGGCGTCTTTTCTTCGCGTGCCTTGCGCTCTTGCTTTGGCCCGCCCGAGAGTTTTCCCAGGTCCAACTCGACAAGGGACGGATGATTCATGAAAAAGCGAATCTTGTCCGGCACATCCGGCGCCGTAATCTTGGCCACCTGGGGAAACTGGTTGGGATACAAATTACGCGCAATAATCTCGGTGAACACACGATTTCGATCATACCAGACATCCACGGTCAACGGCGTGTTGCCGATATAATTGCCATTCAGATAGATCCCCGCCGTGGTCGGGAACGAGGTGATGGAAACATCATGGTGCGTGGCGCCGACAGGATCCTTGGCCGCGCAGGCAAGCAGCAAACAAGGCAGGGCGAAAATCAGCCTGCGCATGCGCGCACAGCCTCATGGCACAATTCCACCACGCCCTTGGCCGCGGCCTCCCATGAAAAACGTTTCGCCTGCCGCAAGCCGCGCTGCACGCATTCAGCCCGCAACGCATCGTCCGTGAGCAAGCGCAGCATGGCCTGCGCAATCTCATCCTCGTTCGCAGGATCGAACAGCAGCCCCGCGTCCCCGACCACCTCCGGAATACTCGACGTGTTTGAAGCGCACACCGGCGTGCCGGCGGCCATCGCTTCGAGCACCGGAATACCGAACCCTTCATAAAGGGATGGAAACACGAACAGGTCTGCGGCTACGTATAAATCGCACAACGATTCGTTGGGCACAAAGCCCGGAAACACGACCTCATCCTGCATGCCATGCGCAGCCACCGCCGCGTCGATGGCCTCCGCCCCGTTCCAGCGGCTGCCCACCAACACCAACTTGTGCTCAAGCTCGGGATGCGCGCGTTTCAAGGCGGCAAACGCGCCAATCAAGCGCACATGATTCTTGCCCGGGTGCTCAAGCCTGGCAATGTACAAAATGTACGGCGCATCCGTACCGAGCACCGATACGATGCGTGCCCGCGCCTGTTCACGATCGCCGGGGCGGTAGCGCGCGAGATCGGCGCCGTTGTGCACCACCCGAATACGCGCCGGATCGACCCGTGCATACTCGATGAGATCTTTGCGCGTGGATTCGCTGACCGAAAGCACGCGGGTCAGGCGACGCATGAAGCGCGGCAGCACGCGAAGCACGTAAAACATGCGGAACGCATCGTACTTGGCCGGCAAATGCAGCTGGGACAAATCGTGCACGGTGCCGACACTGGGCACCCCATAATACCAGGCCAAACGTCGATTGCCCGCAGGCATGAACACGCAATCGCAACCATGACTGCGCAGCAAGCGAGGCAAACGAAATTGATGCCAGAAAATGTTCACCAGCGGATGCGCCACCCAGTCCGGAGTGCAAACGATCTGCGTGCGCGGCATACCGAGATCGAGGAACGCCCGGTCCGATTCGGCCATGAACAGCACAAATTCATCATTCGGCGCCAGTTCGGGCAAACGCTTGAGCACATTGATCATGTATTGACTGATACCCGACTTGCCGCCATCGCCCGCAAAGGCGGAAATTCCAATACGCATCATGCCACTCCTATGCCTTCGCTTCAGGTTCAAACCCCGCGCGATACCCCTTGACCCGCGCCGGCACGCCCACCGCCAACGCGCCCGGAGGCACATCCCTGGTTACCACAGCACCCGCTCCAATGATCGCGCCACGCCCGATATGCACACCCTGCAGAATCACCGCATGCATCCCGATCCAAACATCGTCATCGATACGCACCGGGTCGCAATAGGTGCCTTGATCATTGATCGGCACATCCGTGCGTTCGGCATGATGCGAAACCGTATTGATCGAAACACGCGGCGCAATCAGCACGTCGTTACCGATGGACACACCTCCATTGCCGTACACCAGACAAAACGGCGCCAGCCAGGAGCGATCCCCGATCTCGATATACCCCTCATTGGCGGCAAGCAATACCGATTCATGCACGCTCACCTGCCGCCCCAAGCGAATACCGCGCGCATCGCACGTATTGGCGCGAAGAAACACATTGCTGGCGATATGGCAACCCGCCCCCAGTTGGATCCTGGCCGGATATTTGACCTCGATTCTTGCGCCAAGCGCCACCTCCCCGCCCAAGCGCATGCCACGCAAGCGAAACCAGTGCACGCGCAAACCATGCATCATATTCCGAACCCGAGTGCGCATTCGTGCCTCCATCATGTCCGCCTCAACCGCCGCGTCAGCCACAGCATGCCCATGCGCCGCTCCTGCGCGCGCACAGCGGTGAAGGCGAAGCACACGAAATACACCAGGGCGGCGATGGAACCCTCCACCACCAGCAACGACAGGCTTTCGCTCGGCCATCGCCCGTACATCCACCAGGCGACGAGCAACATCGGCGCAAGCGCCGGCACCCCTGGCCATAGCCCATCGCGCAAAAACGACGAGAAGGAAATCTCCTGTTCCCGACAAGCCCGCGGCACCATCACCGCCATTTCAATCAGGAACGCGGCAATCAATGTCGCCACCGCCACCCCGGTGAGGCCGTAAAACTGGATCAACACGATCGACAGGATCAGGTTCAATGCGGCGGAAGCGGCCATGCAAAAGGCCACAAAGCGATGATGGCCGGTCATGCCCAACACATTGGCCGCATTCAGCTGGGTGGCGGAGAAATACAGCGCGACAATCAAAATCCGCAACAAGGGGACCGATTCGTCGAACTGATCGCCAACCCAGATATGGATGATGTCGGGCGCATAAAAATAGAGCAAAGCGAGAAACGGCAATGTCACCCCCATCAGAAAGCGCGTCCCATCCAGCAGCACTCGCCTGATCATGGTGCGGTCGCCACTGCCATGCGACTGCGAGACCAACGGCATCAGGGCATTGGAAAACTGCTTGTTCAACAAATAGGTGTACTCCGAAACCTTAACCGCTACGGCATACACCGCGATCGCGGACAACGACATGAACGCGCCGATCACCAACGGGTCGATACGCAGAATGATCAGCAAAGCCAGGCTTGCGATAAAGGCATAAGCCGAAAAGGAAAGCAGTTCACGCACCTCGCTGGGGGAATACAACCGCAGCGAAATACGCATACCCGGCAACAAACGGTAGGCGAGCGGAATCATCACCAACGACGCCCCGAGCATGGTGACCGCCGTGGCAATGCCAAGGCCCATCAGCCCCATCCCGCGCGACAACAACCAGACGATCAACCCAGCATTGACCACCACCCGCACCAATTCCACCAGGTTGGCCACATCCATGCGCCCCGCACCCATGAGCGCGGCACGAAACAGACTGGCCGGAAAGCTGACGGCCACCACCGTGCCCAGCATCCAGACGAGATATTTGAAACGGATGAGGTGTTCGGCCTGCAGATCAAACGCGCGCCCCACCGGCTCCGCCAACACGAACACGCAGAGCAGGCAGATCAAACCGATCACCGAATAAACGACCCACAGCGTGGACAGAATGCGATCACGCCGCACGTCGTCTCTGGAACCCACACATTCGGCCACATATTTCACCGCCGCGGTCGCAAACCCAAAATCCATCATGCCGAACACGCTGATCACCGCAAAGATCAGCGACCACAAGCCGAACATCTCCTTGCCGATGGCGCCGATGATGTACGGCACCAACAAAAAGGCGATGACCATGGCGATAATGCTGCGCAAATAGTTGGTGACGATATTGATCACCCAACGCACGGCACTTCCCTCCCCGTCCGTTCGGCGATCCTCAAATACCGGCCTCGTGCCTCATCAGGCGGAACATGTCGGGGATCGCCTTGGGATCGCACGGCGGCTCGACATTGGACAGCAGACTGGCATCGGAATCCGGCGCATCGGGATGATAGCCATGCATGCCGGTAATCGGCTTTTCGCCCATGTGACTGGGCACGATGATCACTCCGGCATCCATCAGGAAGATCAATTCGCCGAACTGGTGGTGATCAAAATCGCAGCCCAGAGCGTGCAATTCCTGGTCGGACAAAATTCGGCCCTCGGGAATATCGGCAAGCAACGCGCGGATACGTTCACGCGCATGCTCGTTATGGAACCAGAAACGTCCCATGGTGGAATCGTAAGCGGCCACATAATCCCGCCCATATTCCAGGCCGAGCGCCTCAACCTTGCCGATCAAGTCAACATGCGTATGCACCGTGGCCATCCCATGATCGGAACAAATGAACATGCGCACATCCTCGTAATGCCGCGCGGCATGGGCCAACACCTTGCGCAGCGCCTGTTCATATTCGGCCAGCTTTTGATCGACCTTGTCGCTTTCCTTGCCAACCCGATGCAGCAATGCGTCCAGCTGAGCAAGATACAGAAAGGCGAAAGTGACCTCCCCCCGCTCGATGTCTCGATGCAGACGGGAGAAATTCTCCTCCTCGCCAAGGTGCCAATCGGAAACATGATAGCGCACGCCCGCCTGCTCCAGGCACTCGAAAATATTCTTCCCGCGATTCATTCCGCCGGGTTTGAAAATATCCCGCTTCTCACAGTAATCGAACAAGTGAATGTAGCGGAACGGCACATTGTAAAGCTGGAAGTAGCCCGTGAAGCCATATGCCTTCTTTACCGCCCGGCTGAGCAGATTGCGCACCCGCCCGCGATTCACCAGGCCACCCGGCAGCAGGTTCAATGCGCGCAAGGGTTTGAACGGCGAGGTCTCGGGCGAATAGTAGAAAAACGACCAATGCCCATGCTCACGCGGCATGAGCCCGGTCAGAATGGAAGGCACACAGGCCGAGGAATAACCGAGCACGGAACGCAGCTTGCGCCGATAGGGAAGCTCCCGAGCAAGAAAACTGCGCCCCTTGAGCACCTCCCAGCCCATCGCATCGATAAACACCACGATGGAAATCCGCCGCTGTTTCGCCACACTCATGTCCGATCTCCCTTACCGCGCAGACCCCACGGCTAGAATGGCGACGTATGGTGCGCCCTGCGCCGCGCATCGCCGATCAACCAGTCGAATCCACCTTCCACAAGATCGACACTCTCGCCTTGAAAGTCAATACAGTGCGGTCCGAAAATAATGCGACGCCGAATACTCGCCAAACCCGCCACACGGGTATGATGCCAGATAATGCTTTCGTCGATTTCCGCTCCCGCCCCGATTTCGCAGCCGGAATGAATCAGGCTGGGCCCGCGCACCACCACATCCCGCTCAAGTACTGTGGAGGCACCGATATACACCGGCCCAATGAGCTTCACCGAATCGTCGATGCGCACGTTCGTCCCCGCCCATACACCGGGATAAAGCTCGCGTCCCGGCATCGAGAAGCCGTGAATCTCGCCTTGCAATGCCATGCGCGTTGCGGCCAGGAAATCCGGCGTGCGTCCAATGTCGATCCACTGAAACGGCAAGCTGACACCATAAAACGGCGCGCCCGCCTCCACCAGAGCGGGAAACAACTGCGACCCGATGTCATAGACTTGTGCCGGCGGAATAAAGTCGAAAATTTCGGGCTCGAACAGATAAATGCCCGTGTTGATCATCTCGCTGCGCGCTTCTTCCGGCGCCGGCTTTTCCTGAAACGAACGCACCCGCCCCTCATCATCGGTGACCACCACACCATAACTGGACACGCTTTCGCGCGGCACGCGCTTCATCACAATCGTGGCGATTGCCCCTCGCTCGCGATGAAAACGCAGGGCGGCGGAAAAATCCACATCGATGATTGCATCCCCGCACAGCACGGCGAATGTCGAGTCAAAAAAACCCGTTCGATCCTGAATATGGCGCATGCCGCCGGCGGAACCGAGCGCATTACCCACCCACCGGTCGTCCTCGAAATGGCCTTCCCAGGAAAACGCGATATTCACGCCCAGCCCGGCGCCGTCACGAAAATAATCCTCGATTTGCCAAGCCAGATGGCTGACATTGACCACGAAGTCGGTGAACCCATGGCCGCGCATATGCTTGATGATCAACTCCATGACCGGCTGGTTGATGATCGGAATCATCGGCTTTGGAATCTCATAGGTGATGGGACGCACCCTGGTCCCCTTGCCGGCGGCGAGAATCATCGCTTTCATCGCGTCCTCCTCTTACGATGGTACTGAAAGATACTTGCGCAGGATCAACTGATTGCCGTTGGGTAAACGATGATATTCGAGTTCATCCACCAGCCTGCGAATCAATTTCAGCCCCACGCGGGCATGAGACTCGGTCGCCGCATGGATATCGACCTGCGGATCGTCATCCGCCTCCAGATACGCCACCGGATCGAAATGCGGCCCATAATCGCGCAGGCTCACCGCGACCGCCTCGCCCTCGGCGATCACTTCCACATCAATCCGCGCCAGCTCGCACACACCCATTCCGTGCTGGACGATATTGTTGGCGGCCTCGGCGACAGCGCTTTCGAACTGGTCGATATATTGCTGATCTTCGCATTGCTCACGCAGGACACCAACCAGGGCCAAGCACAGCACACGCACGCCATGCAATGTCGCGGGCACACTCATCGAGAGCAGAGTTTCCGATCGTTCAGAAGAAATGGTGGTTCCCTCCCAATACCGATTCCGCATTGATAGCAGTTCCATACGAAAACTCAAGCGATTTGACGGCTTGCGACGCCCCGACATTGCGCCTACCATCGCCGATATGCTTGTCATGTTCTACCCGATCGAGGCTCTCCATGCGTGATCGCGAGCCGGATCAGCAACCAAGCGACGCACACGCCCCCCTCGACAACGAGGACTTCATCGAGGATGCGACACTCAGGCGGAGCGTTCAAGCGACGCGCAGCGAACCGGATCCGTTTGCCTCTCTACCCAGCGAGCGCGATTTGGATGTGGGACCCGCCGAACCAGATCCGTTTGCCTCTCTACCCAGCGAACGGACACCCAGGCACCCAACGCAACCGCGCAGCCAGGATGACGCTTCGCTTCAGTTTCAGGAGCAGCTGGCTGATGCCGACATGGACGAACTGCTCAGCCAGGAATTGAGCAATTTCGCCTTTCCGCCGGAGCCCACGCCGGAGCCCACGCCGGAGCCCACGCCGGAGCCCACGCCGGAGCCCACGCCGGAGCCCACG
>RFFT01000105.1 GCA_003696795.1 Zetaproteobacteria bacterium | reverse complement strand
TTTGGGCATGAGCATGCCGGACTTTCGTGCGGGGGAGCGTTGGTGGCAGCAAATGGTGCAGGTGATGGGGCGGTGCGGCCGTGGCAAGCGGGGCGGGCGTATGGTGATTCAAACGCGCATGCCCGATTCCCCATGGCTGGCGCGCTTCCGAGAGTCTGAGGCATTGGCGGTGCTGGATGAAGAGGCCTCGTTGCGGCGGCAATTTGCCTATCCACCGTTTGCGCGTTGGGTGCGGCTGTTGTTGCAGGGGCGTCGCCGCGAGCGGGTATGGCAAGCGAGCGAAAAGCTGGCCGAGCAAGTGCGGGGAATGCCGGGATGTGCCGTGATTGGCCCGATGGCTTGCCCGGTCGAGCGCATGCAGGGCGATTATCGCGTTGAGCTGTTGCTGCGCGATCCAGGACGCCGATGCCTACCCTGGCGGTTGCGCCCCATGCTGGAGGCGTTTCGCCCACCCTCCGGGGTGGCATTGAAAATCGATGTCGATCCCGTGGATATGATGTAGCCGGTTGGTTTTCACCGGCATCAGTCGCTAGCATCGCGCGTTCGTCGGGAGAGCATGGATGAATGAAGCAATGATCCGCGTGCGCGGCGCGCGGGTGCATAACCTGAAGAATATTTCCTTGGATATTCCCCGTGATCGTTTGGTGGTGATTACGGGGGTTTCCGGCTCGGGCAAGTCTTCGCTTGCCTTCGATACCCTGTATGCCGAGGGCCAGCGCCGTTATGTCGAGTCGCTGTCGGCCTATGCGCGGCAATTTCTTGGCATGATGGAGCGTCCGGATGTCGATCAGATCGAGGGGTTGTCACCGGCGATCTCGATCGAGCAGAAGACGACCAGTCGCAATCCGCGTTCCACTGTCGGCACGATCACCGAGGTGTACGACTATCTCCGCTTGCTGTATGCGCGCGTTGGCCAGCCTTTCTGTCACGGTTGTGGACAACCGATTCAGTCACAGCCGGCGAGCATGATCATCGAACAGCTCGAATCCCTGCCGGAAGGAACGCGCATCCAATTGCTGGCGCCGATCGCCCGCGGTCGAAAGGGCGAGTTCCGCCGTGAGCTGGAGCGCGCGGGACAGGAAGGGTTTGTGCGCGTGCGCATCGATGGTGTCGTGTATGCGCTGGAGGACGTTCCTCCTTTGGAGAAAAACAGCAAGCATGACATTGAACTGGTGGTGGATCGGCTGGTCATTCGCGAGGGGATTCGCACCCGGCTGGCCGATTCGGTGGAGACGTCGCTTCGCTATGGCGAAGGCATGGTGATCGCGTTGATCGGCGACGAGGAGCGCCTGTTTTCCGAGCGGTTTTCGTGCCCACGTTGCAATATTTCCTATCCCGAAATCGAACCGCGCTTGTTTTCCTTCAATTCGCCGCTCGGTGCCTGTCCGGCGTGCGATGGCATTGGGGTGCAGACCGTGTTTGACCCGGATCTGGTCGTTCCCGATCCCGGCTTGTCGTTGGCGCAAGGTGCGATTCGCCCTTGGGCGGGACGCGAGACATTCATGTTCCGTCAAACGCTGAACGCCGTGGCCGAGCATCTCGGGATTGCGATGGATACGCCGTTTGCCGACCTGGATGCGGAGAGCCGCAAAGCAGTGCTCTATGGCACGGGAAAGAAGAAGATTCGTTTCGTGTACGAGATGGGCGAACGGAGGCGGGTGGTGGAACGTCCCTTCGAGGGTGTGATCCCGCATCTCGAGCGGCGCTATCGGGAGGCCACCAGCGACGATGTGCGTGAGGCCCTGGGGCAGTATATCAACACGATTTCCTGTCCCGAGTGTGCGGGGAGTCGCCTGAACCTTCCCGCCCGGCATGTGCGTGTTGGCGGCAAAACCTTGCCGGAGGTCGTGGCCATGCCGCTGCATGCATGCCGGGATTGGTTTGCATCTCTCAAGCTCGACACGATGCAACGGACCATTGCCGAACGTCTGCTGGAGGAGATTCAGGCGCGCCTTGGTTTCATGATCGAGGTGGGACTGGATTATCTGAGCCTCGACCGTACGGCGGGCACGCTTTCCGGCGGTGAGGCGCAACGCATTCGGTTGGCGACCCAGATCGGCTCGGCCTTGGTGGGGGTGCTGTATATTCTCGATGAGCCGTCGATCGGCTTGCATCAGCGGGACAACGATCGGCTGCTCAATACCTTGAAACGTCTGCGCGATCTCGGCAATTCGGTGTTGGTCGTCGAGCACGACGAGGACGCGATCCGAAGCGCGGATTGGATCATCGATATGGGGCCGGGAGCCGGCGAGCATGGCGGTGAGGTGGTTGCGCAAGGCCCGCTGGAGACGATTCTTGCCGCCAACACCCTGACCGCCGACTATCTTGCCGGGCGCAAGCGGATTGAGGTGCCCAAGCGACGGGCCGTGGCGGTGGATCATCCGATGATTGGCATCACGGGCTGCCGCGAGCATAACCTGAAGAACGTCGAGGCGCGTTTTCCGTTGGCGCGTTTCTGCTGTGTGACTGGCGTGTCGGGCTCGGGTAAGTCCACCCTGGTGCTCGACACGCTGTATCGGGCGCTGGCACGCAGCAAGGGCATGAAAACCGATCGCGTCGGCGTTCATGAGGCTTTGATTGGTGCCGAACTGGTGGATAAGATCATCGACATCGACCAAAGCCCGATCGGACGTACGCCGCGTTCCAATCCGGCGACATACACGGGTATATTCACCCCGATTCGTGAGCTTTTCGCGCAGGTTCCCGAGGCGCGCGCGCGCGGCTACAAACCCGGGCGCTTTTCGTTCAACGTCAAGGGCGGTCGCTGCGAAATGTGTCAGGGCGATGGCATCATCAAGGTGGAAATGCATTTTCTGCCCGATGTCTATGTGCATTGCGAATCGTGCCAGGGCAAGCGCTACAATCGGGAAACCTTGGACATACGTTATCGCGGCAAGACGATAGCTGATGTGTTGGAGATGACCGTGGATGAAGCGGCCGAATTCTTCGCCGCGATTCCAGCCCTGAAGGGGCGTCTGGCCACGCTGCAGCAGGTGGGGCTTGGCTATATTCGCCTGGGTCAGCAGGCGACCACGCTTTCCGGCGGCGAGGCGCAGCGCATCAAGCTGGCGCGCGAATTGGCGCGTCGGGCCACGGGTGATACGTTGTATATCCTGGACGAGCCAACCACGGGCCTGCATTTCGATGACGTGGCCAAGCTGCTGGAGGTGTTGCACGCGCTGGTTGATCGCGGCAACACGGTGATCGTGATCGAGCATAATCTGGATGTGATCAAGACGGCGGATTGGATCGTGGACATGGGGCCGGAGGGCGGCGATCGCGGCGGCGAGGTGGTGGTGGCTGGCACACCGGAATCGGTTGCCGATTGCGACACATCCTGGACCGGACGCTACCTGCGGCGCTACCTGAAATGATTGTATTTTACCGGCGTTGGCCATAGGCTCGATGGCCGCTGAACATGGAGGAGTGCGATGCTGAACAAGGTCATGTTGATCGGAAACTTGGGGGCGGATCCTGAGACGCGCTATACGCAGGATGGGACGGCGGTATGCAATATTCGCCTGGCCACAACCGAGCGCTACAAGACGCGCGATGGGGAACAGAAGGAACGGACCGAATGGCATCGCGTCGTCCTGTGGGGTCGGCTGGGCGAGATTGCCAATCAATATCTGCGTAAAGGCAGCCGCGTGTATATCGAAGGGCGGATTGAAACCCGCAAATGGCAGGACCGCGACGGCAATGACCGATATACGACCGAAATTCGTGCTCAGGAGATGAAGATGCTGGGTGGCGGTGCGCCGCGCGAGGGTGGACGGACTGCCGCCTCCGAGCAGGGTGGCTTCCCGACGCATGGTGGACCGCAGGGGGGGGCGGACTCATTTCAAGGGCCGGCCGATTTTCCCGAGGTTCCCCCCGACGACGATATTCCGTTCTAACGCGGGTTTGCCGTCCGCAACAACGTATGCAGCATACGAAACAGCGCACGGCTCGATCTGCTCGCTTTTCCTGACGCCGCTTCCTCGCGTGCGCCGCGGATCAGTCGGCGCAGTTGTCCCGCATCGGCGGCAGGGTGCGCGCGCATGAATTCGGTCAGTGCTTCGCGATCGTTTTCGATCAGCCGCGCACGCCAGCGCTCGGCTTGATGCAGACACGCTGTCGCCTGCGCCGCGCGCGCCTCGATGGCCGTCATGGCGTCGTCCAGTGCTGAGGTGTCCAGGCGGCGCAACAGTTTGCCGATATATTTCTCCTGTCGCTTGATGGCGGCGCGACCATGGACCCGGGCCAGTTCGGAGATCGCGTTGCGCAACTCCATTGGCAGGTCGAGCCCATCCCGCACGGCGGGTTCCAGGCGGGCAAGTCGCCGACCCAGCGCCAGCATGGCCTGAGCCTCGCGTTTCCGCGCACTCTTGTTCGGGCGGATGCCGCTTTGGCGTGTATCGGGTTCGGGGTGTTCAGACATGCTCGCGCGTCTTGTGGAATGTGATGTCCGGCCACTGCTCCATGATATAGTTCAGTTTCCACGCACTTGGCGCAAGCAAGGTGAGAAACCCGTCGCTGTCTTCGGCCAGACTTGCCTCGAGTTGCCGGCGGAATTCGGCCAGTTTTTTTTCGTCGTCGCAACTGACCCAGCGGGCTGCCTGAAACTCGGTGGCCACATAGTCTGCGTCAACATTGTATTCGGCTTTCAGCCGTTCGACTGTGACATCGAACTGCAAGGCCCCAACCGCACCGAGGATATAGTCGCCACCAAGCAGGGTCTTGAATACCTGTACCGCGCCTTCCTCGGACAACTGGATCAATCCCTTATGCAACTGTTTGCGTTTCATCGGATCCTTCAGGCGGATGCGACGGAACAGTTCGGGCGCAAAGTTCGGGATGCCCGTGAACTTGAGCGGTTCTTTGCTGGTGAAGGTGTCGCCGATCTTGATCGTGCCATGGTTGTGAATGCCGATGATGTCGCCGGGCCAGGCTTCTTCAATGCTGGCACGGTCCTGCGCCATGAACATTGTGGCCTTGGAAAGACGGATGGTCTTGCCGAGCCGGTGATGCCGCACACTCATGCCCTTGCTGAACTTGCCCGAGCAGATGCGGAAGAACGCGATGCGATCGCGATGGGCGGGATCCATATTCGCCTGCACTTTGAAACAGAACGCGGAAAACTCCGGTTCTTCCGGGTGCACCATCCGTTGCTCCGCCTGACGGGGTCCGGGTGAGGGCGCCAATTCGACAAAGGCGTCAAGCAGTTCGCGGACGCCGAAATTGTTGATCGCGCTGCCGAAAAAGACAGGTGTTTGCGCACCGTTCAGGAAATGCTGCAATTCGAACGGACTGGCCGCGCCCTCGATCAGCTCGATATGCTCGCGCAGCTCATCGGCCTGGGTGCCGAGCAAGGTGTCGAGCCGAGGGTCGTCGAGCTGTTCGATTTCCTCGACTTCGAAATCCCGCGTGTCCGCGCCGGGTCGAAACAGGTGCAACTGTTTGCGGTACAGGTTGTACACGCCCTTGAAGGATTTGCCCATGCCGATTGGCCAGGACAGCGGCGTGCATTCAATCTGCAACTTGTCCTCGATTTCCGCCAGGATATCCAGCGGGTCGAGTCCTTCCCGGTCCAGTTTGTTGATGAAGGTCACGATGGGCGTGTTGCGCATGCGGCAGACTTCCATAAGTTTCTCGGTCTGTGGCTCCACACCCTTGGCCGAGTCGATGACCATCATCGCGGAATCAACCGCGGTCAATACGCGATAGGTGTCCTCGGAGAAATCCTGGTGTCCGGGTGTATCCAGCAGGTTGATCTCATAGCCGCGATAATTGAACTTCATCACCGACGAGGCTACGGAAATGCCGCGTTCCTGCTCGATTTTCATCCAATCGCTGGTGGCATGCCGCGCCGCTTTGCGCGCCTTGACTGCGCCGGCCATTTGGATCGCACCGCCGAAGAGCAGCAGCTTTTCGGTCAGCGTGGTCTTACCCGCATCTGGGTGGGAGATGATGCCAAAGGTGCGCCGCTTCTGGATTTCCTCATGCTGTGTCATGCCAACCTCGCCAAACGCGCGGCAGTCTAGGAGGTGGTCTTCGCTAAGGAAACCCTGGCTTGGGTATAAT
>RFFT01000104.1 GCA_003696795.1 Zetaproteobacteria bacterium | reverse complement strand
CTGGGGGACATCATCGGTGCGCGTGGGACGATGTTTCGGACGCGTACCGGCGAGTTATCCGTGCGCGTGTCCCACGTCGAGATGATTACCAAGTGCCTGCGTCCTCTGCCGGAGAAATGGCACGGTCTTGCGGACAAGGAAACGCGCTATCGACAGCGTTATGTGGACTTGATGGTGTCCGAGGAATCGCGCCGGGTCTTCCGTACCCGTTCCCGTATTGTTTCCCTGTTGCGCAAGGCTTTGGAGGGACGTGGGTTCATGGAGGTCGAGACGCCGATGCTGCAGACGCAGCCTGGCGGCGCGGCCGCGCGCCCCTTCATCACCCATCACAATGCGCTGGACATGGATCTTTATCTGCGCATTGCACCGGAGCTGTATCTGAAGCGGTTGCTGGTCGGCGGCTTCGAACGGGTGTTCGAGATCAACCGTAATTTCCGCAATGAAGGGCTCGATGCGACGCACAATCCCGAGTTCACAATGGTGGAGTTCTACCAGGCCTATGCGGACGTGCACGATGCGATGGATCAGACCGAGGCGATTGTGCGCGAGATCGCGGCGGGGCTTGGTGTGCGCGAGGTGAACTGGGAAGGAGCGAATATCGTTTTCGATCGTCCATTCCGCAGGATTCGATTGGACGAGGCGGTGTTTGCCAAACGTCCGGATCTTAGGGGGCATGCGACGGACAAGGCCTTGCTGGCGACGGTATGTTTGCAGGAGATTCCCGATTTCAAGCCGTTGATCACCTGGAAGGCGGGGCATTATCTTGCCGCATTGTTCGAGCATTTGTGCGAGGACGAGTTGCAGCAGCCGACGTTTGTCACCCATTATCCGGTGGATGTCTCTCCGTTGGCGCGTCGGAATGCTGACGAGCCGTCGGTCACCGACCGTTTCGAGTTGTTCATCGGCGGGCGTGAGATCGCCAACGGTTTCTCCGAGCTCAACGACCCGGACGACCAGCGGGAGCGTTTTCTCGCCCAGCAGCAGGCTCGGCAGGCGGGGGATCTGGAGGCCGCGCCGGTGGATGAGGACTATCTGCGTGCG
Organism: Zetaproteobacteria bacterium; assembly: GCA_003696795.1. Classification (GTDB taxonomy): domain Bacteria; phylum Pseudomonadota; class Zetaproteobacteria; order Mariprofundales; family Mariprofundaceae; genus J005. The sequence continues at coordinate 12,527 of RFFT01000104.1, read as the reverse complement.
CTGGAATACGGTATGCCGCCGGCGGCAGGCGTCGGCATCGGCGTGGATCGGCTGGTGATGATGTTTACCGGTCAACATTCGATTCGCGATGTACTGCTGTTTCCCCACATGCGTCCCGAACACGGGTAGTGTGGGGCGCAAGCGTCGGAGGTTGCCATGATTGCGAGAAAATTTATGAACCGTCAGGTCCATTCCGCGCGGATCGATGAGCGTATTCGCACCGTCTTGGCACGCATGCGCGCGGAACGCCTGCGCATGATTCCGGTGTTGGACGAGGCGGGATGCATCAAGGGGATCTTTTCGACCTTTACCGTGCTGGAGCGGATCATGCCCCCCTATATCGTCGAAGGGGACTTGGATTCGGTATCTTACGCGCCGGATATGGGCATGCTTAGCGCGCACTATGCGGAGCTTAGCGACAAGTTGGTGGGCGAGGTCATGGATACCGAACCGCTGATTGTGCATCCCGAGGAATCCTTGTTTGCGGTGGCGGCGGAACTGATTCGCTTTGGCAAGCATGAATTCGCGCTGGTTGCCGGCGATCGATGTCATCTGGAGGGGATTATCTCCGCGGGCGACATCCTGAATGTGCTCGGAGACTGGCAAGGCGATGTCTGAGCACGGGGTGGCGCATGTGATCTTCGGGCTGGATCCGCTGTGGGTGGCGGTCAGCATCCTGTTGCTGGTATACGCCGTGGTGATGCTGGAGAAGTTCAATCGTGCGGTGTTGTCCGTTCTCGGCGCCGGGATCATGATCCTTTCCGGTGTGCTTACCCAGGAGCAGGCCATCGCCGGTGTCGATTTCAACACGATCGGCCTGCTAACCGGAATGATGGTGATTGTGGCCATCAGTCAGAAGACGGGCGTCTTCCAATACGTGGCCATCTGGTCGGCCAAGCGTGTGCGCGGGCATCCGGTCGGGGTGCTTTTCATGCTGGCCTCGGTGACCGCGATGTTCTCCGCATTTCTCGACAATGTGACCACCGTGCTCTTGATCGCGCCGGTGACCCTGTTGATCACCGATGCGCTTGGGGTGCGCCCCTATCCCTACCTGTTTGCCGAGATTCTGGCCTCGAATATCGGCGGTACCGCAACCTTGATCGGCGATCCGCCGAACATCATGATCGGTTCGCAGGCGCATCTAAGCTTCTACGATTTTCTGGTGCATTTGACGCCGATTGTTCCGCCGATTTTTCTGTTGCTGATGGGGCTGATTTGGTGGATGTTCCGCGCCGATTTGACGGCGAGCGCTGAACGTCGCCGCTTGATCATGGAATTCAACGAGCGTGAGGCGATCAAGGATCCGGTCTTGTTGAAAAAGAGCCTGAGCGTGCTTGCATTGGTCATCGTCGGATTTACCGTGGCGCATCAGTTGCATCTCGAACCGGCGACGATCGCAATGACCGGCGCGGGATTGCTGTTGCTGTTGCAGACTTGGGGACAATCGCTGGAGGACAAGGATCACGCTTTTGAGGGGATCATGTCCGAGGTGGAGTGGACGACGATCTTTTTCTTTGTCGGCCTGTTCATCATTGTGACCGGGGTGGAGCATACGGGCGCGATTGCCTGGCTGGCCAAGCGCACGCTGGAGCTGACTGGTGGCGACTTCAATGCGACCCTGGCCGCGATTCTTTGGGTGTCGGCGATCGCCTCGGCCTTGATCGACAATATTCCGTTTGTGGCTACGATGATTCCGTTGATCGACAATATGGCGGACACCTTCGGCGGCGCGTCCGCCATTCAGCCGCTGTGGTGGGCGCTGGCGTTGGGCGCATGTCTAGGAGGCAATGGTTCGTTGATTGGCGCGTCCGCCAATCTGATTGTGGCCGGCTTTGCGCAACGGGCCGGACATCCGATTGCGTTCATGACCTTTTTGCGTCATGCCTTCGTGCTGATGCTGCTGTCGATAGCGATTGCCCATTTGTATCTCTATTTTCGCTATCTCGGGTAGCGGGTATGCGTCTGTTCCTCCCCTACGAGGTCATGTTGGCCAAGCGCTATTTGCGTTCTCGGCGCAATGAGCGTTTCGTTTCGCTGATCGGTTGGAGTTCGGCGATCGGCATTGCGATTGGGGTGATGACGCTGATTGTCGTGTTGTCGGTGATGAATGGCGCGGCGGTCGAAATACGGGACAAGATACTAGGGTTTGCATCCCATATCGATGTGCAGGGGCCGGGGGACCGTATTGGCCCTTGGCGCGATTGGCTGAAGACGATCCGCGCCTTGCCGGATGTGATCCGGGCAACCCCCTATGTGCAAAGTCAGGTTTTGCTCGCGTATGGCGCCATGGCGCGCGGAGCCTTGCTCAAGGGGATTGCGCCTGCCGAGGAGCGTGATATTTCGGGGCATATCGTCGAGGGACGTTTTTTGCGCGGTGGCGATCGGTTCGAGGTGGTCATCGGCAAGGACCTTGCGCGCAAGATGGGACTGACGGTCGGCGACCGTCTGCGCTTGATGACCCCCTCCGCTGGGATCGGTCCGTCCGGCGCGGTGCCACGCATGCGCGTGTTCGATGTTGTCGGCATCTTTGACTCCGGGTTTTATGAATACGATGTGGGGTGGGTGTTGACCAATATTCGCGCCGTACAGCGCCTTAATCGGATGGGGGATGCGGTCAGCGGCATTGAGGTTTATGTTCGCGATCGGGACCAGGCTCCGGCCATCGCTCGCCAGTTGCGCGCGTTATTGCCTCCCGGCAGTTGGGTCATGGACTGGCAGCATCGTCACCAGTCGTTTTTTCACGCCTTGCGCACGGAGCGCTTGGCGATGGGGGTGATCCTGTCGTTGATCGTGCTGGTTGCGGTGTTCAACATGGTGTCGTCGCTGGTCATGGTGGTCATGGAACGGCGGCGCGAGATTGCGGTGCTGAAAACCATTGGCGTGGGACATGCTTCGGTGATGCGCGTGTTCATGCTGATGGGCGGCCTGCTCAGCGGATTCGGAACCGCTGTCGGTGCGGTGCTCGGCCTGCTGCTGGCTTGGCGGCTGGACGATCTGTTGCGCTGGCTGGAACAGCTGCTTGGCATTCATTTTCTTTCCAGTGATGTGTATTTCATCGACCATATTCCATCGGTCGTCGAGCCGTCCTATGTGGTCGCGGTCGTATTGGCCAGCCTGTGCATGGGGTTGCTTGCCACCTTTTATCCGGCATGGCGCGCTGCGGGCGTGCCGCCGGCCGATGCGTTGCGGTACGAATAATGCCCCTGTTGCGCGTCGAGCATTTGGCCAAGCATTTCGCGTCCCCTTCGGGTAGGCTGGAGGTGCTGCGCGATGTGTCCTTCACCCTGGAGGCGGGCGAGTTTTTGGCCATTGTCGGGGAATCCGGCAGTGGCAAGAGCACCATGCTGCAGACGATTGGCACGCTCGAGCCCGCCGATGCCGGCGAGGTCTATCTGGCGGGTGAGCCGATTCTTGGGCTGAATGCGAAGCGTCAGGCCGAGCTGCGTAATCGACACATTGGTTTTGTCTATCAAGCCCATCACTTGATTCCGGAGTTGACCGCGCTGGAGAATGTGATGTTGCCTCTGCTGGTGCGCGGAGATACGGAACAGAAGGCGAGGGAGCGAGCCCGTGCCTTGCTGAGCGCGTTGCGCCTTGGCGCACGGATGGAACATATCCCCGCCCGTTTGTCGGGAGGGGAGGCGCAGCGAGTGGCGGTGGCCCGGGCGCTGGCGACACAACCGAAGCTGGTGCTTGCCGATGAGCCGACGGGCAATCTGGACGAGGGTACGGCGGCGCAGGTATTTGCGATGTTTCGCGAGATCTGCAGTCAGGAGCGCGCCGCGGTGGTGATGGTGACCCATAGCCTGCCTTTGGCCAGACGCTGTGACCGGATGCTGCGCTTGCATCAGGGGGTTCTTGAAGAGGTATCGCTTTGACAATGGATGGACGTCTGCTAGGATAAATTGCAATTTTCATCGAAGATTACAAGGTTGGGGACGGGTAGGCGTGACCAAGGCGGAAATAGCAAGTATCGTGCATGAGCGATTGGGGTTGTCCAAGAAGGAATCCGCGGAAATGGTGGATGCCGTACTGGATCGCATTCGCGATGCCTTGGCCGGGCATGAGGATGTGAAGCTTTCCGGTTTCGGCCATTTCATGGTACGTCACAAGCAACGCCGGCGCGGGCGCAATCCGAAAACGGGAGAGACAATCATGATTGAGCCGCGGACGGTTGTGACCTTTCGGGCTAGCCCTTTGCTGAAGCAAAAGATCAACCGAGGTGGTGACTGATGGCGCGTAAGTCGACCGCCGTATCGACCTTCTCCCCGCCGCCGCTGCCAGACAAGCTTTTTTTCTCGATTCGGGAAGTGAGCGAGCTGTGCGGGGTTGAACCGCATGTGCTGCGCTATTGGGAAGGGGAGTTTCACACCATCAAGCCTGTCAAGCGCAGCGGTAATCGGCGCTTCTATCGCAAGAAGGATGTGGAGGCGATTTTATATATTCGGCATTTGCTTTATGACTTGAACTTCACCATCCGTGGCGCCCGCAAGGTGCTCATGAGTGGCAATGTCGAGCAGGTGCTCGAACAACCCGATGCGCGCGCCTCGCTGCGTCAGGTGCGTGAGGAGCTGGCGGCGGCATTGCAGTTGCTCGATTCGTGAGCATGGCGTTACGTGCGGCTGGACGAAGTCTGAAGCCTTTCCTATGATTCGCACATGTTTCGGGGCGTAGCGCAGCCTGGTAGCGCACCAGACTGGGGGTCTGGTGGTCGGAGGTTCGAATCCTCTCGTCCCGACCATTTTTTTCGCGGCAGCCGTTGATGCCGTATCGCAATGGCCAGTCGTTTGTCCGGGCTAGGCAGCGCATGGTTGACATGCAGCTCAAGCCCCGCGGCATCGATGATCCGCGCGTGCTGGCGGCGATGGCCGAGGTACCCAGGCACCTGTTTGTCGATGCGGCACTGGCGAGTCGCGCCTATCAGGATTCTGCCCTTCCCATTGGGGAAGGGCAGACCATTTCCCAGCCCTATATGGTCGCCCGTATGACTCAGTTGCTTGCCTTGCAAGGGAACGAACGTGTGCTGGAGATCGGCACCGGCTGCGGCTATCAGACCGCAGTGCTTTCCCGTCTGTGTCGGCGGGTGTACAGCATCGAACGCATTCGTTCGTTGCACGAGAAGGCCAAGCGCAATCTGCGGCGCGCGCGACATGCCAATGTGATGCTCAAGTGTGGCGATGGCATGCTGGGCTGGCCGGAGTATGCCCCATTCGACGCGATTCTTGTTACCGCCGGCGGCTTTGCCTCTCCATGTTGGATGGAACAATTGAAGCCTGGGGGCGTGCTGGTGTTCCCTGAAGGCGAGGGCGGTGTTCATCGTCTGGTGCGTCGCCGTAAGCTGGCGGATGGCGGTATTGACGAGGAACGTTTCGACGCGTGTACCTTCGTGCCGCTGTTGGCGGGGGTGTCCCATTAACGACCAGGCGACTTCTCGCGCCATGCCGGGTCTGGGCTGGCTGCGTCGCTGTTATCATTGGACCCTGTCCTGGGCGGATCATCCCCAGGCGCATTGGGCGCTGTTCTTTATCGCGGTGATCGAGGCCAGCGTCTTTCCGATTCCACCGGATCTGCTGTTGGTTGTGTTGGCGTTGGGGCGTCCGGAGCTGTCCTTGCGCTTTGCCGGCCTGGCCACCGCCGGTTCCGTCATTGGTGCCATGATCGGCTATGCGATCGGCATGCTGCTGTTCACCAGCGTGGCGAAGCCGATTCTCGAGTTTTATCACGCGATGGACCAGTTCATGCGAGTACAGGCATTGTTCGACGAATGGGGCTTGGCGCTGGTGTTGGCCGCCGGATTTTCGCCGATTCCGTTCAAGGTCATCACCATTGCGGCTGGCACGTTCGGCATGCCTTTTGTCGGCTTCTTGCTTGCCGCCCTGGCCTCGCGCGGCGCGCGGTTTTATCTTGAGGGGGCGTTGTTGCGCTGGGGAGGGGCGACCTTACGCAATCTGGTCGAGCGCCATTTCGAATGGATCACCCTGTTGGTGACGCTGCTCGTCGCGGCTGGTTTCGCGGCGTTATGGCTTTGGTAGCGAGGTTTGCGCTTGTCCTGATCTGTTTGCTGGGCGTTGCCTGTCATCGCACGGAGGTGCCACGGCAGACGCATCATGCGCGGCATGTGAAGCCGCCGCGTGCCTATATCGTGAAGCCGGGAGATACACTGTACAGCATTGGTCGCCGTTTCGGCATCGACTACCATGTGTTGGCCCGGCGCAACCACATCCGGCCGCCTTATCGGATCTATGTGGGCCAGCGTCTGAGCCTGCGCGGCACGGCCACACCCGCCCGCCGCCTGCCGGGAGTCACTGCGGTGCACCGTGCGCATGCCAAACGCAGTCATCGCGCCAGGCCCAGTCATCAGCCCGCGCACAAGCCGCGGTTGCACCTGATCTGGCCGGTGCGCGGCAAGGTCACCAGTCCTTTCGGTCGCCGCGGTTCGCGCATGCATGATGGCATTGATATCGCTGCGGCTGAAGGTTCGGCGGTTGTCGCCGCGGCCAGTGGCAAGGTGGTGTATGCCGGCCAGCGGTTGCGCGGCTATGGACGCATGGTGATTATCCGTCATGCACACAATGTGTTTACCGCCTATGCACATAATCAGCGTTTGCTGGTGTACAAGGGGCAAAAGGTCAAGCAAGGCGCGATTATTGCGCGTGTGGGGCATAGCGGCAGGGCAACCGGACCCCATCTCCATTTTGAGGTACGTCTTGGCACCACCGCGGTTGATCCGCTTGCCTATTTGCCGCGCCGATGAGATATTGCCGAGGTCGGACACTGCGAGGGAGGGAATAGCGTGGCCGGAACGCATAGTCTGGACCCGATGAACATGTACATGCGCGATATTTCGCAGCATGAGCTGTTGTCGGCGGAGGATGAGGTGCGGCTGGCCAAGCGGATTGCCGACGGTGATGAAGAGGCCAAGCAGCGCATGATCAATGCCAATCTGAGGCTCGTGGTGAAGATCGCCCGTCGCTATATGTATCGTGGATTGCCGCTGGAAGACTTGATCGAAGAGGGAAACCTCGGCTTGATGCATGCGGTTGAGAAATTCGACCACGCTCATGGCTGTCGCTTTTCGACCTATGCGACGTGGTGGATTCGCCAGGCGGTGGAGCGCGCGATCATGAATCAGGCGCGAACGATCCGTCTGCCGGTGCACATTGGCAAGGAATTGAACGGACTGCTGTTTCATGCGGGCAAGCTGCGCAGCAAGCTGAATCGTGAGCCGACCGAACATGAATTGGCTGCGGCGATGGGGGTGGATGTTGAGCGCGTGCGCACACTGCTTAGCGCGGCTTTGCCGACGGACAGTGTTGATGAAGCGCTGCTGCCTGACGATGAGGGCGGTGGTTTCAGCCTGTACGATGTCACCTGCGACAGCAATGCCGTCGAGCCGGACGAATGTTTGGCGGAACGGCGACGGGAGCAATTGGTCGCGATGTGGCTGGAAGAATTGACGCCTAAGGAGCGCGAAGTCGTGCGCCTCCGTTTTGGGCTGGGAGATGTCGGGGAGCCCTGGACACTGGAGGCCATCGGCAAGCATATCGGCGTCACCCGCGAGCGTATTCGCCAAATCCAGATGGCGGCGTTGAAGAAACTGCGCGCCATTGCCGAGCGGGAGCATATCGAGATGGAGGGCATATTGTCATGACCACGACTGCGATCAATTTGGCCGACTATATCCGCGAGGTGCCGGATTTCCCGAAGCCAGGGATCAAGTTCAAGGATGTCACCCCGTTGCTGGCCGATGGCGATGCGTTCGCTGCGGCAACTTCGCAACTGGCCTGCTTTGTGCCCTCAGGACTGCATGCCGTGGTCGGCATTGAATCCCGCGGCTTTATTTTTGGGGCCGCGCTGGCTCAACAGCTGGGGCTGGGCTTTATCCCCGTGCGCAAGGCGGGGAAGCTGCCGGGCAAGGTGCATGCGATCGAATACGAGTTGGAATATGGCGTGGATGCGCTGGAGATTCATCGCGACGCCCTGACCGCGGGGCATCGCGTGGTCATCGTCGACGACTTGCTGGCCACCGGCGGTACAGCGGCCTCGACGGTGCGGCTTGTGCGTGCGCTGGGAGCGGAAGTGGCCTGCTGTGTCTTCGTGATCGAGCTGGATGCTTTGCAGGGGAGAAAACAGCTTTCGGACGTGCCTGTGTACAGTGCGATTCACTACGCCGACTGACTTGGCCTGTGGAATGATGCAGCGGCGCATCGCTGCCGCTAGCATGCGCGAGTCGCCCTCGTAGCTCAGCTGGATAGAGCGACCGCCTCCTAAGCGGTAGGCCACAGGTTCGAATCCTGTCGAGGGCACCATTTGATGTGAGGAAACCATGGACGAAACGCTGAATCCACCCATTCCCGTATTGATCGAAGAGGAGATGAAAAACTCCTATCTCGATTACGCGATGAGCGTGATCATCGGTCGCGCGCTGCCGGATGCGCGCGATGGCTTGAAGCCCGTGCACCGGCGGATTCTGTATGCGATGCAGGATCTGGGCTGCACGCACGACAAGCCGTACAAGAAGTCGGCGCGCGTGGTGGGCGATGTGATCGGTAAGTACCATCCGCATGGCGATTCGGCTGTGTACGATGCGTTGGTGCGCATGGCCCAGCCTTGGAGCATGCGTCATGTGCTGGTCGATGGGCAGGGCAATTTCGGTTCGGTTGACGGCGACTCCCCGGCCGCGATGCGTTATACCGAGGCGCGCATGAGCCGCCTGGCCAGCGAATTGATGGCGGACATCGACAAGGACACGGTCGATTTCATTCCCAACTATGACGAATCACTCACGGAGCCGAAGGTCTTGCCGGCGAAGTTTCCGAATCTGCTGGTCAATGGCTCGCAGGGAATCGCGGTCGGCATGGCCACGAATATTCCGCCGCACAACCTGGGTGAGGCCATCAATGCCGCGATCCGCCTCATCGAGGAGCCGGAGGTCGATGACGAGGCGCTGATGGAGATCATGCCCGGGCCCGATTTTCCGACCGGTGGTTTTATCTATGGGCGCAAGGGCATGCGGCAGGCGTTTCTGACCGGGCGCGGTTCGATCACGATGCGCGCCAAGGCGATGGTTGAGATTCACCCGCGCACCAAGCGCGAGGCCTTGGTGATCACCGAGTTGCCGTATCAGGTGAACAAGGCGCAACTGATCGAAAACATCGCCGCCCTCGTGCGCGACAAGAAGATCGAGGGTATCGCCGATCTGCGCGACGAGTCCGATCGCGAGGGTATGCGTATCGTGATCGAGCTCAAGCGCGGCGAGATCGCCGAGGTCGTGTTGAACAATCTGTACAAGCATACGCAATTGCAGTGCAACTTCGGCTGCAATCTGTTGGCGCTTGTCGATGGGCAGCCCAAGTTGTGCGGTGTACGCGAATTGTTGCTGCACTTCATCGATCATCGCCGGCAGGTCGTGACTCGGCGCTGCCTGTTCGAGCTTGCCCGTGCCGAAGCGCGGGCCCATATCCTGGAAGGGTTGTTGATCGCGCTCGATAACATCGACGAGATCGTCACCCTGATTCGGGGCAGCCGTACGCCGGCGGAGGCGAAGAACGGGTTGATGGAGCGCTTCGGCCTTTCCGACAAGCAGGCGCAGGCGATTCTGGATATGCGTTTGCAGCGGCTGACCGGGCTTGAGCGCGACAAGATCCGGGCCGAATATGAGGAGGTGCAGGCTACGATCGCCCGACTCAAGGCCATTCTGGCGGATGAGAAGCTGCTTATGCAGGTCATCGTCGAGGAATTGGCCGAGGTGCGCGACCGCTATGCGGATGAGCGCCGCACCCAGATCGTGGACGAGACGGCGGAGCTGTCGGTGGAGGATCTGATCACCGAAGAGGATATGGTGGTGACCATTTCCAACGAGGGATATATCAAGCGCAATGCGGTCTCGTTGTATCGCGCGCAACGCCGTGGCGGCAAAGGGAAGAAGGCGATGGCCACCAAGGATGAGGATTTCGTGGCGCAGTTGATGGTGGCCAGCACGCACGACTATCTGCTGTTCTTCTCCGATCGTGGCCGCGTGTTCCGCAAGAAGGTGTACGAGATCCCGCAGGCAGGGCGCGCGACGCGCGGCAAGGCGATCGTGAATCTGTTGCCGGTGGACAAGGGGGAGCGCATTTCGGCCACCCTGGCGGTGCGCGAGTTCGATGATGCGCATTATGTGGTGATGGCGACGAAGAACGGAATCGTGAAGAAAACGCGTCTGTCCGATTTCAAGAACATTCGCGCCAATGGCATCATTGCGATCAACCTGGATGACGATGACGACCTGATCGCGGTGCACGTTTCCAATGGCGAGCAGGACATCATGCTCGCTTCCAGCGGCGGCAAATGCATTCGCTTTTCCGAGTCCGAGGTGCGTCCGATGGGGCGTGCGACGCGCGGCGTGACGGGGATGCGCCTGCCGGCGGGCGACCAGGTGATTTCGATGACGTTGGTGGCGGATCGTGCGACGCTGTTGGCGGTGTCGGAAAACGGCTACGGCAAGCGCACGGCGATCAGCGAATATCATGTGCAACGGCGCGGAGGCCAGGGGGTGTTTACCCTGAAGACCGGCGGACGCAATGGCGCCATGGTTGCCGCCTTGCAGGTGCTCGATGATGACGAAGTGATGATGATGACGGATACCGGGCGATTGGTGCGCATTCGCATGAATGGGGTATCGGTCATCGGGCGCAACACGCAGGGCGTGAAGCTAATCGATTGCGGTCAGGATGAGCGGGTGATTGGCGCGGTACGCGTGGCGGAACGTCAGGATGCCGACGCTGGTGAGGCGCAGGCATGATTGATCGACATGAGCTGAGACGTGCACCTGAGGAGATGCGCGCGGCGTTGGCTCGGCGTGGCGCGGAGGTGGTCGGGCCGGACAGCGCCTGGGCGCGTCTGCAGGAACTGGATGCGCGGCAGCGTCAATTGAAGCGTGAGCTGGAAACCCTGCAGGCCGAGCGTAATCGGGTGTCCAAGGCGATTGGTCTCAAGAAACGCCAGGGCGAGGATGCAACCGAGGAGTTGGCGCGAATGCGCGAGGTGGCGCAGCGCGTGAAGCAACTGGAGGCTGCGGCGAAGTCGGCTGAGGAGGCATTCGGACTGGCTTTGCTGGAGGTGCCCAATCCTCCGTTGGATTCGGTGCCGGATGGTGTGGATGAGACGGATAACGTGGAGCTGCGTCGCTGGGGGGAGGTGCGACAGGACGAGGTGCCTTCGCATGATGAGATCGGCGAGGCGCTGGGGATTCTCGATTTCGAGGCGGGCGCCCGACTGGCGGGGAGTCGTTTTACGGTGATTTGTGGTGCGGGTGCGCGGCTGGAGCGCGCGCTGATCCAGTTTATGCTGGACATGCATACCGAGCGGCACGGTTATGACGAGGTTTGGGTGCCAGCGATCGTGAATCGGAAAACGATGACCGGCACCGGTCAATTGCCCAAGTTTGAGCACGATCTATACAAGCTGGAGGGCGAGGATGCGTTTCTGATTCCCACTGCGGAGGTACCGGTCACCAATCTCTATCAGGAGCGCATTCTTGATGCCGCGCGATTGCCGATTCGGCATTGCGCCTATACGCCTTGTTTTCGGCGCGAGGCGGGAAGTGCCGGGCGTGATGTGCGCGGCATGATTCGGCAGCATCAATTCGACAAGGTGGAGTTGGTCTGGTTGACGCGACCGGAGCATGCATTAAGCGGTCTGGAAACGCTGACCGGTCATGCGGAGGCGGTGTTGCAGGCATTGGGCCTGCCTTATCGGGTGGTAGAACTGTGTGCGGGCGACCTCGGCTTTTCCGCCCAGAAGACCTATGATCTCGAGGTCTGGTTGCCCAGTCAGCGGCGCTATCGGGAGATTTCCTCGTGTTCGTCCTTTGGCCAGTTTCAGGGGCGTCGCGCTGGCATTCGCTACCGCAACGAAGCGGGGAAGGCGGAGCCGGTGGCAACCCTGAACGGATCGGGGCTTGCCATCGGGCGCTGTCTGGTCGCATTGCTGGAAAACGGCTGGCAAGCGGATGGATCGGTTCTGATCCCTGAAGCGTTGCAGCCCTATATGGGTGGTTTACAGCGCATTGCAAATGCATAGATTGTGCCGCGCACGGAAGGGTGGCAGAGCGGTTGAATGCACCGGTCTTGAAAACCGGCGATGGGAAACCATCCGTGGGTTCAAATCCCACCCCTTCCGCCATATATCGGTGACACAGGGTGCCAGGATATGGCTAGACGCCTTGTGTCGCCTTTATTTTTGAGATTGAAATCTGCCAAACAGTGCCAAACAATGACACGGCATAAGACGGTATGAAAAGCGGTATCTTCTTGATGATCCGTCCTTATGCCGTTTCTTGGAGGGAGCACGGCGCTGACGGATCTGAAGGTCAGAAAGTTCGTGTTGCCGCTCGACTGCAGGTAGGCGAAGCTCTATGACGGTCAGGGCCTCTTCCTTCTCGTCACCAAGTCCGGAAAGTACTGGCGCTACGACTGCAAAATCCACGGGAAACGAAAAACGTTCTCGTTGGGCACATACCCGGCGGTCAGCATCAGGGAGGCCAG
>RFFT01000103.1 GCA_003696795.1 Zetaproteobacteria bacterium | reverse complement strand
CGTTCCACGCCATAGCGTTGCTCGTTTTCGGCAAACAGCGCGGCATGCGCCTGAAGATAGGCGGCTCCTTGCCGGCGGAGCCGGTCATGCACGAACAGTGTTCGGTAGCGGGCATAGGGTTGCGCTTCATAGGGGCGGCTGATTTGGTCGATGACGGAGGGCAGATAGTGTGCGTGGCGCAGAATGCGGCGGACGTGGTCGATGCCAAGGCCGCTCTGGCGCGCCAGCGTACGCGCAAGCCTGGTACGCGGATCCGCTTCCCGCGCCAACACCACCCCGGGCCCGACAAGGCAAGCGCCACCGATCAGCGCGCCCAGTAGGGTCATCGCCTGGCGGCGGTTCATCCTGTTCAGAACACGAATTCGCGCTTTTTGGGCAGCCCCTCCGCGCTTTTCAACAGCGTCTCGGCAAGCCGGATATGCTGTTCGGACATCCCCTTGCGAATGATGTGTTCGATCGTCACTACTGGATTTTCACCAATGAATGCAACAACTTGCGCATCCGCGTTGAGCAATTGCAAGAGGTGTGCGGGAATCTCCTTCAGCGCAACGCCCAGAACCATGGCATCGAAGCCGCCCTTGAGTGCCGGCTCGGCGGCCACCGCCTCGGCATCCATCGCGTTCAGGCGCACCACCCGCGCATTGTTGATGCCATGCTCGGCGAGGTTCTTTTCGGCCATGCTCGCAAGCTCGTCATGGATTTCGCAACTCACCACCTCGCGCGCGCGCATTGCCAGCATCGCGGTCAAAAAGCCCGTGCCGGTGCCGATTTCCAGCACCCGCTCATGACCACGCAAGGCAAGCGCTTGCAGAATATGCGCTTCCTGCAAAGGAGAAAGCATCTCCTGACCACAGGGAAGCGGCAGCCGACCCTCCATATAGGCGATGCTGCGCACTTGCTCCGGAACGAATTCCTCGCGCGGCATGCTTTCGATCAGGTCCAGCGTGTCCGGATCGAGGATCTTGGCGCAACGAATCTGGTTGTCCACCATATTGCGGCGCGCATCTTCGAAACTGGCTGCATTCATCGAACGACCCCCCTCAAAGTGAGCTGCAAATATGCAGCGCATGCCGGCGAATGACAAGAACCGCCTTGTGCGTTATGGCTTGGATGCAAGGGGCAGGGGGTAATTGCGCACGATTTTCTTGTGCTTGCCCAACGTACCCTGCCGAATGACGGGGGTCTCGTCGATGGTGACTTCCAGAGCGCGCGGGTTGCCGGCGGTGATCAGCAACATCCCTTGGTTCGTTTCCAGGATGCGCGTTTCACCCTGTTTGAGCAGGCGATAGATGCGGCGCGGACCACGTTTGCCGTCATCGACCGATTCGTACACCTCCAGCCAGACATCGCCGCCTGCGGCATGGAAACGCACCTTGTGCGCAACCGATGCGGGAACCGCCGCAGCCTTTGCCGCTTTTGCAGGCTTTGCGGGGACGGAAGGGGGTTGCGATGTAGCTTCGGGAGCTTGCTCCTCGGACGCGACCGCAGGCGCGGGCGACGGCTTTGGCTCGCCGACCGGAGGTGCGTGCGATGGCTTTGGCTCGCCGACCGGAGGTGCGTGCGATGGCTTTGGTTCGCTAACCGGAGGTGCGTGCGACGGCTTTGGTTCGCCGACCGGAGGTGCCGCCGGCTTGGCGGGTGCTGCGTGGGAGGCCTGATCCGCCACCATGGCACCGGGCTTCTGCTTGGGGCTTGCATCCCGGTTCAGTTGCGCCACATTGAAAACGATCAACAACACCACGAATGCCGCCGCGGCGAGATACGCCCAACGGCGCCCGGGCGCTATGGGCGGATCGGGGAAGGTAAGCGGTTTTGTCAGGCGATAGTCGCCCGAGCGGATCGTGGCCAACTCGTTGCTGATATCCAGCGCCAACAGCGAGGCATACTGCTTCAGAAAGCCGATGGCGTAGGCATCGCCCGGCAATTGGGTCCAATCGCCGGACTCCAATGCGACCAGATAGGGCTTGCGCAAGCGCAATGCCTGCGCGCAGTCGGCAATGCTACGCCCTTGCTCCTCTCGCGCCGCGCGCAGCTTTTGGCCCAGTTCGCGCAACATGCTTTCCCGTGCGTCAATGGTTTGTTCGTTGTGTTCGGTCATGGCTTCATCTGTCCCAGTTGATCATCGGCCCAGGCGCGGTCAAGCGGATCGTGGGCCAGTTCGCGGTAGCGCAGCAAATGTGCCCGCGCCATTCCGACATCCCCTTGCGCGCGCAGCAGCTCGACCAACGCGGCCACCACCGATCGATTGGTCGGTGCGCGCCGCAGCAACGATTCAAGCAGCGCGCGGGCATAGTAAGGGCGCTGCATCAGCGCATAGGCATGCGCTTCTTTCAATATCGGTTCGATCGCATCCGGCCTGAACTGCTCGGCAAGGCGGTAATCCTTCAACGCCTCCGCATACCGGCCCAGCGCGAGCATGGCATCGCCATGGTTCATCAACGCGAGGTGCTGATTGCGATAACGTGGATCGTCCAGGGCCAGCTTCGCCTGCGCGGCAGCCTCCTGATAGCGTTTCATCGCCAGCAGCAAGTTGGCGTAGTTGTTGTGCGTTTCTGGGCGGTCGCGCAAGCGCAATGCTTTGCGATACAGCGCCTCCGCCTTGTCCAAATCTCCGCGCAGGCGCCAGGCATAGGCCAGCGCGTCAACAACTTCCGCGCGGTTCGGTTGCAGTTTGTCGGCACGCATGAGCTCATCGAACGCCTTGGGCAACATGCCCTTGTTCAGGGCGTCCACCCCTAGGCGATAATGCAGTTCCGCTTGGCGTTCTCGCTGCGACAGCGCGTCCGTGGTGGCACAGCCACCCATCATCAACAAGGCAAAAACGGCCACCCAGCGGCGCATCAGAGTAGGCGACGCACAAGGGGATAGATGCGGCGCAACGCGGCATCGTCCGCGGATTTCAGGTCCGCAAAAAGTCCGGAGGACAGCGCGCATTGACATGCGCAGGTATCCCGTCGCTCGCGGGGCATGGCGAGCAACGCGCGTAACATGCGCTTGGCCTTGTCGACATTGGCATGCATCACCTCGACCACCGACGCCACCGACACATCGTCGGCCTCCTCGTGCCAGCAATCGTAGTCGGTGCACATGGCCACCGTCGCATAGCATATCTCCGCCTCGCGCGCGAGTTTTGCCTCGGGCATGTTGGTCATGCCGATCACATCCATACCCCATCGACGATAGAGCTCCGATTCCGCGCGGCTGGAAAACTGCGGCCCCTGCATCACTAGGTATGTACCCTTGGTGTGCAGCGGAATCTCCACCTCCTCGCAAGCACGGATCAGGCGATGGCGCAACCGCCGACACACCGGATCGGCCATCGAAACATGCGCCACGATCGGGCCGTCGAAAAACGTGGCCGCGCGTGCTTGTGTGCGATCGACGAACTGATCGACAATCACGAAATCCCCCGGCGCGATCTCCTCGCGCAGCGAACCGACTGCCGAGATGGACACAATTTCGCGCACGCCGGCCACCTTCATGGCATAGATATTGGCACGATAATTGATGCGGTGCGGGGGGATACGGTGCCCCCGGCCATGGCGAGGCAGGAATACCACTTCCACATCGCCATAGCGGGCAAGCACCAGCTTGTCGGAAGGATCGCCGAACGGGGTCTCGATCGCCAGCTCGTCGCATACATCAAGCCCATCGAGATCATACAGGCCACTGCCGCCAATGATGCCGATGCGAGACGTATTCAACGCGCCATTCCCTCCCCATGCTGCAATTGCGCCTTGAGCTGGCCACAAGCGGCCATGATGTCCTCCCCACGCGACCGCCTTACCGTGGCACGAATGCCTTTGGAAATCAAGCGTTGCGCGAACGCGTTCATATGTTCCTTGCTGCTGCCCGAATATGGACTGCCGGGATAAGGATTGAACTGGATCAGGTTGATCCGCTCCCGCCCGGGGTGCACAAACTCGAGCAATGCGCGCACATCCCGATTTCGGTCGTTGACGCCCTCCAGCATCACATATTCCAGGGTGATATGGCGCTGCTTACCCAACGGATAGGCGTCAAGGCAGTTGCGCAACATGGCGAGAGGATATTTGCGGTTGATGGGAACCAGGCGGTCGCGCAGCGCATCGGTGGCGGCATGCAGGGAGATGGCGAGGTTGACCGGCAGGCGCAACCCCAGACGCTCGATTTGCGGCACCATGCCGGACGTGGAGACGGTGATGCGGCGGCGGGAAAAACCGAACTCGTCCAGCAGCAGTGCGAGACTTTGGTGCACCCCGTGCTCGTTGGCCAGCGGCTCACCCATGCCCATATACACGATATGCGTCACCTCGTTGCGATATTCGCGCGGCAAGGGATCGGCACGCAGGTCGGCTCGAAT
>RFFT01000102.1 GCA_003696795.1 Zetaproteobacteria bacterium | reverse complement strand
GCCCTCGGCTGGCAGACCGCCTTCGGGCCGGACATCGCGCCCGATGGCGAGCGACCGGAGCGGGAAAGTTATGGAGAGGTCGTGCTCAAGTCGCGGTTGCGGGCGGCGTTGGAGCGCGTCAATCCCGAGTTGCCTACCGTGGCCATCGACGAGGCCATGCGCAAGGTGCTCACACCCGAAAGCCCGGCGCTCATCGAGAACAACCGCCGCTTCCATCGGTTGCTCACCGACGGAGTGGATGTCTCCTGGATGGGGCCGGAAGGCGAGCGCCACGGCAAGGTATGGCTGCTCGATGTGGAGCATCCGGAAAACAACGACTGGCTTGCGGTCAACCAGTTCACGGCAATTGAAAACAAGAAGGAACGGCGGCCGGATGTCGTGCTGTTTCTCAACGGATTACCGCTCGTGGTGATCGAGCTGAAGAATCCAGGCACGGCCCAAGCGACCATCCGCCACGCGTGGCAACAGCTCCAGACCTACAAGCGGGAAATCCCGTCGCTTTTCACCTATAACGCGCTGCTCGTGGTTTCCGATGGGATGCAGGCGCGTTTTGGCACGCTGACTTCCGGCTGGGATCGATTCATGCCCTGGCGCACGATTGACGGCGACGACCTCTACCGGGAGCCGGGCAACGAGAGGCAGAGCGAAGGCGTGGTGCAGGCCGGAATGACAACGCTGATCCGCGGCATGTTCGAGCCGTGGCGCTTTCAGGACTATTCGCTGAACTTCATTACCTTTGAGGATGACGGCACCTGCATTGCCAAGAAGGCGGCTGGCTATCATCAGTACCACGCGGTCAATCAGGCGCTTGGTTCCACACTCACTGCTTGCGGCATCGAGGCCGCGCCGGGATTGCTGTATGCCCGCTTTACGGAGGCCGAGAAGGCCGATCCATTCGCCATTCGGGAGGTAGGGAGTGCAACCGAATTCGGGAGCCGGCGCGCCGGTGTGATCTGGCACACGCAGGGGTCGGGCAAGAGCCTATCCATGGTCTTTTATGCCGGTAAGGTGATCCGCCATCCGGCGATGCGACACCCCACTCTCGTCGTCCTGACCGACCGCAATGATCTGGACAAGCAGCTCTTCATGACGTTCTCCAACAACCGTCAACTGCTGCGCCAGACGCCGGCGCAGGCGGAAAGCCGCGCGCATTTGCGGGAGTTGTTGCAGGTGGCATCCGGCGGCGTGATCTTCACGACCGTCCAGAAGTTCTTTCCGGAGACGAAGGGTGAGGCGCATCCCTGCCTGTCGAAGCGCAGCAACATCGTGGTCATCGCCGACGAGGCGCACCGCAGTCAGTACGATTTCATCGACGGATTCGCCCGGCATATGCGCGACGCCCTGCCGAATGCCTCGTTCATCGGTTTCACGGGCACCCCGATCGAAAAGGCGGACAAGAACACTCGTGCTGTCTTCGGCGATTACATTTCGATCTACGACATCCAGCGGGCGGTGGAGGACGGCGCCACAGTGCCGATCTACTACGAAAGCCGGTTGGCGAAAATCGAGCTGGACGAATCGGAGAAACCCAGGATCGATGAAGCGTTCGAGGACATCACCGAAGCCGAGGAGGATGAGGCGCGCAGGCAACGGCTACGCAGCAAATGGGCTTCGATCGAGGCTCTTGTCGGCGCCGAAAGGCGCTTGGAGCTTGTGGCCGGGGATCTGGTGAACCACTGGGAGCGGCGGCGCGAGGCGATGCTGGGCAAGGGGATGATTGTGTGCATGAGCCGCCGCATCTGCGTTGAGATGTACAAGGCGATCACGGCGCTTCGGCCTGATTGGCACAGCGACGACGATTCACGGGGGAAGGTCAAGGTGGTGATGACGGGCTCTGCCTCCGATCCGTTCGACTGGCAGCCGCATATCCGCAACAAGGCGGGGCGCGATGTTCTCGCCCGGCGCTTCAAGGATCCGGACGACCCGCTGGATTTGGTCATCGTGCGCGATATGTGGCTGACCGGTTTCGATGTCCCCCCGTTGCACACGATGTACATCGACAAGCCGATGGGCGGGCACAATCTGATGCAGGCAATCGCGCGGGTGAACCGCGTTTTCCGCGACAAGCCGGGCGGGTTGGTGGTGGATTACATCGGCA
Organism: Zetaproteobacteria bacterium; assembly: GCA_003696795.1. Lineage (GTDB taxonomy): Bacteria > Pseudomonadota > Zetaproteobacteria > Mariprofundales > Mariprofundaceae > J005. The sequence goes on along the minus strand of RFFT01000102.1, from coordinate 1,088 downwards.
TCGCCGATTCCCTGAAGCGGGCCTTGGCTGTCTATGCCGAGAGCGGCGGGCGTGGCCAGGCGACCATCGACCAGGCCGAGGCGGTGGCCGTGATGAAGGAAAAGTACGAGGTGGTCGGCGGCATCCTGCACGGCTTCGATTATCGCTCGCTTCTTACGGGTTCCCCGAGCGAGCGTCTGCAGGGAATCGCTGAAGCCATGGACTTCATCCTGGCGCAGGAAGACGGTAAGAAACGGTATCTACAGGCCGTGGCCGCGCTCTCGAAGGCCTTTGCTCTGGCCGTGCCGCATGAGGAGGCGTTGGCCATCCGCGATGAGGTTGGACTGTTCCAGGAGATCCGAGCATCGCTTATCAAGGCTACCGTGAGTTCTGCCGAGCGCACACCCGAGGATATCGAGGCCGCGGTGCGGCAGCTGGTCTCTCAGGCAGTTGCTGGTCGCGAGGTCGTGGATATTTTCGCGGCGGCCGGGCTGGAGAAACCCGACATTTCGATTCTGTCCGACCAGTTTCTCGCCGAGGTGCGAGAGCTGCCACAGAAGAACCTTGCCGTGGAAACCCTGAGAAAGCTCATCCGGGACGAGATCCGGGTGTGTCTGAAAAAGAACGTCGTGCAATCCCGCGCCTTTTCGGAACTGCTCGAGCGAGCCCTGAACAAGTACCACAACCGGGCAATCGAGGCCGCGCAGGTGATCGAGGAACTCATCGCCATCGCCAAACAGATGCGCGAGGCTGCTCGACGAGGTGAGAAGCTCGGGCTGTCCGAAGACGAGGCGGCTTTCTACGATGCACTTGCTTCCAACGATAGCGCAGTGCAGGTGCTTGGCGATGAGACATTGAAGGAAATCGCTCACGAGTTGGTGGAACGGGTGCGGGGGAGCGTCTCGGTGGATTGGAGCAAGCGGGAGAATGCCCGCGCCCAACTGCGGGTGCTGGTCAAGCGTATCTTGCGAAAATATGGCTACCCGCCCGACAAGCGGGAGCAAGCCACGGAGCTTGTGCTGGAACAGACGGAAGTCTTGTGCGATGACTGGATGGTTGCAGGCTAAAAAGGGCTGACCCGTCTATTGGGCGGGATCAACCGGTGCGCT
>RFFT01000101.1 GCA_003696795.1 Zetaproteobacteria bacterium | reverse complement strand
AGGGTATCCTTGAGCCCCTGCTGGGACTCGGGCGTCGGTGTGCCATGAATGGCCCGAATCATGCAGGTTTGGCATGCGCCGCTCTGACAGGATGACGGAATCGTCACCCCATGACGCGTCATACATTCCAGGATGCTTTCGTTCTCGCGGCATTCGAAATCACGCCCTTCAAAACGAATGGTGCTCACAGACTACTCCTCGCCGACAAAGTGAAGGCACCCGCTTCCGGGTGCCTTCTTCCCTACACACCGTGGGGCTACCCACATTCAACGGTTCAATACGTCATCGCGCGTGCTTTCAGCCACGGCCGCGATCGTCTGGATCAGACGATCCGGCACCCCCAGCTCGGCCAAGGTCGCGCGCAGATGCATCAGGATATGGTCGAAGTGCGTATCATTCAAGCCCATCTTCAGCAGGTGCTTGTGCCCCTCGCGCATATCCTTGCCCGTGTACTTGTTCGGACCGCCCATGACCATGGTCAGGAAGGCTTTCTGCTTGGCCGCCTGCTTCTCCATGTCCACGCCCTCGAAAAACCGATTCACATAGGCGTCAGCAAGCACCCGTCGATAGAAAATATCGACCGCAGCATCCACCGCCGCCGCTCCGCCAATCTGCTCATACACACTCGGCTCGGAGGGAGCATCGGGCGCTTGCTCGGCCAATATTCGCCCCCGATCCGCCAGACCAGCCAGCAGGACCGGCAACACGAGGCCCACCACCACGAAAATGCCGAATGCCAGCGCAAACGTTTCGACATGCATCTCAGCGATCCAGCACGTCGTCCCGCGTACTCTCGGCCACACTGATCACGGTGTCGATCAGCTCTTGCTTGACCCCAAGCTCGGCCAGTGTCGAACGCAGATGGCACAGAATATGATCAAAGTGCGAATCGTTCAGCCCCATCTTGACCAGGTGCTTGTGTCCCTCGCGCATGTCCTTGCCGGTGTAGTTGTTCGGACCACCCGTGACCATGGTCAGGAAGGCCTTTTGCTTGGCCGCCTGTTTCTCCATATCCACGCCTTCAAAAAAGCGATTCACGTAATGATCGGCCAACACCTTGCGATAAAAAATATCCACCGCCGCGTTGATGGCAGGCTCACCGCCCAATTGTTCATAGACAGTACTCATTGTGGCTTCCTCCTACTGAGATCGAACGATGCAGGGAAAACCTGCATTCAGGATGCAATTTTATGCACGCTGGACAAAACATGTCAACAAAATATATCATTTCATTCATGCAGCTTACCATCTATACGGACTATTCCCTGCGCGTGCTCATCTATTTGGGCGCGCATCCCGACCGGCGCGTCACCATCAACGAAATCGCTGAATCCTACGGAATTTCTCGCAATCATCTGGTCAAGGTGGTGAATCAGCTGTCGCAAAAGGGATGGATCACGACGATTCGCGGCAAGCATGGCGGCATGCACCTTGCCTTTCCGCCCGAGCAGATCAATATCGGCATGGTCATTCGCCAGACCGAACCGCACATGAACCTATTGGAGTGTTTCGACAAGGAAAACAATACCTGCTCGATCAGCCCGGCATGCACCCTGAAAAGGGTACTCTACCAAGCCAGGCGTGCATTCATGGAAGTTCTCGATCAGCATACACTGGCCGACGTTCTCGGCCCGCACGCCGGGGACATCATCCAAATCCTGGAGCGCACGCGCATCGAAAACCGGCGCTGACACATCGTGGCGGGCATTGCCGCCGTGCCCGGCAACGGTACAATCCCCCGCGTCGTCAATATTCTGCAGGAGCGCACCGATTATGCCCCCCAAACTCTCGTCGTTGATTCAACCCCGCCACCTGGGCCTGGCAGGCCTGGTGGTCTTGTCTTTCGCGTATATGGCCCTCTTTCGCTACGATCGCTTGGGTATCGAGGAAGGCGCCGCGCAGGCGCTGCTGCTGAACTGGTCGATCGTGCAACAGATTGCAAGCCCCGTGGCTCTTTACGGCATGCCCGACCTGCGTGCGATCTTCTTTGTACCGTTGGATATGCATTGGGCGGGCAGTCTCGTCGCGGCCAAGGTGTTCACCCTGCTCACCCTGTTTGGCACGGCACTGATGCTGTATCGCTGGGCCGAACGCGTCTATTCATCGGAGTCGGCCATGATCTCCACCGCACTCCTGCTGATCGCGCCCATCAGCGCGATGCAGGTGGACGCCCTCGGCAGCGGCGTCTTTCTGTTGTTCTGCCTCGTGGCCGCCTGCTGGCTGAATGAAATCATGCGCAATGCGAAGCACGCGCTTCCAAGCTGGTTCTTCCTGTTGATCATAACCTGCGCCATGGCCGTCAGCCTCCACCCCATGGGGCTGGCCATCCCTGCCGTTCTGCTCTGGCAATGGTGGCGCGCGGATGCGTGGCAGCAAGCCCGGGGCAAGTTCCTTGGCCTGCTGCTCGCCACCGTGGTGATCTGCTATATCCGCTGGGGATGGTACGGCATGGAGGCAGGCGCCGATAACCCCCTGGTCATGCTGGGCGATGCGTTGCTGGGCTCGCCGTTATTGCGTTCACCCGGATGGGGAACCGGCCTGATCCTGTTCGACCTGCTCCTCATCACCGCCGGCGTTCATCTGTGGCGGAAATGCGCCGACCCGCTGGCCTTGATGCTGATGCTGGCCAGCGCAATCGGCCTGCTCGCGGCCAACCATAGTTGGGCATTCCTGAGCTGGACCGCGATCTTGCTGCTCGGAATCCCGCTATTGATCGAAGCCAACACCCGCTGGGGTTGGCGCAGCCTGCTGGGGCAGCGGGGGGTGCTGTTGCTGGTGGTTTGTGTCGTGGCCACGATTTCAATGAATGCGGATAGAAACCTGGCGCGCGTGTCCGCCCTGCACCTCAAAAACAACACGGACATGGTCATTGCCGTCCTCGCCCAAGAGGCCGCGGATGCCAGCAAACCGTTCATCGCCGCCAGCGAATGGCCGGCGCGCACCCTGCTGGCTTGCCGGCGGGACGTACTCCCCTTGCCACCCGTCAACAAGGACCTTGCAACCTTCCGCAAGCAAATCTCTGGTTTAACCCATCTTGCGTTCGATCCACGTGCGCCGAGGAATCATGATTTGACGCGGGCCATGGCCGCATTGAGTCATGAATGGGAAACCATTGCCCTATTGCCCGGTGGGGTCGTCTTGAAGGACAAACACCCCCACCAGGCGCAATAGCCATTATCGCGCCTTATTGTTTTTCTTGCTGTGCCAGAAATGAAAAAACAGGGCCAGCGAGAAACCGAACAGGCCACCCATCAGGAAAAGACCGCCGACAGCCATCAGTGCCTTGATCAACGGCGTCATGGCGGTGTGCGGATGCCCCTTTAGCGACAAGAAGACGTAGCCCAACACGGCAAGCCCCGCCATCATCGACACACCGTAATTACGCATCTGCCGCTTCCAGGTATTCACCAGCCGATCGCGCCTGCAGCTTGGACACAACCGCGACGTTCCAGCTCCGGAAGTCTCATCGAACTCGCGCTGACATGAAGAACATACGCGCATTTTCATCACCTCTCGTATCAACATGTCAAAAAAAGCGGGAGACCCGAAGGTCCCCCGCCACGCTCAATCCTAGGCCGGCAACCCGGCAGGAATGGAATTACAGGCGCCCAGGCGTACGCGGATTGCCGGGCGTATTCGGCTTGGCCACGGTCAGGAATGCGGCAATATTCTTGATATCCTCATCCGTCAAGTGACCCGCCACGGCGCGCATCTGCCCCATGTAGTCATTCACGCGCTCGTTGTCTTCCTTGTTGGCCAGCTCATCCTTGCTCAGCGTCTTGGTGCCATACTTCCTGTAGCCATTGCGGAATGACTCCAGTTCATGCTTCAGGTACACATAGTTCTGCCCGACGATGGCGGGATACATCCGCCCGGCGCTGCGACCATGGAAACCGTGACAGCTCTTGCAGGCCGGCACGCCATGATCCGGCGCCCCGTATTCAACAATCATCTTGCCCTTGTAGGGCTCGCCAACCTCGACGCCATCCTTCTTCAACTGCTCGAGATCGGAGCCCAGATACGGCGTCTTCAAAGTATGCACGTATGCGGCCACATCGCGCTTGTCCTGTTCGCTCAACCCCTTGGCCACATCGTTCATGGCGAACATCGTGTCGTCGGTGCGGCGATTCGCTTCAAAATCCTTCAACTGCTTGAAGATGTAGCTGTCCACCTGATAGGCGAGACGCGGCGTTCCCTGGCTGTCGTCGCCCAGGCCATCCAAACGGTGGCAACTCTGGCATGCCGGCACATCGCCCTTGCCTTCCTGAAAAATCTTGCGGCCGTTGTCCACATTGCCAAAAGCCTCATCGGCGGAAGCCAAGGCCGGCACGGCAAGGCAGGATGCAATGGCCAACAGGCCCATTGTTGTTTTCACTCGTTTCATGCATTTCCCTCCTAAGTCTCTAAACACCCAATTACTTCTTCGCTTCCTGACGCTTGACAGCCGCCATGTAATTGACCACACAAATGACAGCCAGCGTGCCAAAAATCAAGCCATACAGCTTCAATACATCACCGGTCTGAAACATTGTCGAAGCTTCCAAAAAGTGAGCAACCATTTACCACACCTCCCTAGATTGGTTCATCAAGCCAGGCATCCTCCACACCTGAGCAAAAAAGGCAAGTCCAAAATGAATTTTTATTAATTGGGCCCCGGCGCGATCAACAACGCTCCCGTCGCAAACACGAACAAACGCACCAGCACAATCCCCTTACTCTGCACGCGGTGATTCTGGCGGGCATCCTCGCGCCGTGCAAGCAATTGTTTGCCCGCCTGGATCTGCAACCCATACAGGGCGTACAGCGTCAGCGCCAGGAACAAGTGCGCCCAGATCAGAAACGAAAACAGCTCGCCCTCGTCGATCAGGCGATGCACCCAGTCATGGGTGAGATACAACCAGACGGGGAACAGCACATCGAACCCGATCAGCACAGCCATCATCCCCGCATGCATGCGCCGCCGGCGCCGCCAGCGCAGGGCAAGCAGCATCCAGACAAAGCTGATCAACACAAGTGCGACCGACAGCGGCATACCACGCATACTAGATGCGCCATGTTCCGATACAAGCGCCCTTTCGCCTTGCACCGCGCCCCGCCATCGCTAGCCTGCCCGCGCATGAACGCATCCACATCATCCACGCACCACGAGCATCGCTATCTGGTCAAGTTCCTGATCATGTCCGTGCTGTCCTTTTTCATCGGCACGGTTCATGGCCTGCTGCAGGTCATTCCCGCCGTGCGCGCGTGGCTTGACTCGATCGGAAGCCCTTACGGGGGGCCGGGGCACATGATCGATCCGTTGGCGCACGCGCATATCAACCTGGTCGGGGGGGTCACCATTCTCGGCATGGCGGTCACGTACTACATGTTGCCAAAGGTCACCGGCAAACCCATCCATTCCCACCGCATGGCCGAGCATTCCTTCTGGTGGACCGCGATTGGGGTCAGCGCTTTCTATATCGCCTTGTTGATCTTCGGCTTCATTGAAGGCTCGCTCTGGCTGACCGATCCAGCCCAAGTGCCGAGCGTGCACCGCTTTTATGGACCGGTCATTTCGATCGCGGCCAGCGTGCTGGCCATTGGCTTCTGGATCTATCTGGCCAATGTGCTGCTGACCTTGAAAGACATTTACAAATCCCCAGAGTAGTCGCCATGCGGCTTGAATGCGGATGCCCCTCGGAGTGGCCGGACTGGGACGGCAAGGATGTCGATCTTGGCGGCTGGCTGGTGCATGAACAGTCGGTGCCGATGTTCATTCATATGCCCATCGGCTTCGAGGCCTGTCTCGATCGCCAGCACCAGGACATCAATCGGCTGGGGCTGCATGAAACCTGGCCCGGCTTCGTGCTTGCCAAAACCGGCATGTTCCGCGGTTACGTCTATGCGCTGCTCGAGGACGAGCATTCCCCCGCACGCAAGGTCAAGCGCTTGAAAAACCCGTTCATGTTGCGCGCACGCCTGTTCAGGGGCGAGATGCACCAAATCCGGCAAACCATCCAGCAACTGCAATCCGAATTGTTCGACGAAGGCAAACGACCCACCGAGCTCTACCTGAGCTATCTAACCTGCCCGCGCTGCCGGGATCAACGCGGCGGCACTCAAATCATGATTCTACGTCACTGGGTTAGAAGCCCTAAACTGGAGCAGCGCCTGCGCGCGCGCAAGGGCTAACGCCCACCACCTTCTTTGACTTGCCGGAAATAGGCGATGATGTCCGCGCGATCGCGCGCGGAAAGCGGCGGGATGCGCATGCGCGTGTTCGGCTTGACCGCGCGCGGATTGCTGAGCCAGCGCTCCAATGCGGCGGCATCCCAACGTGCAAACGGCACCCCGTCGATGGACGGAACACGACCATAGATGCCCAACAGGCTCGGTCCAATGTTGCGTGCCGCT
>RFFT01000006.1 GCA_003696795.1 Zetaproteobacteria bacterium | reverse complement strand
GCCGCATCGCTATTGGGATTCTCCTGTTTTGCCGAATGGTCGCTGGCATCCAAAATGGCCGAGCACGTGGAGGATGTTCTCGCCTTTCTGCGCGAGCTGGCGCACAAAAGCCGGCCATTCGCCGAGCGGGAACTCGCGCAATTGCGCGCGTTCGCGCAACAGGAACTGGGACTGGAGCAACTGGAGGCGTGGGACATTCCTTATGTCTCGGAAAAGCTGAGACAAAAAACCTATGCCATCTCCCAGGAAGAGCTGAAACCCTACTTTCCCGAGCCCCATGTGCTTGGCGGCCTGTTCGCGCTGGCGGAGCGCCTGTATGGCATCACGATCGAGGAAGCGCATGACGCTCCACGCTGGCATGAGCAGGTGCGCTTTTACCGTGTGCGGCGCGGCGGGAAGCCCATTGCCGGCTTCTATCTCGATCTCTATGCGCGGGCGCACAAGCGGGGTGGCGCGTGGATGGATGAATGCCTGACCCGCTGGCGGACGCCCGAAGGCGAATTGCAATTGCCTACCGCCTATATCGTATGCAACTTCGATGCGCCGGTGGACGACCAGCCTGCCCTGTGGACCCACGATGAGGTCATCACCTTGTTTCATGAGTTCGGTCATGGCCTGCATCACATGCTGACCGAGGTCGAGGAGTTCGAAGTGTCCGGCATCCGTGGCGTGCCTTGGGACGCGGTTGAGCTGCCCAGCCAATTCATGGAAAACTTCTGTTGGTGCAAGGAGGCCGTGCGCCTGTTCGCGCGCCATTGGAAAACGGGTTCCCCCATTCCCGACCCCTTGTTTGCGCGCATGCTGGCGGCGAAAAACTTCCAGTCCGCGATGCAGATGCTGCGGCAAATCGAGTTCGCTTTGTTCGACATGCGGCTGCACAGTGACTTCGATGTCGAGCGGCAAACAGTTCAAGCGTTGCTGGACGAAGTGCGCAAGGAAGTCGCCGTGATCCAGCCGCCGGTGTTCAATCGTTTTCAGAACAGCTTTTCACATATCTTTGCCGGCGGCTATGCTGCGGGATATTTTTCCTATAAATGGGCGGAAGTACTCTCCGCCGACGCCTTCGCCGCCTTCGAGGAGGAGGGCCTACTGAATAGGGAGACGGCGGAACGCTTCCGTCGCTGCATTCTTTCCATCGGTGGCAGCCGCGACATCATGCAGGCATTTATCGCGTTTCGCGGACGAAAGCCGAGCGTGGAACCTCTGTTGCGCCACGCGGGGCTATTGCCTGCACGCACCGAGCAGGGTTGACCCGGTTGCGCGCAAAACCTATTTTCTAGCAATGGTTGAACATAGCTCGATGTCCCTGTTCGGCGTTCCGATGGAAGATATGACGGTGGATGAATTCCTCGAACGCATCGAGCAATTGATCGATCGTCCCGAGCCGGCGTTGGTGTCGCCGATCAACGCCGATCAGTTGAATCATTGCTATGAACGACGCTGGCTGCGCGATTTCATCGCAGGCGCAGACCTGATCCATGTGGACGGCGCGGGTGTGCAACTTGGCTTACGCCTGAAAGGACAGCATCTTCGGCACAAGCTCAGCACCAATGAAATCATCTATGATCTCGCCCGGCGCTGGGAACACAGTGACTATTCGATCTATTTTCTTGGCGGTCCGGAAGGACAAGCGGAGCGCGCCGCACAATATTTATGGCGCCGTTTTCCCAAGCTGAACATTATCGGCTGGCATCACGGCTATTTCCCCGAACGGGATGCGGCCAGCTTGATCGAACAAATCAATGCACTGAACCCGAGCGTGCTGTTTGTCGGCTTCGGCTGCCCGCTGCAGGAATGGTGGATACGCCAGCATCGAGAGCGAATTCGGGTGCCATTGGTGTGGCCGGTTGGCAACCTCACCTCGTATCTCGGCAATGTCCCCACAGCGCCGCTATGGATGAAGCGCAACGGCTTGGAGTGGGTGCACCGCCTAGCACTCGAGCCGAAACGCCTATGGCGTCGCTACCTCGTCGGAAACCCGAAATTCGTATGGCGGGTGATCAAACACGAACGGCTTCACCTTCCCAACCCCTATTGGGCCAAAGGGGAGGGGAAACCCGCACCGCGTCAAGTCAACTAAAAACGCACCGAAAACTAGGCGCCATCGCGCCAACGCACGACACGGCCATCGAGATCGAAGCCGACCGTGACCATGCGCGCAAGGGTTGCCGGATATAAACGGTGCTCCTCGCGCTGGATCCGCGCATGGAGACTGGCTCGGTCATCATCGTCGCGCACCGGCACCACTGCCTGCGCAAGGATCGGACCACCATCCAGCACCTCATCCACCAGATGCACGGTGCAACCGCTGACCTTGACGCCATAGGCCAGCGCATCCTCGACCGCGTGCGCGCCGGGAAACGCCGGCAACAACGAAGGATGAATATTGACGATCCGCCCGGCAAAGCGCCGGACGAAGGATGAGGAAAGAATGCGCATATATCCCGCGAGCACGACCCAACGGCATCCGGCCCGCTCGATTCTGTCGGCACAGGCGGCATCGAAAGCCGCGCGATCGGCGTAATCGCGCGGGTCGAGATGGCACACCCTGGGCACTTGCGCTGCGCGCGCAATGGCAAGCGCACCGGCATCGGCCTTGTCGGAAAGCACCAAACCCACCTCGACCGGACAACGGCCTTGCCGCACGGCATCGAGAATCACCCGCAGATTGCTGCCCTTACCCGAAGCCATGACCGCGATGCGCCGTGCTTGCATATCCCTACTCCTCGTTCGAATCGAAAAACCGGGCGAAAGTATGCACATCTTCGCGCGTGGTGCGATAGCCGTTGATCGGCGCCGCGCGATCCTCATATCCCAATGCCATCCCGCAAACCAACACGCTCGACTCGGGATAACCCAACACCCGCTTCACGATATCCGGATATTCGGCAAGCGACGCTTGCACACAGGTGGCCAATCCATGTTCGACGGCAGCCAGCATCAACGATTGCAGAAACATGCCATAATCAAGCCAGGCGCCGGTCTGCATATCCCCATCCAGAAAGAAAAACATGAACACTGGCGCATCGAAGGCGCGATAATTCGCGGCCCATTGCGCACGGCGGCGAGCTTGGTCTTCCCGCTCAATGCCCACCGCCCGATACAGCTGTAGACCGCAGCGCCGCCGGCGCTCCCGATATGGGCTGCGCCAATGTTCCGGGTAATAGCGATAGTCCATGCGTGCCGGCTCACCCGCCTCAAATGCGGCAAGCAAGGCCCGCTGCAAGCGCAGCTTGCTGGCGCCGCTCACCACGGCCACCTGCCAAGGCTGGATATTTGCCCCGCTGGGGGCATGTCGCGCATCGTCCAGCAATGCCTCGATCAAGGCGCGGGGCACAGGCTTGTCGAGATAAGCCCGAACAGACTTGCGCGCACGCAACGCTTCCCGCACATGCATGTGGAGAGGATAGCCCGATGCTGGCCGGATGGCCATGCGCCACGTATGCTGGCACGATGGACTTCGGCCTGTTTCTGTCCGCATTGATTTCCTCCACGCTCATGCCCGGCGGCTCGGAGGTACTGCTGCTCTATCGTCTACAGCAAGGCGGCCCGGCTTGGCCTCTCGTCCTGACCGCCACGGCAGGCAATGTGCTGGGCAGCCTGATCACCTACGCAATGGGACGCATGGGCAACGCCGCGATGCATCATCGCTGGCTACGTATGGATGAGGGTGCGGTACAAAGGGCGGAACGTTGGTTCGCGCGCTTCGGTCAACCTGCACTGCTCTTTGCCTGGCTGCCGGTCGTTGGCGATCCCTTGTGCCTGGTTGCGGGGCTACTGCGCAGCCCGCTGGCAACCTTTATCCTGCTGGTGGGACTGGGGAAGTTCGCCCGCTATGCCCTGCTGGCCCGGCTCGGCGGCTAGTCGACGAGGTGGACCTGCACGGACATCGCAGCTATCCAGCCGGCAACACCAATGAACAACACGACGGCAGCAGGTACGATGCTCATCATCAACGCGGTCGCGGAGTTGACCTTGCCACGATGCACCAGCGCTTGCCACTGCAGGTACACACTGGCCAGCAAACCGATCCAGCCAACATAGGGTATGGCCAGCAAGGCCAGCGGAATCACGCAATAGCTGGTGATATTGAACGCCAGCAAGCGCGGCATGGGCAGGCGCGGAATCGTTCGCATGGCCCAGCTGAGATACCGGGACCACAGCCAGACAAACAATAAAACGGCCGCCCAGCTGATGGGAAAAATAAACAGGGTGAGCACCCCGTGAAACGGGACGGCGAGAAAAGAGAAGAGCAGCACCGCGAACGAAGCGAGAAAAACCCCATGACGATAATACGGGTGAAACGGAAGCGCCTCGAAAAACGCCCCTGGATTCCGCACCATCGACATCATAGCGGGAAATAATGTCTGCAATGGACGGGAACTGTCGAAAAACGTCATCGCTCGCCTAATCCTCCTTGCAAGGCCGGGCACTATAAACCCAGCCTGCGCTCAATGCCAGCATTCTACTGGTGCAAGAAGAAAAATTCCCTACACTAGGGCCAATGGCACATGAAAACGTTGCAATGATGGTGATCGGCAATGAAATTCTTTCCGGACGCACGCGCGAAACCAATGCGCACCTCGTTGCTCAAAAAATGTTCGCCCGCGGCTGTCGGCTGGGTGAAATCGCTATCGTTCCCGATCTGCGCGACAAGATTGTTGCCACCTTGAACCGCCTGCGCCGCGACTTCGATGCGGTCATCACCTCCGGCGGCATCGGCCCCACCCATGACGACATCACCATGCCCTGTGTCGCCGAAGCCTTCGGGGTGCCGCTGCTCGAACACGCGCAAACCCTCAACTTGATGCGACAGTACTATGGCAAGGATGAACTCAACGAAGGGCGCCGGCGCATGGCCCGCCTGCCCCAGGGGGCGCAACCCATCATCTGCGCGCAATCCATTGCCCCGGGCGCGCACATCGGCAATGTCTATGTGCTGGCGGGTGTGCCGAATATCTTTGCCTCGCAACTGGAAACCATCCTGCCCCAGTTCGGTGGCCGTCCTTTCATCCGCGAGGAGATCGAGGTTCGGCTGCCCGAAAGCCGCTTTGCGGAAGCCTTGCGCACACTGCAGCAGCGTTTTGGCAACGTCGAGATCGGCTCCTATCCGGGACGTTGCGGGCCAAACCCTTGCGGTAAAATTTGTCTAAGCAGCCAGGACGAACTGGCCCTGAAGAAAGCCAAGCACGCCGTCATCGCCATGCTGCAATCGCTCATGGACTAATCGCCCTCGATCGCCTCGATGATCGGCGGCATGGTCATCGGCAGCACCGGCGCATCGGACAATTGTTTCTGCACCGCCACCTCGTCGCACTCGGCGAATTTTGCGCAATGCACACACACAGTCCAGATTTTGTGCGGCAAGCTTTCCTTGGACACGCGCACATAACCCAACGCCTGAAAGAATTCCGGCACATAGGTCAATGCGAACAAGCGCACGATACCCAGCCCCTTGGCCCAGCGCTCGCACGCCTCGACCAACAACCTGCCCACTCCATGGGCGCGATACTGCGGATCGACAACCAACGAACGCACCTCGCCGAGATTCGTGCCATAGATATGCATGGCCACCACCCCGACCGCGTTTCCATCATATTCGGCGAGCAAGAATTCCTGCAAATGCTGAAACAGCTCGTCATCGCTGCGCGGCAAAATCAGTTTCGCTGCCGCTGCCGGCGCCAACAACTCGCCGATGCGCGGCACATCCGACGCCTTGGCGGCGCGAATGACAATATGGTGCCGCATCAGATCACGCCGCCACGTCGCAAAAAAGCACGCGCATGCTGCAACCCTTCGGTATCCCCGCCACCCAACATGCGCGCGATCTCCTGTTCTCGCGCCGTTTCATCCAGACATTCGACAACGGTATGGGTGCGCCCCCCATCCAGCCGCTTTTCGATGCGCACGTGATGCGCGGCACAACTGGCCACCTGCGGCAGGTGGGAGATGACCAGAACCTGGCGCTTGCGCCCCATATCGGCCAGCAGGCGGCCCACATGCCATGCGGTTTCGCCGCCGATCCCGGTATCCACCTCGTCAAACACCGCCAACGGCGCGGCATGCCGCAACGCATCGCACCCTTTCAGCGCAAGCACAAAACGGGAAAGCTCGCCACCCGAAATGGTGGTGCTGAGCGGGCGCCAGGGTTCGCCCGGATTGGCCATCAGCTCAATCGCAATCCGGTCGCGCCCGTGCGCGCTGAATTCGTCCGCCTCCTCGATCCTGAACCGCACCTGCATCCCTTGCAAAGACAGCCCGTCCAACAGTGGGCGCAACGCCGCTTGCAGCCTCAGGGCTGCGTCCTTGCGCGCCTTATGCAAACGCTCCGCGCTGCGCAGATACGCCGCCTCCGCCTCGGCCAGTTCGGCTTCCAGCGCCTGCTCATCCCAGCCAGCGGTATCCAACCCTTGCAGGCGCTCCTGCCAGTCCCGCATCAAGCGTATCAGCCCCGCCTCATCGACCTGGTGACGACGCAATGCCGCACGCAATTGCGCCAGGCGTTCCTCCGCGGTTTGCAGGGCTTGCGCATCAAACGGCTGCTCCACCACATGGCGCAGTTCAGGAAGGGCATCGGCCATCAGCGCATCCGCCTGCTGCAGCAACGCAACAACGCCTTCCAATCCCTCATGCAAGTGCGCCACTTGCTCCAGCGCATGCCAAGATCG
>RFFT01000100.1 GCA_003696795.1 Zetaproteobacteria bacterium | reverse complement strand
CGTGATCGCCGCCGTCAACGTCGTCTTGCCGTGGTCAACGTGGCCAATCGTGCCAATGTTGACATGCGGCTTCGTGCGCTCAAATTTTTCCTTCGACATGTCTTTCTCCTATCCTTCAAAGTCTGGCTTTTCACCACAAAACTGGAGCCCAGAGCGGGAATTGAACCCGCGACCTCATCCTTACCAAGGATGTGCTCTACCCCTGAGCTATCTGGGCCTCGCACCAGCTAGCGCGGCCGATGACTGGAGCGGGCGGCGGGAATCGAACCCGCATCATCAGCTTGGAAGGCTGAGGTGCTACCATTATACCACGCCCGCATCGCCGAAGATGCCCAGGGACCATCTTCAGTTAATGGTGGAGAGGGTTGGATTCGAACCAACGTAGGCTGAGCCAGCAGATTTACAGTCTGCCCCCTTTAGCCACTCGGGAACCTCTCCCTATCCTCCACTCCCGTAAGGGGAGCGGAGGGCGCGCGATTTTGCACCATCGACAGCCCCTGTCAACAGATTTCCTCGGCATACCATCCAACTGGAGCCGGTGAGAGGACTCGAACCCCCGGCCAGCTGATTACAAATCAGCTGCTCTACCAACTGAGCTACACCGGCAACATCCGCTGACAGCGGCGCATCATAGCCCGCACCAACCCAAACTCAAGCCCGCAGCCGCGCCATGCCGTCCCGCACGCGCCGCAACACCTCCTCCCGTCCGAGCAACTCGATCGTGATATCGATCGGCGGCGACACCGGCCCGCCGGAGAGCAGAATGCGCAATGGCTGTGCCAGCTTACCCATGCCCACGCCCGCCTCGGCGCACAATTCCTTGATCGCCTGGTGCGCCAACGCGCCGCTGAAATCCTCCCCCATGGCCTCGACGCGTTCGATAAACGCCGCGACCAGAGGCCATGCCTGCGCGCGCAAATGTTTCTTGACCGCCTTCTCATCGTAGCTTGTCGGCGGTTGATAAAAAAACCTCGCCCCTTGCGCCAGCTCGACCAAGTTCTTGGAGCGCTCCTGCAATGCTGCGATCACATGCTCCAACGGCGGCCCGTCTTCCGTGGGGAACGACAAGAACCGGCGCACCTCCGCCACCAGACTGGCCGGATCGGCCTGACGCAAATACAGCGCATTGAGCCAATCAAGTTTCTGCTGGTCGAAACGCGCCGCGGTTCTTCCGACCTGGGCGAGATCAAACAGCTCGATCAGTTGCGCGCGCGAAAACACCTCTTGATCGCCATGCGACCACCCCAGGCGCGCAAGATAATTCACCAGCGCATCGGGAAGATAGCCCGCCTCGCGGTATTCGGTGACCGCCACCGCGCCATGCCGTTTGCTCATCTTTGCGCCATCAGGCCCATGGATCAACGGAATATGGGCAAACTTCGGGACGGGCAAGCCCAGCGCCTCATAGAGCTGAATCTGGCGCGGGGTATTGTTCAAGTGGTCCGCCCCGCGAATCACGTGGGTGATGCCCATGGCGGCATCGTCGGCCACCACCGCGAGGTTATAGGTTGGCGTGCCGTCCGAGCGCAGCAGGATCAGATCATCCAGCTCCGCATTGTCGAAGACCACATCGCCCAGCACCATATCGCGGACGATGGTCTGCCCGACATCGGGGGAGCGAAAACGCACGACATGAGGCACGTTCGCCGGTCGGTCGGAGCGATGCCGACAGCGCCCATCGTACTTCGGCTTCTCACCGCGCGCGCGCTGCTCCGCGCGCATGGCATCCAGCTCATCCTTGGTGCAATAGCAACGATAGGCATGCCCCTCTTCGAGCAGCTGTTCGACCGCCAGCACATGCTCGGCCTGGCGCGTACGCTGAAACACCGGTGGCTCATCCCAGTCCAGACCCAGCCATTGCAGGCCATCCAGGATCACCTGCGTCGCCGCCTCGGTCGAACGCTCCCGGTCCGTATCCTCGATGCGCAGCACGAACTCGCCACCGTGATGGCGCGCAAACAGCCAGGAAAACAAGGCCGTGCGTGCACCGCCAATATGCAGCATCCCGGTTGGTGAAGGTGCGAAACGTGTACGAACTTTCATCAGCATCCCCCGCAAAAGTCGGCGCAGGCTACCCTGCAACCCATGCGCTGACCATGCTCAGCGCGGCGCCAACAGCAACACCTGCACATCCCCAACCTCAGGGCCGTGCTCCTGCCCCAACGGCCAACGTGGAAGAATGCGCTTCTTGGCGAACCCGCGCTCCATCGCATAGCTCTCGATCAACTGCTGCGTGAAGCGAATATGCGTCACCGCCTCCTGGCTCATAGCCCGTCGCGCCATTTCCGGGCGCAGCTCCACCACACTTCCCTTGCGCGCATGGCGCAGCAAGCGATACAGCCGATGCCGCTCATTCGGACTCAGCGACATGCGCTCGTGCAAACGGATGCGCGCTTGCCCGAGCACCTTCAGGGCCGGCACGGATGCCTGCGGGCGTTGCATCAACGCCTGCAACGCCGCCAGCAACCGCGGTTGGGCAGCCCGCCATCCTCCCTGCCAATGAATCCGCAAACCTTCGCGCAAGCTGGCCAAACGCCGCAGCACCTCCGTTGCCGCAACCCCAATCTGAGTCCGCAAATAGTCCTGCGGATCGGCGAACGGCTCCCACTCGGGATGACGCAGCACGAGCTGCAAGCGCCCCACATCTTTCGCGCGTGTCTCGCTCATGTCCCAAGTCAGCGACCAACGCCCGCGCAGCAGTCGGGGCAAATGGGACACCGTCAACCAGTCGCGCAGAAAAAACGGCAGCGCATCATGAATCTCGAGCCGGCCCAGCCAACGCCTTACCCCCTCCGCCAACAGTAACCGTCCCTGAAAGCGCAAGGAGCCATCATCGATGCGCGCATACGCACGCACTTTCGCCCATGACGCAAATGCCAATCCCCGCGCCTCGACGGTCACCCCCGCCAGCCACACATCTGTGGAACGCCCTACCGACACCTGTCCATCCTTAATCAACACATGCGCCACCCGCCAATGACCGGACCGTAACCATTCCAGCCACCAGGCGGGACCCGTCGCATCCCGACCCAACGGCACCAGCGGCAGCGTGCATCGCCAATCGCTGCCCACCAGATCCTGGACCAACCGCTGTCGACCGTGGTCGCGCACACTGAAACGCAATCGCGCATGCGCCAGACGCCACTCCCCGCCCGCTTGCGTCAGACTCAGGTCGCGCGCATCAAGGTCGCCCGTCAACGACCAGGCCCCGCGCGCTACCTTCAAGCGCGAGTGGATATCGCCAATCCCCCGGATTTCCACCGGCAAGGCGGCAGCGGGAGAAATATCCAAGTCGGCGATAAAAGGACGCAACGATGCCAGTTGCACACCGCGCGCTTGCCAGGACCATGTCCAGTCATGCTTGGCGCCCCCCACCCATCCTTCGCCGCGTATCCGCCATTGCACGTCCTCCGTGCGCCGGCTCACCAACGACAAACGCATCCGCGACGCCTCGATCCGCGCCTCTCCATCCAATACCGACAACGGCAGTTCGCGCCCCGGCGCGCCAACCAGCAACTGAAACGCATCCAGCTTCATTGCCCCGATGTCCCAGCGCCATTGCGATTGCGGCGGTCGCGCAAGCCGGGCGGGCAACACGCGCAAGCGCGCATCCGCCAGCTCGATACGGTGCGCACCTACCGCCTTTTCACCCTGATCGACGTGCCAGTGTTCCAACAGCATGGTTCCGACCTCCGCCGACCAACCGTCCGCCACGAAGCGCACGGCCTGCGCCTGCAGGCGGTCGCCCCAGATACGCCAATGGCGGGACGGCCTATCCCACATCAGCTGCGCCGAACCGCTCAGCACGCCGCCGGCAAGCACCCCCGACAACGCGGAACTCAGCCGACCACGCGCAGGCCAGTCCCTCGCATCCAGGGTCAGCGCCAAACGCGGCGCATGCCATCTTCCGTGCCAGTGCAACCGCGCGGGCTGGTCGCTCGCGCCATTCAGATCCATCGTCCCCTGCAATTCGACGGCCTTGCCCGAATCGTGCCAGCGACATTCGCCGCGTACGTCGCCACGGCCCGGCAGCCAGGGCGCAAACAACGCTGCGTTCAATGCTTGCCACGCAACGCGTCCCGCGCCCGCGCCCGACGCAATACTGCCTTCGCCATGAACCTCGCCGTCGCCCAGCCGCGCCCGGAAGCGCCAGCGCATCGCATCATCGACGGCATCGACGCGCGCCCGCAACGCGCGCAGCCGCCACGACTGCTGTCCTCTGCGCAGCCACACCTCACCGGAAAATCGCCCATGACGCACATGCACATGCGTCCAAACCGCACTCCATGCCGACCACCCATCGCCCCCCTCGATCCACACGCGCACCCCCCGCATGCGCAACTCCTGAATCTCCGGCACGGCGTGCGCCAACGAGGCCGGCCCCGCTTTCAGCAACATCGAACCGATACGGACCCGCAGCCCATCACGCCGCAACCATGTCTCGCCCACACTCAGCGCATTGCGCAACAAGCGATAGCGCACATGGCCCAGCGTCATGCCCGACGGACGCCCCCATTGCGCAAGCAATCGCTCCGCCCGGTCCTGCGCCTGCGCCTGCAGCGAAAAATGCACGCCCACGAGCAGCACGACCAGCATGCCAGCAGCGGTGAGGTACCAACGTGCCCATAGCGGCATGCGCCCCACGGGGGGGCGCAGCAACGCGCCTAGCCCTTTGCGCACACGCGTCTAGCCCTGCTGATCCTCAAGCAGCCTGCGCACCACGGCGGCATCTTCCAGCGTACTGATATCCTGCCGAATCTCGCGCCCGGCAGCGATGTCGCGTAGCAAGCGGCGCATAATCTTGCCCGAACGCGTTTTCGGCAGCGCCTCGGCAAAACGAATCTCGTCCGGCTTGGCGATCGCGCCGATGACTTCGCCGACATGCCGTTTCAACGCCTGCCGCAATGCCTCATCGGGCGTCCCCTGTTTGAGCACGACAAAGGCGCAAATGGACTCGCCCTTGACCTCGTCCGGGCGCCCCACCACAGCCGCCTCGGCGACCGCCTCATGCGCCACCAAAGCGGATTCGATTTCCATCGTCCCCAGCCGATGGCCGGACACATTCAACACGTCATCCACGCGCCCCATGATCCAGATATAGCCATCCTCATCGCGGCGCGCACCGTCACCGGCGAAATAGAACCGTCCGTCGAACTTGCGCCAGTATGTCTCCAAATAGCGCTGCTCATCGCCCCAAATGCCGCGCAGCATGGACGGCCATGGCTCACGGATGACCAGCAGACCACCACCTTCGGCAATGGACTTGCCATCGCCATCGACAACATCGGCCTCAATGCCGGGCAAGGGGAGCGTAGCCGAGCCGGGCTTGGTAGGAGTGGCAAACGGCAACGGCGCGATCATGTGCCCCCCCGTCTCGGTCTGCCACCAGGTATCGACGATGGGACAGCGCCGCTGGCCAATCACCGTGTAATACCACATCCATGCCTCGGGATTGATCGGCTCGCCCACCGTCCCCAACACGCGCAGGCTGCTCAAGTCATGACGCGCAGGCCATTCGTCCCCCGCCTTGATCAGGGCGCGAATCGCTGTCGGCGCGGTGTAAAAAATCGTCACATCGTGTGCCGCACATATCTGCCACAACCTGCCGGGATCGGGGAAGGTGGGCACACCCTCGTACATCAGTGTGGTGCCGCCGCACGCCAGCGGTCCATAGACCGAATAGGTGTGCCCCGTGATCCAGCCAATATCCGCCGTACACCAAAACACATCGCGACCGGCATGAAAATCGAAGGACCAGAGCATGGTCAGTCGCGCCCACAACAGGTAGCCGGCCGTGGTGTGCAGGATGCCCTTCGGCTTCCCTGTGGAACCCGAGGTATAGAGAATAAACAACGGGTGCTCGGCATTAAGTCTGGCGGGTGGACAAACATCCGACTCCACGCAGAGCACCTCCTGCCAATCCAGGTCGCGCTCTGGCTTCCAGGCAACCTTATTGCCGCCACGCCGCACCACCAGCACATGACGCACGCTGTTGCCGCCGCCATCCAAAGCCTGATCCACCTTGCTTTTCAAATCGTGTACCGCGCCACGCCGCCACCCCCCGTCGGCGGTAATCACCAGCTTGGCCTGGGCATCCTCGATACGATCGCGCAACGCCTGCGCAGAAAACGCGCCGAACACGACCGAGTGCACCGCGCCGATACGGGTGCAAGCGAGCATGGCCACCGCCGCCTCCGGAATCATCGGCATATAGATGACCACCCGGTCGCCAGCCTCGATGCCCAGCTGCTTCAACGCATTCGCCGCACGACATACCTCAGCCAGCAGCTCCGCATAACTGATGCGCCGAACCTCGCCCGGCTCTCCCTCCCAGATGATCGCCGTCCGCGCACCATGCCCGGCGGCAACATGCCGATCCAGGCAATTCTCCGACACATTCAAATAGCCATCCTCGAACCACCGAAAAAACGGAGGGCGTTCCCGATTCAGCACACGGGTGAACGGTTGCTGCCAGTGCAAGTGCTCCAGCGCCAACTCGCGCCAGGCGCCTTCCCGGTCCGCCTCAAAGCGCGCGCGCCATTGCGCGTATTGTTCCATGGACGCGATATGCGCCGTCTCATTGCGCGGCGGCGCAAACTTTCGCCGCTCTTCAAGCATGCTGGTGATCGTTTCTTCCGCCATAGCTCCCTCCTTGTGGATCTTGCCAAGCTTCCTAGCAGAAGGCCGCCAACCACTCAAGCCCACATCGCACCTTGGACGCTTTTCAAGTAGCATACCCCCATGGAATCACAGATCGCCATCGTGCAAACTACCCTTGACGATGACACCAAGGCGCAAGCCCTGGCGCTGGAGCTACTCGATGCGCGTCTGGCCGCCTGCGTTCAACTTATCTCAAACGTTCGCTCGTTTTACTGCTGGCAGGGGCGATGCGAAAACAGCCTGGAAACCCTGCTCACGCTCAAAACCACGCCGGAACTGGCCACCCGAGTGCGCGACTGGCTGGCAAGCCGCCATCCCTATGAAGTGCCGGAAATCATCATCGATGAGGTCTCGGCCAGCGAGGCCTATGCGCGCTGGGTTCGTCAACAGGTGTGTGCACCTTAGCTATTGACCCGTCCACACGCCACTGCTTCAATACAGAGCATGCAACGGGAGGAGGCTGAACAAGCGCTGCGTGCGCGCATCACCCAGCTGAACGAGCATCTTGCCGCGATTCGGCGCAAGATGGAGACAGTGATCGCAGACAATCGACGCCTGCGCGAGGTGGTGCGCCTGGCCGAGGGCGAGCTGCGCAAGCGGCGCGATCAGGTGCAGCAACTGGAGCAAGAGTTGCAGTCCCTGCAACACCGCAAGCTGGAGGCGCGAGCGCGCGTCGAGCACGCGATGAACCAACTCGATAAGCTCATTGCGCGCGGGGAGGAACGGCCATGACGCATGCCGTCGAAGTCCAGATCATGGGGCACAAATACACCATCCGGACCGATGACGACCCGGAGCTTGTGCAGCGTGCGGCGGCGATGATTCAGGCACAAATCGACGAACTGCGTCGCGCAGGCGCCGCCGTCGCGTCGGATCGCCTGTTGCTGCTCGTCGCCATGAACCTCGCCGGAGAACTGCTGCACAAGGAAAAGGCCGCGTGGCATGATGTCGAGCACTTGATCTCCTCGCTCGACGAGGTAGTATCACAGGCGGAAGGTTTGGCGAAAGCGCCCCTGCACTGAACGAGCGGCACTCAAGTTGCCTGAGCCGATACCTGTCGAATGGGAGCCTCGCTACGCTAACCGTGTGCATTCCCGCAAGGGAGTACCTAACGTTAACGTGCGGCGCCCACCTCTTGTTGGAGGGTTCGACAACTGCCTGCCATACCGTCAGCGCGGGGGCGCCCCTTTATCGACCATCCCCTAAAAGGACCGCAATTCCTTGAATCCACCCGAACCGAGCGCCAAACAGAAGCTTCGTCGTCGACTGATGGCCGCCCGCGCAGCGATGAGCGCCGGACAACGCGCAGAATACTCGGCCCGTATCCATCAACGCTTGCGCGCACTACTTCAATCCCGCTTTGCCCGGCAACATACCCTGCTCTGTTATCTCGCGCTGCCCGCCGAGGTGGAAACGCGCCCTATCCTTGCCTGGCCGGGCTATCGCTTTTTCGCGCCCAGGGTCCACAGGCACACGCAGATGCATTGGCTGCGCGTGGATGCGACGACGCGCTGGCAGCGCAGCCGCTGGGGCGTGGAGGAGCCCATCCAGGGGAACGCGTGGCGCGCGGAGGACGGCGGCATCCTGCTTTGTCCGCTCACCGGCTTCGATCGTACCGGCAACCGGCTGGGCATGGGCAAAGGGTGTTTCGATCTCTGGCTGTCCAGCCATGCTCACGCCCTGCAAGCCATCGTGGGACTGGCCTTTTCCTGTCAGGAAGCCGATAGCATCCCGGTGGAGCCGCACGATGTACCCATGCACTTCGTGCTTACCGAAAAGGAGTGTATCGCATGCCTGAATTGATCAACATCCTCGTCATTGGCGACATCATCGGTCGCGCCGGGCGCCGGGCACTGAGCGAACATCTGCCGCGCCTGATCGATCAGCACCGCATCGACTTTACCGTCGCCAACGGAGAGAACCTCGCCGCGGGCTTTGGCCTGACGCGCAAAACGGCCGAGGAAATGTTCGCGCTTGGCATCGACGTGTTGACCAATGGCAACCATTGCTGGGACAAACGGGAATTTCTACAGCTCATTGACGAGGATTCCCGCTTCGTGCGTCCGATGAATTTTTCCACTCAGGCGCCCGGTCGCGGCTGGACCATGCGCGAAACGCCCGCAGGCCACAGGATCGCGGTCGTGAACCTGATTGGCCAAGTCTTCATGGGTCCTTGGGATTGTCCGTTTGGCGCGGCTGATCGGGCCTTGCGGGAAATCCCATCCGATGTGCATGCAATCCTGGTGGACATGCACGCCGAAGCAACCAGTGAAAAGATGGGCATGTCCTGGCACCTGGACGGGCGCGCCTCGTTCGTGTACGGCACGCATACCCATGTGCCGACCTGCGATGAAATCATTCACCCCAGCGGCACCGCCTACCAGAGCGACATCGGCATGACCGGCTCCTACCAGTCGATCATCGGCATGAAAGTCGAAGGCGCGCTGGCACGCATGGTCAGCAAGCTCCCGCAGCGCTTTGAAGCCGTCGAGCGCGGCGCAACGATCTTCGCCACCAAGGTGGGCATCGATCCGGCCACACGCCGATGCCGCCGCATCGAGCGCATCCGCGTCGATCCCGACTGATCAGCGTAAGCTATCCGCCTGCTCGGGTGAGTCGGCAAACGTCTTCAGCTTCTGCGCGCGGCTCGGATGGCGCAATTTGCGCAGGGCCTTGGCCTCGATCTGGCGAATGCGCTCACGAGTGACGCCGAACTGTTTGCCGACCTCCTCCAGGGTATGGTCGGTATTCATGCCGATACCGAAACGCATGCGCAGCACCTTCTGTTCGCGCTCGGTGAGGTTCTCCAGCACCTCCAGCGTCGCCTCGGCCAGCGCCTTGTTCACCACTTGATCGAGCGGATTTTCCGCCTTCTCGTCCTCCACGAAGTCGCCCAACTGGGAATCTTCATCGTCACCAATCGGCGTTTCCAGACTTACCGGCTCCTTGGCCACTTCAAGAATCTGCTCGACCTTCTCCACCGGCATCTCCAGGTGCTCGGCCAGCTCCTCCGGCGTCGGCTCGCGCCCCACCTCCTGCGCGATCTGACGTGATACGCGCATCATCTTGTTGATCGTTTCAATCATGTGCACCGGGATGCGGATGGTCCGCGCCTGATCCGCGATCGAACGAGTAATCGCCTGACGAATCCACCAGGTAGCATAGGTCGAGAACTTGTAGCCGCGGCGCCACTCGAACTTGTCCACCGCCTTCATCAAACCGATATTGCCCTCCTGGATCAAGTCCAGAAAGCCCAAACCGCGATTGGTGTACTTCTTGGCAATCGAAATCACCAGCCTAAGGTTCGCCTCGATCATCTCCTTCTTGGCCTGACGCATCTTGGCCTCGCCCATGGTCAGACGCCGCGCCACTTCCTTGAGCTCATCGATGCGCATCTCGGTTTCTTGCTCCACGCGCTTGAGCCTGCGCTGATGCTCGCGAATCTTGTCGCCATAAAGCTCGAGCGCACCCGCCCAGGGCGCCCCATCATGCGCCTTGAGCACATCGTCCAGCCAACGCTCATCGGTCTCGCGCGGGGTGAACGTCTCAATAAACAGCTTACGAGGCATTTTCGCTTTCAACGCCAAATCTCGAATGGCGCGCTCGTACTTGCGCACCCGTTCAATCGCATTCTTGAAACGCTGCACAAGCAAATCGAGCTGTCGCTGCGAGAACGGAATGCTGACCAGCTCGACCAGCATCTTGTTCAGCACCTCCTGGCTGCGCTCCCACAATGCCGTATCGCCGGGATTCTTTTCCAGTTTCTTCTTGATCTTCGTAAACTCGTCATGCAACCGCTTGGCCTCGGCAAAATGACCGAGCGCCTCTTCCAGTTGCTCCTCCTTGGTGATCACGGTTTCCTGCATCGGCGTGCCATCCGGCGTGGCCGTACGGGCCTTGATCGCTTCGGACAACTCTTCCGGATCGAGCTTGATCTCTTCCTCCTCGAGGTCGTCCTCATCCTCCTCCGAGCGGTTCATGCGATTCTGATATTCCTGGATTGCCGCCGCGTTCACCACCTTGTCGTCGATATCGAGGATATCGCGGAAATTCGGTTCCTCGCCTGCCTCCTGCGCCTCTTTACGAATCTGCTCAATGCGTCCGCCCAGACGCATGATCTCCCGGAATGTGGCCGGGCACAGGCAGATCGCCTCATGAATTTGCATGCGCCCTTCCTCGATGCGGCGCGCAATCTCGATCTCGCCCTCGCGCGTCAACAGCTCCACCGTGCCCATCTCGCGCAAGTACATGCGCACCGGATCATCGATGCGGATCACCGTGCCCAGCGTCGTCGTATCCGCCCTGAGCGCCGAATCCTCCTTGCGCAGCTTGTCCTTGCGCATGGCATACGCCCCAGTCGGCGCGCGCTCCGGATCCACGACCTCGATCCCCATTTCCGTAAACACATTGATGATTTGCTCAATGCGATCCGCGGACACGAGATCGGCCGGCAAATGCTTGTTCAACTCATCGTAGGTGATGTAGCCAGCCTGCTTACCCTTGGCCATCAAGCTCGCCAGTTCGCGAATACGAATGTTGTCCTGACCCTTGTTCGTCATATCCTTGCTCCGCTGTTGCTCAAGATTCCTCGCCCAGTCCGCGCAAACGTTCATGAATCTCGCGCAAGCGCAATTGCATGGCCTGGGACTGCTCGATGGTCAAGCGTCCCCGCAGCCGCCGCTGACGCGCGCGGATCGCATTGGCCTCCATGGCCAAGCACAGACGTTCAAATTCATGGTCATGGACCGGCGCCTGATTAACCCACCGGGCGATTGCAGATTGCTCAGGAAATGCCTGCAGCAGTTGGCCCGTGATATCCACCTTCTGTTCTTCGGCGTCCGCCATGATTGAAAAAGCGCGCATGTATACCTCATGCACATCGGGCACGTCAACGAAAAATTCGCGCGCGATGTCGGGCAGCGCGGCAAAACGTGACGGTTGTTGCATCAGCCCGGCCAGGAACCGTTCCTGCAATTCGCTGAGCTTGTGCGGTGACCCACGCGCTGCCACCGGCTTGCTGCGCCGCGCCTCACGCAAGCGAACGCCGCTGGCTTGCTCGGCCTCCTGCCGCCAGACTTGGCGCAGGTAATCATCGCGCATCGTAGCCAGCATCGCATCGGCTTTCTTTGCCATGCGCGCGCGCCCCTCCGGGCCCCGCCCCGCCAATAGCCGCAAGCCCGCCAACCAAGTCTCCAGCACCGGTCGCGCCTGTTTGGCCACCCGCGCGGCAAACGCCTCCGCGCCCTCCTGCCGAAGCAGCGAATCCGGATCCTCGCCCTCGGGCAGATACAAAAAGCGCGGGGCATGGTCGCTGGACAGCATGGGCAGCATCCGCTCCAGCGCGCGCCAGGCTGCCTGCCTGCCGGCACGGTCGCCGTCGAAGCAAAACACCGGCGCATCATGCAGGCGCAGGATTTCGCGCAACTGCCGCTCCCCGATGGCGGTGCCCAGAGGCGCCAATGCTATGGGCAAACCATGCGCGGCCAGCGCTAGCACGTCCATATAGCCTTCAACCACAAGCAACTGCTTGCGCTTGCGGATCTCATCACGGTGTTCCGCCAGCCCATACAGCAGGTCCGACTTATGGAACCAGGGGGTTTCCGGCGAGTTCAGGTATTTCGGCTCCCCGGCATCCAGCAAACGCCCGCCAAAACCCACGACATGCCCCCGCCGGTCCCGAATCGGGAACATCAAGCGGGCACGGAAGCGATCGCGGAATCCACGCTCGGAACGAAACAGCAGGCCGGTCTTCTCGAGCAAGCGCAAACGCCGCCCATCGCCGCCCAACGCCCGCTGCAAGAACCCATAGCCTTCCGGCGCATAGCCCAAGCGATAGCGTTGCACGATCGTTTGCGGCAACCCACGCTTGCGCAGATAGGCCCGCGCGGGCCGCCCCTGCTCGCCGGCCAAGGTGCGCGCAAACAGTCCCGCCGCTTGCTCCAGCAGCGCATAGGCCGCCTTGCGCTCCACTTGCTCGGCCGCATCCTCCTGTGTCCCTTGCGGGAGCGGCATGCCAACCTTATGCGCAAGATACTCCACTGCCTCGGGAAACGAATACCCGTCATGCTCCATCAAAAACTGGAACACGCCGCCGCCCTTACCGCAGCCAAAGCAGTAATACAGTTGACGATCGGGCGATACCGAGAACGAGGGAGTTTTCTCATGGTGGAACGGGCATAGCCCAACCAGGCGGGAGCCGGACTTTTTCAGCTCGACATGGCGTCCGATCAACTCAACCAGATCGCAACGCGCCTGTAGCTCCTGCAGAAAACTCTCCGGAAAATGCGCCATGCCTTCCTATGTAGCCGTCAAAGGCCGATGCCGCAAGCGTTAGCCGAGCACCGCCTTCACCATGGCGGACGCGCGGCCCATATCCACGCGCGCCCCAGCCCGCGCTTTCAATGCGCCCATGACCTTGCCCATATCGCGCAATCCCGAAGCCCCGACCTCCTCGACGATCGCCTCGATCAGTGCCCGCAACTCCTGCTCACCGAGCGGCTCCGGAAGATAGGACTGGATCAACTCGGCCTCGGCGCGCTCGGCCGCCGCCAGATCCTCGCGGCCTCCCTCGGCATACTGGGCAGCCGCCTCCTTGCGCTGCTTGAGCAAGCGGGCGAGCACCGCCTCGGCTTCGTCATCATCCAATGCATGGCCGAGCTCGATCTCGCGATCCTTGATCGCCGCGCGCAGCATTCGAATCGCCGCCACACGCGCCTTGTCGCCGGCTTTCATCGCCAGCTTCATATCCTCGGTAATGCGCTCGATCAGCATCGTTGTCTCCTGCCCGAAAAGGAAAATGCCGGGCGAACGCCCGGCATGAAATCAATCAATAATTGCGATTCTCGCGCATGCGGATGCGGCGCAACCGCTTCATCAAGCGCTTGCGCGCGGCGGCCTCCTTGCGCTTGCGTGCCACCGAAGGCTTCTCATACACCTCGCGGCGCCGACACTCGCTGATCACGCCCGCCTTCTCCACCTGTTTGCGAAACCGCTTGAGCGCCAGCTCAAAAGGCTCATCAGGATTGATCTTCACACCTGGCATTCTTACATCACCGCCTTTGGACCCTATCCGAAGAATTCATCCTTCCGCTTTGGCGCAAGCGCGCTAGCTTGCCAAACCTTGGCGAAGGGCGGCGCATTATGACAAGGAAGCAAAACAAGTCAAACCAGGACGGCTCATCCCGCAAGCAATTGTTGGCCGCGGCAGGCCGGGTCGGCGGCTGGACCCTGCTTTCGCGCATCCTGGGCTTTGCGCGAGACATCTTCTTGGCACGCATCCTTGGCGCCGGCGTGCTGGCCGACGCGTTTTTCGTCGCCTTCAAGCTGCCCAACTTCTTTCGCCGCATGTTCGCCGAAGGCACCCTCACCGTGGCGTTGGTACCGGTGCTGAACGACGAGCGGCAGCGCGGTGAAAAGGCGGCCCATGCCTACCTCGATGCGCTGGGTACCCTGCTGCTGTTGGTGCTCACAACCACCACGGCGCTTGGCATGCTCGGCATGCCCTGGCTGTTGATCGTGTTCGCGCCTGGCTTCATGGATGAACCCGACCGCTGGCAGCTGTCGCTGTCGCTGGCGCGCTGGATGTTCCCCTACCTGCTATTGATCTCGCTGACCGCCATGGCCTGGGGCGTATTGAACACCTACCAACGCTTCTCCTTGGCCGCAGCCAGCCCCGCATTGCTGAACCTGGCGATCATCTTCGCCGCCGTGGTCCTGGCCCCGCGCTTCGACAACCCGGCCTATGGCCTGGCCATTGGGGTATTGCTCGGCGGCATGTTGCAGCTGGGTGTGCAATGGCCGGCATTGCGCGCCATCGGTTGGCAGCCGCGCCTCTCGTTCAACTTCCGCCAACCGGCCATCGCGCAAACCTTACGCCTGTTCGGGCCAGCCTTGCTCGCCGTCGCCGCCGTGCAGATCAATATTCTGGTCGGCACCATTCTGGCCACCCTGCTCGAACCCGGCGCGGTATCGTACCTCTATTATTCGGACCGCATCGTTCAGCTACCGCTCGGCATTTTCGGCATCGCCATGAGCACCGCTCTGCTGCCCACCCTGAGCGCGCACTTGAGCCGGGGCGATGCGCCACAAGCGCGGCAAGACCTGAAGACCGGCCTGGTCTGGCTGGGATGGATCACGTTGCCCGCGGTCGCCGGCTTATGGTTGCTGGCGCGTCCCATCATCCAAACCCTGTTCGAGCATGGCGCCTTCGACCACCACTCCACCGTGGCCACCGCGCATGCCCTGCAGGCCTATGCGCTCGGCCTGCTCGCCTTCTGCTGGGTCAAGCTGCTGGCCACTGCCTGCTATGCCGAAAAGGATGCGAAGGCACCCATGCGCTTTGCTGCCGTCAGTGTTGCCGTCAACATCCTGCTGGCCATCATCCTGATGCGCTTCTTCAGTTATATCGGCCTCGCACTGGCCACCTCGCTCGCCGCCATCGTCAATGCCACCCTGCTCTGGCGCCATCTCGCCAAACGCCATGGGCCACTGCTGGATCTTACGGCCAGCTTGCGCCTGGCCAAAGCGGTCCTCGGCAGCCTGTTGATGATGACCGTACTCGATGGCCTATCCGCGCTATGGCCATTTCCGATGCATGGTCAATGGCTACAGGTGTTTTGGCTTGCCGTTTCCGTCGTCTCCGGCGCCATCGCTTTTTTCGCCTTTGCAATGCTCAGCGGAGAATTGCGCTCGTTGTTTGGACATCGACAAGATCGC
The DNA here is from genome assembly GCA_003696795.1 of Zetaproteobacteria bacterium. GTDB lineage: Bacteria > Pseudomonadota > Zetaproteobacteria > Mariprofundales > Mariprofundaceae > J005. The sequence goes on along the minus strand of RFFT01000100.1, from coordinate 2,234 downwards.
GGCTAAGCTGCCCCCAGCGCAAAGGAGGTCGTCATGCGGCGGGACATCATCATCTTCGATATTGAAACCGTGAGCGATGCCGAGGCCGCCCGTCGGCTGCTACGCCAGCCCGAGCTGAGCGACGAACAGGCACGCGATGAGCTTAGCGCCTATTTTCTGGAGAAAACCGACAACCGAAGCGACTTCCCGCGCCAGCCCTTTCACCAAGTCGTGGCCATCGCCTATGCGCACATGATACGCGAGCCGGGAGAGCAGGGAACGGAATACGTGATTCGACGCCTGGCCAGTGGCGGCAAGGTGGAGAGCACAGAGCGCGAACTTTTGCAGGGCTTCTTCGGCCTGATTGAACGGCGCGCGCCCCAACTGGTCACCTTCAACGGGCGCTCCTTCGATCTTTCGGTATTGAAATATCGTGCCATGGCGCATGGCATCAGCTGCCCGCGCTGGTTCAACGAAGGCGACAAATGGAACAGCTATAGTGCGCGCTACTCGACGCAATACCACCTCGACCTGCTGGAAGTATTCTCCGACTATGGCGCCTCGGCGCGCTGCTCGATGGATGAGGTGGCCGCCTGCCTGGGCATTCCCGGCAAGTTGGACACGGCCGGCGATCAGGTGCGCGAGATGTTCGAACGGGGGGACATCGAGGGGATTCGCCGCTATTGCGAGACCGACGTGTGCACCACCGTACTGCTGTTCCTACGCTGGCAATTGTTCACCGGCGCGCTGAGCGCACCGGCCTTTGCCCGCGCCTGCGATGGCTTTTACAACTATCTTGCCGCCGAACGCGAACGCCGCCCTTGGCTGGGCGCGTATCTCGACGCCTGGGACCAGTTGCGTTAGCGACCGCGCTCCAACAACAGCTTCAACGTCTCGAAATCGGCACGCACCTCACGCTCGGCAATGGTTGCAATAAGCGAGGCGGGCAATTTGAAGAAGCGTCCGACATCCAGATGCATCGTGCGTGTCACCCGCGTGCCGCCCTGGGTAGGCTCGAAACGCATGGTGACATCCATCGCGAACGGACCGGCCACGGTCTTCGCGCGCCAAAACGTGCCATCCGCGCTGCGCTCCACGACCTCCCAATACTGATCGATGATCCGGCCCAAAAACTTCTGCTTCACATGATAACGGGTTCCCTTGGCAGGCTTGCCTTCGTCAAGCTGCACCGTCTCCCAAACCGATGACTGCCACAAGGGGTCGTTGTCACAATTATCGACAAAGGCCACCACCTCATGAAGCGGGCGGTCGATCTCGATACTGGCCTCAATCGTTCGCTGTGACATCGCGCACCCCCAAACTCAGGCCTCGCGCAAAAGCTCCGTGATGCCGGTCTTGGCCCGGGTCTTTTCATCCACCTTCTTGACGATCACCGCGCAATACAGGTTCGGACCACCCGACTTGCCCGGCATCGAGCCAGACACAACCACCGAGTACGGCGGCACCTCGCCATAGTGCACCTCACCCGTTTCCCGATCAATAATGCGGGTGGACTTGCCGATATACACACCCATCGAGATCACCGACCCCTCGCGCACGATCACACCCTCCACGATTTCCGAGCGCGCGCCGATGAAGCAATTGTCCTCGATGATCGTGGGTGTGGCTTGCAGGGGTTCGAGCACCCCGCCGATCCCCACGCCACCGGAGAGATGCACATTGCGCCCAATCTGCGCGCAAGAGCCCACCGTCGCCCAGGTATCGACCATCGTCCCCTCGTCGACATAAGCGCCTATGTTGACATAAGAGGGCATCAGAACGCACTTGGGAGCAATAAATGCCCCCTTGCGCACCGTGGCCGGCGGGACAACGCGAATGCCGGCCTTGCGAAACATCTGCTCGCCCCAAGTGGCGAACTTCAGCGGCACCTTGTCATAATAATTGGACACACCGCCATTGATCAGTTGATTGTCATGCAGCTTGAAGAACAACAGCACCGCCTTCTTCAGCCATTCGTGCGTGACCCAACGCCCGTCGTCATCCTTCTCGGCCACCCGCACACCGCCGTCATCCAACAGCTGAATCGCATGTTCGACGGCCTCGCGCACCTCGGCGCTGACCGAGCGCATATCCCAATCATCGCGGGTTTCCCAAGCCTGATCGATGACCTGCTGCAAATGATTCATGAACCCTACCTCTTCGCTAGTCGCTGGCGGACAAGGCTGCCGAATCCGCGCCGCGTTTCAAGCCAGCACCACCTCTTCCGGCCGCGGGTGCGACAGGAACTCGATGTT
>RFFT01000005.1 GCA_003696795.1 Zetaproteobacteria bacterium | reverse complement strand
TCGGGGGTGCCGACCGGATCGGGCAGATCGTCCGGAATGTCCTCGAAGCGGGAGACGAGCTGATAGCCGAAGAAGCCGACCGCGCCGCCGGTGAACGGCAGATCGTCGTCGATCGGTGGCTGCTCGACGACCTGCGCGCGCAACCATTGCAGAACGTCGAGATCGCATGTCTCATCGCGTCCGTCGCGATAGCGGATGCGCGCATGGCCTGAGCGGGGAAATTGCGCGACGGCGGCCGGGTTGATGCCCAGAATGCTGTAGCGTCCCCATCGCTCGCCCCCCTCGGCGGACTCGAACAGGAAACAATCGCCTCGTTCGGCCATGCGGGCGAAGATCGCCGGCGGTGTCAGGCAATCGGCGGACAGGGTGCGCCGGAACAGGCGCATTTCTTGCTGGAACTTCATGTTGACAAGCCTCTTGGTCTGTGGCGAAATGCGCGCCCTCCCGCAAGGGGGGTGACGGGGCCATAGCTCAGCTGGGAGAGCGCTACAATGGCATTGTAGAGGTCGGCGGTTCGATCCCGCCTGGCTCCACCAGACAAAACCATGACCCAGGCCCGGCCCGCCGGGCCTTTTTCTTTTTTCGTTCGGGCTGCCGGGATCGCCATCATGCGAACGGCCCCATGATCTCCTGCCAGGCTTCGTCGATGCGCCGCTTGATCTCGGCGTCCATGCGGATCGGGCGCCCCCATTCGCGCGAGGTTTCCCCCGGCCATTTGTTCGTCGCGTCGATGCCGACTTTGGAGCCCAGCCCCGCAACGGGCGAGGCGAAATCGAGATAGTCGATCGGTGTGCGCTCGACCAGCGTGAAATCGCGCGCGGGATCGACGCGGGTGGAGATCGCCCACACGACCTCCGGCCAGGAGCGGCAATCCACATCCTCATCGACGACGATGATGAACTTGGTGTACATGAACTGGCGCAGGTAGGACCAGACGCCGAACATGATCCGCTTGGCATGGCCGGCGTAGCCCTTGCGGATCGACACCACGGCCACGCGATAGGAACAACCCTCCATCGGCAGGTAGAAATCGACGATCTCGGGAAACTGCTTTTGCAGAATTGGCACGAACACTTCGTTGAAGGCCAGGCCCAATACGGCCGGTTCGTCGGGCGGCTTGCCGGTGTGTGTGGAATGGTAGATCGCATCCTCGCGCAGGCACATGCGTTCGACGGTGAACACCGGAAAGCGCTCCACCTCGTTGTAATAGCCGGTGTGGTCGCCAAAGGGGCCCTCATCGGCGTACTCGCTCAGCGAGACATGGCCTTCCAACACGATCTCGGCGCTGGCGGGCACCTGCAGCGGAATGGACGTGCAATCGGTCAGCACGGTGCGTTCGCCCCGCAACAGGCCCGCGAACTGGTATTCGGACAGGGTATCCGGAATCGGCGTGACCGCGGCCAGGATTGTGGCCGGATCGGCGCCGATGACCACCGCGCAGGGAAAGCGGTCCAGCCCCGCGGCCTTGGCCTCGCGGTGGTCCTGTGCGCCGCCGCGATGCTTCAGCCAGCGCATGATCAACTTGTTTCTGCCCAGCAGCTGTTGGCGGTAGATGCCCAGGTTCTGGCGCGCCTTGTGCGGTCCCCTCGTGACCACCAGCCCCCAGGTGATCAGCGGTGCGGCATCTTCCGGCCAGCAGCGCTGGATGGGCAGCAGGCCGAGATCGACCGCGTCGCCTTCCAGCACGCGCGCTTTCCACGGCGCCTTGTTCGTGGTCTTCGGGTGCATGTCCAGCACCTTGCGCAGCAGCGGAAACTTCGCCCAAAGATCCTTGATGCCCTTCGGTGGATCGGGCTCCTTCAGATAGGCGAGCAGGCGACCGATATCGCGCAGCTCATCGGCGGAGGCGCGCCCCATGCCCAGCGCGATGCGCTCGGGGGTGCCGAACAGATTGGTCAGCACCGGCATGCCGGCGCCTTGCACGTTTTCGAACAGCAATGCCGGCCCCCCGGCGCGCAGCACGCGATCGGAAACCTCGGTGATTTCAAGATCGCTGCTGATTTCGTGGCGGACGCGGTGCAGCCATCCCTTTTGTTCCAGCGTTGCCAGAAAGTCGCGCAGGTCGCGAAAGCTCATGCGGCTTCTCCCGCATCGATGTCGAACATGTCTTCCAGCCGATACAGGCGCAACAGCGCGCGCGCCTCGGGTGACACATGCGCAAGGTGAAAGCGACCGCCGCCACGTTGCGCCCATTGTGCGCCGTCCAGCAAGGTCGCGGCTGCTGCCGCGTCGATGCGATGGCCGGCGAGATCCACGCAGATGTCGCGCGCGTCTTGCGCGAATGCGTCGCGCAGGGCCTCGTGCAGGCGGGCGGCGTTGCGATGGCTGACGTCATCCTGCAAGGTGAGCCGCAGCCGCTCGTCCACGCGGTCGATCTTCAGGAGCGCATCCATGGCGCAAAGCTAGCGACCATGGGTGGAGAACTCCATGTGCAATGTGATGAGTGGTGAGAAAGTCAGGACCGAGGGATACGTCGGTTCTTGCCCCGCGCGACTCATCACTCAGTCCTTCCCACCTCCTTCGGTTGCGCCGTCATGATGGCTTGGGTAGCGTCCCGCATCCTTGATATTGGGGCGAATTCGCGGGGGCGGTTATGCTGGAACGTATGCGCAATCATGCGCAATCATGGATTGCCAAGGTCATTCTGGGGGGCGTGGCCTTGTCGTTCGTGCTGTGGGGGATTGGCGATTACTTCCTCGGCAGTCATGTCGAAAAGGTGGCGGAAGTGGATGGCGTGCCGATCAGCCAGACCGAGTTCGCGCAGACCTATGAGCGCCAGCTGAACAATTATCGACGCATGCTGGGCGCCAATTTTTCCAAGGACCTCGTGCGCTCCCTGGGCCTTGCCCAGTCAACGCTGCAGACGATGATTAATCGCCGACTGATGCTGGCCGAGGCGGAGTCGCTGGGGCTCGTGGCGCCGGATTCCTACGTGGTGGAAGCGGTGCGACAGCAGCCGGCATTCCAGTCGGCGGGCAATTTCGACCCCCAACGTTATCGCATTCTCACCCGCAATATGGGATTTGCCACGCCCAAGGATTACGAGCAGGCCTTGAAACAGGACTTGTTGATCGAAATGTTGCAGAAGACGCTCACGGAATCGGCGCCGGTCAGCGAGCAGGAGTTGCGTGCGCGCTATCAGCGCGATTATGAGCGGCGGGTGCTTGAAGCGGTGGTGGTGTCGCCCGATGGCCTGGCGGCCGGCATCAAAGTGACGCCGGATCAGGCGCGTGCCTGGTACGAGGCGCACAAGGATCGCTATATGTCTCCGCTGCGCGTGCGGCTGCGCCTGGTGGACATTGATCCAATGGCCTTGGCCAAGGATCTCAGTATCAGCAAGTCCGATCTGGACAAGGCGTATCAGGAGCATCTCGATCGCTACACTCAGCCGGAACAGCGGCATGCGCGGCATATTCTGGTCAAGCTGCCCGCCCAGGCCACACCGGATGCCAGGAAGGCCGCGAGGGAGAAGATCGAAGCGGCATTGAAGCGTGTGCGCGCAGGGGAGGATTTCGCCAAGGTGGCGCGCGAGGTGTCCGAGGATGCCTCGGCCAAGCAGGGCGGCGACTTGGGTTGGTTCACCCAGGGCACGATGGTTCCCCAGTTCGATGCGCGCGTGTTTTCGATGCAGCCGGGAGAGATCAGTGATGTGGTGCAGACCCGGTTTGGTTTTCACATCATCAAGCTAGAAGGCGTGCGTCCAGCCAAAACCCGTCCGCTGGCCGAGGTGAAGGCGGAGCTGGAAGCGGATATTCGCCGCGAGGCGGGCGCGGACGAGGCGTATCAATTGTCTCAGGATCTCGACGACGCGCTGGGGCGCGAGGATTCGTTGCAGGCTGCGGCTGAGGCGGTGGGGCTGAAAGTTCGGTCGGTGGGGCCGATCAGCATGGACGAAGCGCTGGCGGATCCGGTGCTGGCCGATGCGGAGGTGCGCAAGCATGCATTCACCGCGCAGCCGGACGATCCGGTGGAGATCATCGAAACGCAAAACGGTCATTTCGTCGCCTGCGAGGTGGTCGAACGCATCGCGCCCAAGCCCATGCCGTTTGACAAGGTGGTCAAGCGCGCCAGCGAGGACGCGCGCGCCGATGCCGCGGACAAGCGCGCCCGTGCGTTGGCCGAGAAGATGTTGAAAGCGGCGGATGGCAAGAGCGCGGACGCGTTGGCGCAGCGCTTCGCGCAGGCGAAGTTCCTGTCCAAGCCGATTCGCGCCAATGGCGATGGTGATCATGCGCCGTGGTTGACGCGCGAGGTGTTGCGGCAGGCTTTCCAGGTGCCGCAGGGACATTGGCTCAAGGCGGTGCAGCGGGTGCCGACCGGTTACGCCGTGGTTCGGGTGCGCACGGTGATCGCTGCGCCGGCGAAGGACTTTGCGGCAAAGAAGGATGCGCTGCGCGCGCAGGTGCGGCGCAGCAAGGGTGCGGAACGCTTCGCGCGGTGGATGGCCCAGGTGCGCGCAAGGCATGAGATTGTGACATACCCCAAGGCGATTGAGCGCTTCTGATTCGTTGATTGTCGCTTGACAGCGTGTTTGCCGGTTGAAAGCCTGCCGACCGGCTTCGGGTGCCCGATGGCCCAGAGTGGCCAGGGGTGAAACGGGAAGTCCGGTGCGGCTCATCGAGCCAAGGCCGGCGCTGCCCCCGCAACTGTAGTTCTGACAAATCCATTCGCATGCCACTGGATGTGATCCGGGAAGGCGGAATGGAGGCGGATGAGGGAGAGCCAGGAGACCGGCCCGAGTCGAACGAAGGAACGCTCCGGGGGGATAGGGCGTGTCGTTGCATGATGTGTCGTCGCCGTTCTGGTGGCGAAAGTTCCATGCGCGTTGGTTTCCTCCGGTTTGGCTTTCCTTGATTCGGGGGAAACGATGGACGTTAATCTGCGTAGGCTGGCGCGCTTTCTGCTGTTGCTCGTTGCCATGCTGGAAACGAAGGGCGCGTTTGCCGATGTGCAAGAGCCCGCTGTTTCGGTCGATGTCGGTTATCAACTTGAAGCTGTGCGCAATGTGGGCGGCGGCCTGCGTTCCGGATCGCAGTGGCACGATGCCGCGCTGCTCGATGTTGCGTTGGATACCGCGAGGGCCGGTTGGTGGCGTGGTGGCACGCTGTTTTTCGAGGGGGTGCTGAACCACGGCGGCGATCCCTCCGCGCGCCTGATCGGTGATGCGCAGACCGCCAGCAATATTGCCGATGGCAATCGCGCCGATGTGCATCAATTCTGGTATGCGCACCGGATCGGTGTCGCCGAGCTGCTTGTCGGCCTGCACGACCTGAATAGCGTTTTCTATGTGGTCGATTCGGCGGGGCTGTTCCTGAACTCGTCCTTCGGTATCGGGCCGGAGATTTCGGTCAATGTTCCTGCTTCGCTCTGGCCCAGGGCGGGTGGCGCCGTGGTGGCGGGCTATGCCGACGGGGCGTTTGCCGGACATGTCGGTGTCTATGATGGCGATCCGGCGACGCGGGCGATTCGCCCCGGCGGCGAGGGACTGATGCTGATCGCCGAGGGTGGCTGGCATGCGGCCACGGGTGCGCTCAAGCTCGGTGCATGGCGGCATACTGGACAGAAAACGGGACCGGATGGGCGCGGTTTCGGCTCCGACAACGGGTTGTATGTCATCGCCGAGCGCACCGCGTTGGCGCGGGATGCGATGGTCTTGACGCTGTTTCTACAGGCGGGCCTGGCCCAGCGCGATCGCAACCTGATTGGCGATTATCTCGGTTTCGGCATGCATCTCGATGCGCCGTTGCCGGGACGTGCCCGGGATGCGTTCGGGCTGGCGGTAGCCCGGGCCGGCTTTACGCCCGTCGCGCGGCGCGTGAACGGCTGGACGCGGGCCGAAACGGCGATCGAGGTCACCTATGACATGGCGGTGACCGACTGGCTGCATATGCAGCCCTCCTTGCAACTGATCTTGCATCCATCCGGCGACGCGGCGGTGCCGGCGGCGCGGGTCGGATTGTTGCGAGTGCGAGTGGACATCCCCTGAATCCAGATCGAAACGCGTGACCGGGGGGCAGAGTGCTGCTACCATGCGCCGCGTTTCAGGTGCCTGACAGCCGCCCGGCTGGAGGGTGAAACGGGAAGTCCGGTGGGATTCCAGGGTGAATCGAGTCCGGCGCTGCCCCCGCAACTGTGAGTCTGACAAGGCCATGCGACACGCCACTGTTTGAAATCTCAAATGGGAAGGCAGGCATGGCCGCGGATGACGGCAAGCCAGGAGACCGGCCTGAAACATGCACGGGCATGTGCCTCGGGGCGAGGCGGGCCGGTTCCGGAATCTCCTGGCATATTGCTGGTTTGTTCCAACCAGTCGCGATTCGCTTCGGCGCACACCCATTCAAAAAAACAAACGCACGGTGGGTGCGAAGGAGCGAATATGAAACATGGATTCAACAGATTTCCCAAACGGGCAAGCGCTTGGCTGGCCCTGGTGTTGACGGGCGGCATGCATGCCCAGGCTGCCGATATGTCGCCGGTGGTGGTCACGGCCGGTCGTATTGCGCAGTCGGAGGAAACGGTCAGCGCCGATGTGACCGTGCTCGACCGGCAGGCGATCGAGCGTTCCCAGAAAACGACTGTGGCCGATCTGTTGCGTGGTCTGCCGGGTGTGGATGTGGCGTCCAGCGGGGGGCCGGGCAAGGCGACCTCGGTGTTTCTGCGCGGCGCCAATGCGGGGCAGACACTGGTGCTGATCGATGGTGTGCGCGTCGGATCGGCCACGTTGGGTCAGTTCGATTGGGGACAGCTTGCGACAGCGGGCATCGAGCGCATTGAAATCATTCGCGGCCCCCAATCCTCGCTGTATGGCGCGGATGCGATGGGTGGCGTGATCCAGATTTTCACCCGAAAAGGTGGTGATACACCCGAGGCCACGGCGCATGTCGAAGGCGGCAGCTATGGCACGGCGGCAGGGCGCGCGCATGTGTCGGGTCGGGGCGTCCACGGTATGCGTTATGCTCTGAGCGTGGATGGCTATCGAACGCGCGGCGTGTCGGCTGCGGCCGTGGGCGCGGAGCCGGACAGCTATCGACGCTTGACCGTATCGGGGCGGGTTGGGTTGCCGCTTGGAGATGGCGAGCTCGATCTCAGTATCCGCAACGTGGACGGCAAGACCGGGCTCGATGGTTTTCCACCTCCCAATTACACGCTGGCGGATATCTACAATTTCACCAGTCAGGCCAAGCAGTTGATGGCCGGAGCCACATTGGACTATCCCTTGACCGCCTGGTGGGAAACCAGTCTGCGGCTCGGGCGTTCCATGGACGAGGTGATCAACCATGATCCAGCCACGGCCTCGAACAATGCCGATTTTCGCACCCGCATCGACCAGGTGGTTTGGCAGAATCATCTCGATTGGCGCGATTTCTCGGTGGTGCTCGGCCTGGACATTCATCGCGATCGTGGTGTCAGCGGGAGCGCGGGACTGGATCGAACGATCACACAGCGCGCCGGTTTTGCCTCGTTGTCCTGGGGGCATTCATGGATGGATGCCAATGCGGCCGTGCGCCATGACCGCAATTCCGTCAGTCGCAACAAGACCACATACAAGCTCGGGCTTGCCCTGCGGCCCGTGTCCGGTCTGAAGCTTACGGCCAACTATGGCACCGGCTTCAAGGCGCCGTCGATCAACGATCTGTATTTTCCAACGAGCGCATTCGCGGGCGGCAACCCGAATCTGAAGCCGGAAACCAGCAAGGGATGGGATGTGGGGCTGGACTATCGGACCACGCTTGCGGCAACGGAGCTTCAGGTGGGCGCGGTCTGGTTCGATCAGCGCTTTGAGAACCTGATCGAATGGCGTGCATCGCCCACGTTCTTCTATTCGCCCGTGAATGTGGGTAAGGCGCGGACGCGCGGGCTCGAGTTGAATGGACGTGTGGCCTACGGCCCGCTTTATCTGGCGGCCAACTGGACGTTCTTGCGCGCGATCAACGAACTCGATGGTACGCGGCTTGCCCGTCGTGCCAAGGATTCGGGCAGCCTCCGGCTCGGTGGCGAGTGGCATCGCGTGAGCGGAGAGGTGCAGACCATCATCGTGGGCCCACGCTTCTCAGCCAGTGGCAATCAGCAGCCGCTGCGCGGCTATCATCGCACGGATGTGCGCTTACGCTATCGGCTGGACGATCAGTGGACCCTGGTTGCCCGGGGCGAAAATTTGGAGGACAAGCGCTATGAGGAAGTGGCCGGCTATGGTGTCTTCGGTCGCGCATTTTATGGCGGCGTAAGCGCCAGCTTCTGACCGTGCGGGGATGGAGGCATGGCAGGCTGATGGTTGCGGGCGCGGCAGCCATCGGCCTCCATGTCCTGCTGTTGGCGGCCCTGCCCGGTGCGCCCGTGTCCCCTCATCTCGACAATGGCAACATGCTAGCCGTGTTGTTGATACGTCCGACCGATTCCAGTCCCATGCCCGCGTCGCATCCGCCGCCAGCCGCAGCGCGACGCGCGGTGCGCAAGCCGAACAAGGCGCACGAGCGGGTCCGGGCCGAGCGCTCCAGGCATGCCATGGCCGCGCGGCCGAGCGGGCATCCCGCGTCCGCTCCCTCGCCGCGCTCCGTTGCGGTGGCGTCGGCAACACCGTCGGCTCAGCGCCCAACGCAGCCGATGGCGCAGCCGGTGCAGGGCGCGAGTTTGCCCGGTGCGGCGCGCCGGAGGCTGTTGGCGCATATCGTTTATCCGAGGATTGCGCGCCGGCATGGTTGGGAAGGTAGAGGACTGTTCCGTCTGGATGTGCATCAGCGACGCATCGTGCGGGTGGCGCCGCTGACTTCGACCGGCTACAGGGTGCTGGATCGGGCCGTGCTGGAAGGGCTTCGCGATGTCGCGCGACTGGATGTGGCCGATGGCTGGTATCGCCTGCCTGTGGAGTTCCGGCTGCAATGAGGCGCTGGCTTTGCGCCCTGCTGCTGGTTCTGGCATGGCTGCCGGGCAGCGCGCATGCCCAGCGGATTCTGGCGCTGGCGCCGCATGTGTGTGAAATCCTGTTCGCGGT
>RFFT01000099.1 GCA_003696795.1 Zetaproteobacteria bacterium | reverse complement strand
GGTCTCGACCAGGATCGAGGTCGGCTCGGCCACGCCGATGGCATAGGACACCTGGATCTCGCAGCGATCGGCCAGGCCCGCCGCGACGATATTCTTGGCTACATAACGCCCGGCATACGCGGCTGAACGGTCCACCTTGGACGGATCCTTGCCGGAAAAGGCGCCGCCGCCATGACGCGCCATGCCGCCATAGGTATCCACGATGATCTTGCGCCCGGTCAGTCCGCAATCACCCACCGGACCGCCGATCACGAACTTGCCGGTCGGGTTGATGTGAATATTGTCCGCAGGGCACGTATCCAGCCATTCCTTGGGCAACACGGGCATGATGATGTTTTCCATCACCGCTTCGCGCAAATGATTGTATTCGATGTCCGGATCGTGTTGGGTGGACAACACCACCGCGTCAATGCCGACGATGCGTCCGTCCTCATAGCGAAACGTAATCTGACTCTTCGCATCGGGCCTGAGCCAGGGAAGGATACGCTCCTTGCGCATCTCGGACTGGCGCTGCACCAGCCGGTGCGCATACAGAATCGGCGCCGGCATCAGCACCTCGGTCTCGTTCGTCGCATAGCCGAACATCAGCCCCTGATCGCCCGCACCCTGCTTTTCAGGCGCCTCGCGATCCACGCCCTGGGCGATATCGCTCGACTGCTTGCCGATCAGGCTCATCACCGCGCAGGTGGAGCCATCGAAGCCCACATCCGAGCTGGTGTAGCCGATATCGCAAATCACACCGCGCACCAGCTCGTCCAGGTCCACCCAGGCATCGGTGGTAATCTCGCCGGCCACGATCACAGCCCCCGTCTTGACCAGTGTTTCGCAGGCCACGCGTGCCCGTGCCGGATTCGGATCCCGTTCCAGGATCGCGTCCAGCACCGCATCGGAAATCTGATCGGCGACCTTGTCCGGATGTCCCTCGGACACGGACTCGGAAGTAAACAAATAGCGACGACTCATACCACCCCCTTGAAGCGGCAACGCACACTAACGCGCAAACAATCGATCGCCAAGCATGAATTTCGTCCAAAAAAATATGGCCGGTCCAAACGAACACGCTAGCATGCCGACCATGCGCACCTTGATCTCAGCCCTGCTGCTCCTGCTCGTGCTGCCCGCCACATCAGCGCTGGCCATCGTCAATGTGGATGACGCAATCATCGACCCCAAGCAAGCAGGCTTCCAGCAACTTGCCCACCTTGCCCTCGATGGCGCACGCGGCAACACAAACAGGGTCGCGATCAAGGGAGATGCCCTGAGCCGATGGCACCATGCCCGGCACACCGAATATCTGGCCGTGCAATTCGCCTACGGCAAAAGCCTGGGCGTCACCGATACGAACCGCATCTACGCCCACGCCCGACACCGAACGCAGTATACCGAACGCTGGGCGGTGGAGGCATTCGGCCAACTCGAACGCGACCCGTTCGCGCGGCTGGAACAGCGGCTGCTTGTCGGTGGGGGCTTTCGGCTAACCATCACCGCGCAAGAAGCCTACGCTTGGTACCTTGGCCTCGGGACGTTTCACGAATGGGAGCGCCTCAGTCCGCTTGGGGGCACGCGCGCAACCGATCGGCGCTGGCGATTGAGCAACTACCTTCTATTCAACCGTCGTATCAATGAGCAACTGGGCTTTTCCACCATCGCCTACTATCAGCCGGCATGGCGCATGCCCGGCGACTATCGCGTACTTGCCCAGAGCGCGCTGACCGTTCACCTCAGCGACAGACTGGCACTAAAGCTATCCGCGGACTACCGCTATGACGCCCGACCGCCCCAACAGGTCAAACCCACCGATGTCAGCTACAGCACCGGCATGGAGTTTGCCCTCTAGAGGGGCTTGCACCCGGAGCACCGGCCTAACGAGGCCCAACGCGCCAATCAGGCCGTGCAAGCCGCACGCAAGCCACTGGTAAGCGCCGCATGCAATCGCAGAATCTCGCCCAAAGTGGCCAGATTCTGCAACCTGAACAAGCAGCGTTTTGGCGGCAAGCGCTATTGCCACCCATGTCAACAGGCGCTGCGCTCAGCCACCGGAGGCTAGATAAACGCTAGCCGCACTTGGAATCACCGCACTCCAGGCAGGTATTGCAGTTATCCAGGCGCACCACCGCCATCGCGCCGCACTTGCCACACTGCGCTCCCTTGGCTGCGGCCTCCTCGCCCAGCCGCTCTTTTGCCTCGCGGCGCTTGGCCTCCAATTCCGGTGTGGAAAGCCGACCCTCCATCATGCCGATGGAAACCAGGTGCTGCTGGATGACCTCGCCGATCTCGGCCACGATCGAGGGCATGTACTTGCCGCCCTTCTTGTAATACCCGCCCCTGGGGTCGAACACGGCCTTCAGCTCCTCGACGAGAAAGGTGATATCCCCCCCTTTGCGGAAGATCGCCGAAATCACACGCGTAAGGGCCACGATCCACATAAAGTGCTCCATGTTCTTGGAGTTGATAAAGATCTCGAAAGGCCGACGGTGCTCGTCCGGTTTTCCCTTGTTGATCACCACATCATTGATCGTGATATACATCGCGTGATCGGACACCGGCGTCTTGATCTTGTAGGTTTTGCCCTCCAGGATGTCATCGCGCTCCAGCAACGGTGCGATCGCGGTGACCTTCTCCCCGTCCGTCTCCTTGGGCTTATCCTTGACGACCTCGTAACCGACAATCTTCTTCTCGATTTTAATGGCCATGATTACCTCCTCTGGCGGCCAGCAGTTCCCTGATCCGCGCCTGTGCCGGGTGTGGCGACCAACGGTCGCGGCGCGTTTTCGTCTCCGGCCGGAGCCGCACGGACGCGACGCCATGCCAGGCCGGCATCACCCACAGGTTGATGGGTGGGATGCGAAAATCAGCCCAACGCGTGCGCATCAGAACTTCCCGTAATAGCCTTCTTTCAGCGCGTCGAACAGGTTGGCGGCCGTATGCGTTTCGCCGTCGTATTCCACCTCTTCGTTGCCCTTGAGCTCCACCTCAGTGCCATCCTCGAGCTTGAAACGATAGGTCGTATTGGCCAAATCCTCCTCCTTGACCAGCACGCCCTGAAACACCTCGGGATTGAAACGGAACGTCGTACACCCTTTCAGCCCTTGTTCATAAGCATACAGGTAGATGTCCTTGAAGTCCTCATAGGGGAAGTCGGTAGGCACATTGGCGGTCTTGGAAATGGACGAATCGACCCACTTCTGCGCCGCGGCCTGGATGTCCACGTGCTGCTTGGGCGTGACATCATCGGCACTGATGAAACACGAGGGCAAACGATTTTCCTCTTCCTCGGCGAACGGCATCGCGTTCGGATTGACCAAGGTACGATACGCCAACAACTCGAACGAAAACACATCCACCTTTTCCTTCGTCTTGCGCCCTTCCCGAATCACATTGCGCGCATAATGGTGCGCGAAGCTGGGCTCGATACCGTTGGAAGCATTGTTCGCCAGGCTTAGGCTGATCGTGCCGGTTGGCGCGATTGAGGTGTGATGGGTGAACCTGCATCCCTTCTCCAACAGCGCCTCAAGCAAGCGTCGATCCTCCTCGCGACCGGTGCGCGCGAACTGCTGCAAATAACGCGAATACTTGACCCACAGCACGCGCCCCTTGACGCGATCGCCGACCTTGATGCCATCCGCCGCCATCTCCGGCCGCTTGGCCATCATCTCCGGCGTGATCTCATATTCCTCGGCCAAAGCGGGGGCCTCGCCTTTCTCCTCGGCCAGCTCAACCCCAACCTCATAGCCCGTGCGCGCCATTTCATAGGCCACACGTTCGGTGAACTCCAGCGATTCGGGCGCGCCATACCGAATGCCCAGCATGGTCAAGGCGCTGCCCAGGCCCAAAAAGCCCATACCATGCCGGCGCTTACGCATGATCTCCTGACGCTGTTTTTCCAGCGGCAAACCATTGATCTCCACGACATTGTCGAGCATGCGGGTGAACACGCGTACAACCTCGCGGAACTGTTCCCAGTCGAAATGCGCCTTGTCCGAAAACGGCGCACGCACGAACTTGGTGAGATTCACGCTGCCCAGCAGGCAAGCGCCATAGGGCGGCAGCGGCTGTTCGCCACATGGGTTGGTGGCGCGGATATCCTCGCACCACCAATTGTTGTTCATCTCATTCACCCGGTCGATCAGGATGAACCCCGGCTCCGCGTAATCGTAGGTGGAAGCCATGATGATGTCCCACAGCCTGCGCGCCTTCAGGGTGCGATACACCTTGCACGCCACGCGCCCCTGTTCGTCGCGCACGCATCCTTCCGGCGCATTGGCGACATGGCGATACACGATCTCGGTTTCCGGATCGTCCAGCTCCACCTGACTCGCCGGAAACACAAGCTGCCATTCGGCATCGTTTTTCACCGCCTCCATGAAATCCTTGGTGATCAGACAGGAAAGATTGAACTGGCGCAACCTGCCATCCTCGCGCTTGGCGCGGATAAACTCGATCACATCCGGATGGCTGATATCGAACGTCCCCATCTGCGCGCCACGCCGACCCCCGGCCGAGGACACCGTGAAACACATCTTGTCATAGATATCCATGAAAGACAGTGGGCCGGAGGTATAGGCGCCCGCGCCCGAGACATAGGCGCCCTTAGGCCTGAGCGTAGAGAACTCGTAGCCGATGCCGCAGCCCGCCTTCAGCGTAAGGCCGGCCTCATGCACCATGGACAGAATCCCGTCCATCGAGTCGGGAATCGTACCGGACACCGTGCAGTTGATCGTGCTGGTCGCCGGCTTGTGCTCCGCAGCCCCCGCGTTGGACATGATGCGCCCGGCCGGAATCGCGCCATTGGCGAGCGCCCACACAAACCGCTCGAACCAATGCTCGCGCTTGGCGGGTTCCTCGACATCCGCCAACGCCCGCGCCACACGCACATAGGTGTCCTGCAACGTCTTATCCACCGGGCGCCCCGCCTTGTCCTTCAGGCGATACTTTTTGTCCCAAATATCCAGGCTGGCCTCCTGGAAAGGAATCTCAGGCGTTTGTTTCTCCATCATCGCCGCTCCCGCATGTATGGGCTGAACCTGTGCACTCATGCCATCCCTCCCTCTCTTGCTCCGCACCACGGGAGCAAACTGAGCTGGCGAGTATATGGCCCATATATTGGGTGTCAACAGCGAGCAAACAACTATAAGTTGTGTTATCGCCACACAATCCATCCACTGTTTTTCCACAGGCTTTCCCCACAACCGCCGTTTTTCGATTTGGACCTAAGACACATCGCTGCTACGATGCGCGACCAATGAGCGCGCAGGATTCACAAACCCACTTCGGCTTCGCCACGGTCAGCGGACGCGAGAAAGTGCGCCGCGTCATGGGCGTGTTTTCTTCCGTGGCTGAAAAGTACGACATCATGAACGACCTGATGAGCGCCGGCTTGCATCGCCTATGGAAGCGCCGCATGATCAACTGCACCGAGGCGCGCGCGGGCGCGCTTGCCCTGGATGTCGCGGCCGGCTCGGGCGACATCGCCATCGGCCTGCTGAGGAAGATGGGACCAACAGGTCGGGTGATTCTGACCGACCTGAACGGCCCGATGCTCGCGGAGGGCGCGCGCCGGGTGATTGACGCCGGATTTCTGCCCGGACGCGCGGATTGTGTGCAGGCCGACGGCACCCGTCTGCCCTTTCCCGACGATACCTTCGATGTCGTCACCATCGCTTTCGGCATTCGCAACTTTCTCGACATCGAGGCCGGACTTGCCGAGTTTCGACGCGTGCTCAAACCGGGCGGCCAGTTCGTCTGTCTGGAATTTTCGCATCCGGTGCTGCCGCTGCTTCAAGTCGCCTACGACGCCTATTCATTCAACGCGATTCCGGCGCTGGGCGAATGGGTCACCGGAGACCGCGAATCCTACCAATACCTGGTGGAGTCCATCCGCCGTTTTCCCGACCAGGGGCGTTTTTCCAAACTCATCCGCGATGCCGGCTTCGAGCTCGTGCGGCACAGCAACATGACCGGCGGCATTGTCGCCCTGCACCGCGGCTACAAGGTATAAAGCGATGAGCGTGATGTTCCTCCCCCTGCGCCTGATCCCCGTGCCGGTGCAATGCGTGGTGATGTCCACCGTGCTGGGGCTTGTGTTCTCCCGCGAGTCGCGTCTCAAGCCGCTCTTGCGCGAACTGGACGGCAAGGTGTTCCGCATTCAGGTGCGCGATACGGGCGCGGTGATGTTCCTCGGCTTCGACAAAGGGCGGGTCTGGGTGCACCCGCAACATGACGGCACCACGGACGTGCGCATCAACGGAACACTGGAAGGCTTTGCGCGCATGTGCTTTGCGCATGAGGACCCGGACGATCTCGTATTTGCCCAGCAACTGAAGCTGTCCGGCGATTCCGAAGCCATGCTGCGCTTCAAAAAACTGCTCGCCGAGGCCGACCTGGACTGGGAACGCGAGCTGCGCGCCGCCTTCGGCGACTTCTTCGGCAGCCGTGTGGCCAGCGCAGCCAAGGCATTGGTCGCCATGGAGCAAAAACTCGGAAAACAATCCCACCAGCTTGTCAGCAACTATCTGCGGGACATCGACCTACCGGATCAGCAGCGATTGCAGACCTGGCAGGCGGGCGTGGAACAACTGGCCCACAAAACCAGCCATCTGAAAGGACGGATCACCCGCATCGAGCACCGTCTCGAAGCCTTGGAGCAGAGCAAGCGCGGCGCGCGGACGTGAGGAGGGTCCGGTGATCTTTCTGCCCGGCAGCATCCGTCGCAACCTGCGCGTCCTGAAAATCACGCATATCCTCGCCACGCACGGACTAGCCGCAGTGGCGGTACGCATGCGCCTGTTCTATCCGTATGTCTGGATTCTGCAATGGTTCCGCAAGGAACCTGTCCCGCGCGAGCTCGGCGCCCAGATCCGCAAAGCGCTGGAGAAATTGGGGCCCACGTTCATCAAGTTCGGCCAGATGCTGTCCACGCGCGTGGATCTGCTGCCGTTGGAGGTCGCGCTGGAATTGAAGCGGCTGCAGGATGACGTGCCGCCCGAACCCTTTGCGCATGTGCGTGAGGTCATCGAGCGTAGCTTCAAGAAACCATTGGTGGGCGAGGATGGGCTGTTCCGCCATTTCGATCGCGAACCCGTGGCCGCGGCCTCGATCGCGCAGGTGCACTTCGCCGAGCTGCAGGATGGCCGGGCCGTGGCGGTCAAGGTGCGCCGCCCGGACATCGAGCGCACGATCGAGGCCGATCTCGCGATCCTGAAGCTGCTCGCCAGCCTGTTCGACCGCTATTTTCCGGAATACCGTCGCCTGAAGGCGCCGGAGGTCGTCGAAGAGTTCGCGGTCACCATTCGTGGCGAGCTCAACCTGCGCGCCGAAGCCGCGCACGCCTGTCGCTTTGCGGACAATTTCGCCCATGTCGAAGGAGTGCGGGTGCCCGAGGTCGTATGGGATTACACCTGCCGCGAGGTGTTGACCACCGAACGCATTTCGGGCACCTCGATCGACGAAAAAGCAGAGCTCGTCGCCCAGGGACATGACTGCCTGCGCCTGTGCGAACGTACGGCCACGCTGTTTTTTCACATGGTGTTCGTCGATGGCTATTTCCATGCGGACATGCATCCGGGCAACATCTTCGTCGCCGACAATGGAGACATTGTGCTCGTCGATTTTGGCATCGTGGGACGCCTGGAAATGCGCACGCGCCGCTATCTGGCGGATATGTTGCTGGCGTTTCTACAGCAGGATTACCTGCGTGCGGCCAAGGTACACCTCGATGCAGGCTATGTGCCACCCGACACGGATCTTTCCGCGTTCGAGGATGCGCTACGCGAAGTGGCCATGCCGATCTTCAACCGACCATTGGGCGAAATTTCGATTGCGGAACTGTTGCTTGTCATGTTTTCGGTGACCGAACGTTTCAAGATGGAGACCCAACCGCAACTGTTGCTGCTGCAGAAAACGATGGTGGTCATCGAAGGCGTGGCGCGCGAACTCGCCGATCAGGCCAATATCTGGATGCTGGCCAGACCATTGGTCAGCGACTGGATGCAACGGCACATGGGACCGCGCGGACGCGCCGAGGCATTGGCCGAGGACGCGCGGCGCCAACTGCATCGCTGGGCCGAGCTGCCGGATAGGATCGTAGCCCTGCTCGAGCAACAGGATCAACGCAACAAGCAGATCGAAGAAGGCACACCTTGGGCCGCGAGCCTGCTAATCGGCGGCGGTGCCGCCATGCTGAGCGCCTATGCCGCGCAACAAGTGCCAGCCCAATGGCCCCTGCCCGCTGGCGCGTTCTTGTTGACCTTGGGGCTGTTGCTGTTGAAGCGCGGCTGACCACCGCGTCATTCGTCCAGCGTCACAGCCGTCCCCGAAACGCTGACCATCAGCATGCCGCCATCCTTGCCAACCACCTCATAATCGAGATCAATGCCGACTACTGCATCGGCACCCAAGGCGGCGGCACGTTGCTCCAACTCCGCAAACGCGATCTCTCTGGCCTTGGCCAACTCCTTTTCATAGGCCCCCGAACGGCCACCGACGATGTCGCGAATTCCAGCGAACAAATCCCGAAAAATATTGGCGCCCAGGATGGCCTCACCCGCGACGATTCCCTTATAATCGCGAATCGAACGACCTTCGATGGCGGGGGTGGTACTCAAGATCATCTTTTATCCTCCTCAACGAGGCAAGCATGCCACAAAGCACGCCAAATGCACCCGCCGCACCGGCCATTCCGACCTCGGCGTCATCCGCCGCCAGCCCTCCATCCATCGTAGCGCCCCTATCGTACCACCCGGATCACGGCGCTCATCCCATCGTGCAACAAACACCGCACCTCATACGTGCCGGGTCGATCCAGCGTGAACGTAAACGAGGCGCCGGGCTTGTCCACATGCCCGGCCACAATCGTCGCACCCAGGCGCCCATCGGCATACTGCTGTTGAACCCGCGTTTTGTGATCAAACGGGTCCTTGTTTTCCACACGAACCTTGTCGCCCACATGTACCGTCAGCGCCTCGGGCTGATACGCGATGTCCCGCTCGAACACAACCACCGGCGCGGCCAAAGCGCCCACCGACCATAGTCCGGCCAGGCAGGCCAGCGGGACCAATTTCATACCCTTGTCGTTCATGATACCTCCTATACCAGGCATGCGGGCCGACGACCGGCCCGCATGTTCCATCCATCGCTCATCGGTGTTCCACCTTGTACGCCACATTGCCAAACATCACGTGAAAGAACGGCTGACCGAACATCTTGCCCTCGGCCATGGCCTGCTGCACATGCCGCTTGGTCTTTTCCATCAACGCCTTCGTGGCCTGCAATCGGGCCATCGCCGCCTTTTGCGCATCGGGTGGCAGGCTCTTCGCCTGTTCCATGGCCTTCATCATCCGCTTCTTGATTTCGGGAAAGGGAATGTAGCCCGAGCGAACGGGCGCCATGACCGGCCCGTTGGGCGTCACCTTGTACGGCGGCACCATCAGGTGCATCACCACACCCTGCCCCTTGATGTCGCGGTCGAAGCCAAGCTTCCACCCTCGCCCGCGCACGCCCTCGCCAATCATCACATGCACGAGCTGACCCGGGTTCGTAAGCCGTCCGTCCACATACACATCGCCCATCGCCCAGAACGAGGCGTAGATGTATTCCGTGGGCATCAAACGTGTACCAATCCCGGTGCCGCCGTGCATCAAGTGATCGGTGACCACGCCGCCGAAGAACGGATAGCCGAAACCGTGCGGCAACGCCTTACGCGCCACGACCTTGTAGTGGTGCGTCTTGTCCGGCGCATCGAACTCGGCCACGAAATCGACCTTGTCTTTCGTCGTCGCGCCATCAATCGCGGTGATGTCCGTAATCTTCATCCGCACATCCCCCACCCCGATCGCGCGCCAGTCGGAAAAGGGCGTGGCATGATCGACGATCGTGTACCGCCCGTTGTCAGCCTGCCGGAGCTTGGGCGGAATGCCGATCAACGGAAACGGCGCCTGCTCCCAGCCCGCCGGATGCCCCGGCGTACCGAAAATGGCTGGATCGAGCGCGCGCGGCCCGGGCAACACCCATTGGGTCGCGCCCCGTTTCTGATGCGCGATCACGGTCACTGGCCCGCCCCAGCGATCCGGCGGATTCGGATTGCCCGCATGGGCATGGGTGTAGGCAAACAGCCCGACATGCGGCAAGGGTGTCGCAGCCTGTGCCGGCTTGGAGGCCTGCGTGCGCTCGGCAGAGACGCCGGCGTTGGTGGTGCCGCATGCCGCCAGCAACCCCAATATGGCCAGGGACACGGGCTTCATACCCCTCCCGACCATGCGTCCGATATGTGTTGGATAACTCATGGCTAAACTCCTCTTATTCCACGAACTGCCCGCGACTCGCCTGCAACGCCACGCGGGATACTCATGAGTAGGGACATGCTCCGATTTCATTACACATGCGATCTTCGGCTTCCATAAGCCATGCGGGCTGCTAGCATGCGGCGCATCTTGGTCAAAGTGGCAGCGCGCGGTTAGCTCAGTTGGATAGAGCGCAAGCCTCCGAAGCTTGAGGTCACAGGTTCGAATCCTGTACCGCGCACCAGTTCCTTCAATAAATCAATAGGTTAGAGAAAACCAACCCCATTTTCCGTGGTCTCTTTTGGGGTGGTCACACGTGTGGGGCACAACTTTCTCCATGGGTTTTCTGCCTGGCTGCCGGTTCGATGCCTCCTGTTGATCCGCAATCGAACGGATCGGTTCCGGTTTCATTCAAACTCTGAATTATTGAACTTCAGCACATTGCAGTTCTCCTTGATGGAACGCTGTAGTGCATCGTCAAATCCATCTTTGCTCTGCGCCTGAATTTCGACGGAGATGTTCACATCCACACCGAGCTTGGAGGTGAATTGCTCAACGACTTCATCCATGATGGTGGCAAAATCCATCTTGGCCTTGATCGGATCGAGCGTGACGGTGCCGTAGAACAGCTTTTTGGTGGAAGCGGTTGACGGAATTCCAGTCGATGTACCGCCAAGGGGTGTTGAGGAGGTTGTATCTCCCGATGGCTCACTAGCGGCTGCCGGAGAAGTGCCCGATGCGCCTTGTTCCTGTTGTCGCTTTTCGCTTTCCAAGCGCCCGCGCCGCGAAGCGCCGCTCCCCGCTTGATAAGGAGTGAGGACTCGTCCATCATGATCGTCTTGGCCTGGCCAAAGACAAAGCCAAGATAGCGGTCGCCGTCCTTGCCTGCGGCGAATCCAAAATAATCCTCTGTCTCGATGCCCTTGGC
>RFFT01000098.1 GCA_003696795.1 Zetaproteobacteria bacterium | reverse complement strand
TACCTTGCCGAAGAGGGCGTTTTTCGCTCGACCGGCATGCAACTGATGCTCCTGCTTCGTCACGGCACGCGGCTGGAGGGGCGCGGAAAAAACCAGCGCATGCTCCGCTTCGATGAATACAAGGTTTCCATCCCGTTGGGCGAGCTCACCCTCCATCGTTTCAAGCAGGGCGAATATCCGACCACGATGCTGGCGGGACAATTATGGCGCTACCTCAACACCCATCAGGATCCCGTGGCCAGTGCGGAATGGGCGAGACGCCTTGCTCTACCCCTGTTCGTCGTGATTCTGTTCTTTTTCGCCCTGCCCCTTTCGCTTTCCCCCAAGCGGTCCGGCAAGGCCGGCTCGCTGCTGACCGGGATTGCCCTACTGATCGCCCTGTACAATCTGCAGATCATGCTGCACAGACAAATCAGCCAAGGCGAAATCGGCGCCTGGAGCATGGCCGCCGTACAAATCGGCGAGCTTGCGCTTGCCCTCTGGCTCTGGCGCAGGGCCGAACAAGACAAGCTTCCCGCGGTGTTGATGCTCAGCGGCGAATCCTTTTACCTGCTCCACCAATGGCTGCTGCACAAACTGGGCCGTCGCATGGACTCGCCCGCGCCTTAATCTCCGACCAACCGCCGATACAACGCGAGATGCTCGCGCGCCACCTTCGACCAAGGCCGGCGATAGGGTGGTAATGCACGGCCCAGCCAATGCCGGCAACGCTCGACCCACTGCGCATCATCCGCCGCCAGCGGCACAACCGCACCTGCCGGCACCTCGCTTTTCGCCCCACAACAGTCCGAAACCACGACCGGAACCCCAACCGATAGCGCCTCGGTAATGACCATCCCAAACGGTTCCATAAGCGCCGGATGCAACAACAAATCAATCTCCGCATAAAACCGTTCCAGTGCGCAATCGCCCCACAGCCGGTATCCCCCTTCCCAATCGGCAAACAAATGACGCACCTCGTCCGGGTTGGGACCGGCGACATACAGTTCGATCGCGGGATCCTGCCGACGCAATGCCGCTGCGATACGCACCGCCCGCGGCAAACCCTTTCGCTTCCACTCGCGCCCGGCAAAACCGATGACCTTGCGCCCATGCGAGACTGGCTGTCGCGCCGGCGGATGCACCCCGGGCACGATCGGATGCGTCATGCGGGCGCGAACGGCTGGATAATATGCGCACAGCAAGTCGCGGATCAGGACCGAATTCGGCACCACCGCGCGCACCGACGGCGCACATAGCATATTCCGTTCCAGCCAAAGATTGGCCTGCACACGTAGGGAAACGCGCCGCCAAGGCGCCGCATCACGCACGCGTGCAAACGGGGGGCCATGGAAAGTCACCACGTGATGCGTGAATGTCGCCTCGTGACTATGCACCAGCAACCGCTCACCGCCGCGTCCCTCCTGCCATGCCGCCACCCGGCGGGCAAAGCGCCAGGCGGCCAGCCAACGCGGTTTCAGCGCGACTGTGCCCAGGGTATGGACAGGCACACCACTCGGCGCATCGCCATGGATGCTTGCGCAAACGATCTCCTGCGCACAGCCGAGCGCATGCAACGCATGACTGAGTTCCCAGACATAGCGCTCCATGCCGCCCACCGGGCCGTAACGCCGAACCACCTGAACCACGCGCATCAGCTGCGCTCGCGCCTCGCCATTTCATAGGCCTTGGCATACTTCAGAAACGATGTCAGCGCCGCCTGGGTGGCGTGCACCAGGCCGGGCACGCCATCCAGTACGCCCAGTCGCAACAGGTAGTTGCGCAGGAAACGCCAGGCGGGATTGCCCAATATCTGGAGTAGCCCAATGCGCCGCCGCTGCTCGACCAGCAGGCGCGCCTGCACATCGGTATAGCGATTGATCTTGGCAAACAGCTCGGCGATGGATTCCGCCGTACAATGCTCAATGCAGCCGTCGAGCCGGCCGATGGGCCCATCGACAAGGACATATTCATGGATCGCCCGCGGCACCCAATGCGCGCGCCGTCGATCATAGAAACGCACATGCGGATCCGGCCAGGCCTCGCCATGCCGCAGCCAGCAACCCAACATGCGATGGCGGAAGTTGCACCGATAGGCGGCCGGTTGCGTTGGCGATTGCATCGCCTCGCCAATCGAACGGGCAAGCGCCGGACTGACCCGCTCGTCGGCATCGACATTGAGCACCCAATCAAAGCGCGCCTGCTCGGTGGCAAATTGTTTCTGCGCACCGAAACCTTCCCATGGATGATGGATCACCCTGGCACCCAGGGAACGCGCGATCGCGCAAGTTTCGTCGGTGCTACCCGAATCCACGACCAGACGCTCATCGGCCCAGCACAGGGAACGCAGACATTCGGCGATATGGGCCTGCTCGTTCAGCGTAATCACCACCGCCGAGACCGGCAAGCGGTCGCGCCCCTTCAAGCCTGCGGCCTCCGCACCAGAAACGGTCCCAGAATCAACGCATCGAGACCGGCGGAAAGAAACGCGCGCACCGCTTCCTCGGCGGTACGCACAATCGGTTCCTCATGCATATTGAAGCTGGTATTGATCACGCTGGGCACCCCGGTGCGGGCGCGATAGGCGTCGATGATATCGTAATAATCCGGATTGTCCTGGCGGCGAATGACTTGCGGACGTGCCGTGCCGTCGACATGGATCGCCGCCGGAATTCGCTGGCGCGCCAATTCCGATGCATCATAGGTAATGGTCATGAAACGGGCGGCAATATGATCGGGTCGCCAGGCGGGAAAATAATCGGCGGCATATTCCTCGAGAATCACCGGCGCAAACGGCATGAACTCCGTGCGCTCGAACTTCTTGTTCAACCACTGATTGATGCTCGGGTCATTACAGGCCGCCATCACCGTCCGATTGCCCAAGGCGCGCGGGCCATATTCCATGCCGCCCGCCGCACGCGCAACCACCTTGCCCTCGGCAAGCAGCGACGCCACAACAGCGGGCATATGCTCGGGTTCCTCGTATTCCAGCCCCGCATCGCGCAACGCCGCCAGCGCGGCCTGCCTGTCGATCACCGTGCCCAAATACACCCGCTCCAGCAAACGCGGCTCCAAACGCCCAACCTGGCGCGCATGCATTTCGAGCGCGGCCCCCGTAGCCAGCCCGCCATCGCCCATGTTCGGGTGCACATAGAGATTGTCGACCTCGGGCAAGGCAAGCAGGCGCTGGTTCAGTTTCACATTGGCGAACACCCCGCCAGCCACGGCCAGCTTTCGCACATTGAGCGCCTGCATCTGCCGCTGCACCCATTCCGTGATCAACAATTCGGTAAACGCCTGAATCCCAGCCGCCACATCCTCACGACTCAGGCCGGAGCACAGCGCGCGAATCACATCCTGTCCCAGCGGCGCAAATTGCCGCAGGGTCACGCGTGCCAGCCGAGCGTCAAACAAATGATCCCAGTCATCCCTGTTGACGTGCGCAAGCAGCCGGGAACACAGCGGTTCGGGATTGCCATAGGCTGCCAGCCCCAGCACCTTCCCTTCGTGACGCGTAGCCTTGAATCCGAGATAGACCGTCACCGCCGAATAAAGCAGGCCGATGCTGTTTAGCGCGTGCAGACGCGACACATGGCGCAACCGCCCGTGTTCGCCCAGCCACACCGACCCCCAGGAGAAGTCGCCCGAGCCATCCAGCGTGATCACGGCAACGCGTTCGTCCGAAAAGGGAGAGACATAATAAGCGGAAGCCGCGTGGGCCAGATGATGCTCGACCGTGGCCAGCGGCTTCTTGGCCAACAGCCCCGGCGGCTTTCGCCGGGGGCGCAGCAAACGCAGATACCGCTCCGGCTGCCGTTGCCAATAAAAAGCGCGTAGCGCCCAATCCTCCTTGCCCGCCTCGGCGATATGGCGAAACAAACGATTCAGGAATGGCCGTTGCGCCCAGGGATTCAATCCCGACAATGCCACCAGATCGACATTGCGCGGATCGATCCGTGCGATGCGAAACACCTCGACGATGGCCTGTCGCGGATATCGGTTGTCCATCTTGACACGGGACAGCCGCTCTTCTTCCACCGAGGCCACCACACGGCCATCGACCACGAGACTAGCCGCCGTGTTGTGGTAATTGCCATCGTTGATGCCGAGAATGATCATGCGCGTTCCGTTACGGGACGAGGCCCGTTTCAATCCTTTATCGCTTCCAGCACGAAATATACGCTCGATGCGGGGAATATCCATGCAAAGCGGCGCTCGTATGGCCAGGAAAACCGGTTGGCCAGCCAGCCAATGCCGAGACAATTGCTCAAGTCGTCAAAAAAGATCTTGCTCTCCAGCAAACGATAGCGGCAATTGTAAAACTCCCATTCATGCGAATCCTCGCAAAAATAATCGAACGACCCCTTGGCGAAGTAATGGCAATGTTGCCAATGCCGATACGCTTCCACGCTGGAGAAGTGGGGCGTATTGATGGCCACTCGCCCGCCTGGCTTCAGCAGCCGGTAGAACTCTTCCATGATACGCGGAAGGTCCTGGAAATGCTCGAGAAAATGACTGCACCAAATCAGCTCGAAGCTGCTGTCCTCAAACGGATAGGGGAACTGGGTCAGGTCATAGACGATATCCGCCTGACATTCCCGCGGACGATAACTGCGCACATTGTAGTCCAGCCCGATCGCGCCGCGGAACTTGACCTCTCCGCAAGCGACATCCAGCACGCGCTTGCCGGCATATGCCTGCTCCAGCTTTTGTTTCCGCTTCAATGGATGATCAAACAGTCTCGCCATGGCTAGTCCTTCCGATATTGCTCAAGCCGCGCCACGATATGGCCAAATTTGATCTTGGCAACCATCTTCAGTGGTATATGGCGCGCATCGTCGGTCACCCAGATGCGCATCGTACCCTTACTGGAGAAGATGCCCTCGGTACGCAGCCTGGGAGTAAGCACGATACAAGGCACCCGCTCGCCCCATGGCGCATACAGCATCTCGCGCCGCTTGCCAACCTGAACCACAACCTCGTACCGCTTGCGTGAATCGAAGATCGGAATGCGCAACACATCGCCCGGCTTCAGCGATTGCGCGCGCGTAAACAGAAAAGCATCGACCACACTCAAGTGGCCGGCTGGAACCGGATACCAACTCGTTTTCTTGTTCTGGGTGTAGCTCACCTTGCCCTGCCGCCAGAGAAAGCGTGTTTCCTTGCGCGAGTGATAGTGTCCCTCATGTTGTACGACGTCGAAACTGACGCTCTGCATGCGCCCCTTCAAACACATCCCCTCGGCGGTAATCGTGTCGCGCACCTTCTTGAACATGTCCACGAGCCGGTTCGACCGAGCGAAGCTGCGCGTGCGCCAGCCTTCGGACGTGCGCTCGATATCCATCGTCGCCGTGCCGGCATTGATAAACTCCCAGCCAACCGCAAAACGCATACGTTCACCGACAAACGGCAGGCAGGAGGCCTCGGCCTGCCAGGAGAGCAACAGCAACAAACATGCCGACACCCAACGCATCAAAGACTGCCTCGCCACCAGCCGAGCAGAACAAGGCCGATCAGCCCTCCGATCAGACCGAGCACATTGTTCCATTCGCGATGTTTGGCGACCAAGGACCAGTCGAACCGCCCCCGCAAAAGGTCCGCGGAAAACCGCGGAATAAAGCGCGGCACAGCCTGCATATATTGTCGATATTCCTCGCCGAAATGGCGCACGAGATCGCCTTCCTCGCGATCCATGGTGGGCACAAAGATCAGCAGGAACACGACCATGCCCGCAAGCAACAGCCAGAGATTGGCCGCGGCCAACAGAAAGCCCAGAGTGATGAACGCATGCCCCAGATACAATGGATGCCGGCACAGCGAATAGGGCCCGGTACGCGTGACCTCGGCCATCTTCTGAATATGGCCCGACGCCCAGATGCGCACCCCCTCACCGATTGCGATCACGGGCAATCCAAGCATGATGCTGTCCCAGGATGGGCGGGCGAAATACAGCGCCACCAAGGCAAAGAGCACGCTGACCCGAATGCGGTGCTGCTCAACGATACGTCGCCAGCCCGATGCAAGGCGACGCTCAGACTGCGCCTGACTCATGTAATGCCTCCAAGATCGCGGATGCGCGAATCTCATCCATGCATGTAAAATGATCGCATGTCCGCTTGAAACATGGCCCGCAACGCGGATGAGATTCCACATGCCTGTGCCCCTTGCCTTGCGGCCCTGATCGCCAGGAGGCTGAAGGCCCCCAGAAGGTCACCGTGGGACGATCGAGCGCTGCCGCCAAATGGAGCACACCGGTATCGGCGCCCACCACGGCGCGCGCATGTGCGAGCAAATGCGCCAATGATGACAGATCAAACCGCCGCGGCAAACAACGCCCATCCGATCGCGAGGCCAGCGCACCGGCAAGCCGCTGCTCCGCCTCATTGCCCCAGGCAAACACCGGCGTCACCCCGAGCTCGGTCAATCCTTCGGCCAGCGCCAGCCATGTCTTGTCGGGCAATCGCTTGGTGGCCCAACCGCCCCCCACATGCAACAGCACATATCGGCCCAGTTGCGCCGCCAACGCGCGCGCCTCGTCCAGCGGCCTAAACCGCGCGCGCACCTCATCGCGAACGCGCGGCGGCGCGTACGGCATAACCCTTGCCGCATCGCCCGTCAGCGCGACATGCACCACCTTGCGGTATTGCTGCACCACATGCCGCTCCCGATCATCGAAACGCGCGCCTTTCTGCAGCATTGCAGCCGGACGCTCGCGTACGTATCGCGCATCCATCCCCATCACTTCCCCGCCGATCGCCCGCGCCAGCAACGCCGACTTCATCAACCCTTGCACATCGACAATGCGTGCGAAACCCAAGCGCCGCAACCGGTGCACGCAGCGCATCGTCGCACGCAACGACCGCTTGCCCTTCAGATCCACCTCATGAACCACCACGCAGGACGGGAAAAGCGCGCGCACAAAACGATAGCGCCGATCCAGCAACCAATGGACCTCGCAGCCCGCCGCCAACGCATCCTCCAGCGCGGGCAGGCAATGGATAATGTCTCCAAAGGCGGAAAGCTTGACCATCAGCAACCGCATCGAAGCATCTCCCGACACGCGTCCAGCACTTCATCGCTGCCGATATTCGCCATGCAAGGCTGCCCCGCAACGCGACATTCCCGCGCCAGACAAGGGCTGCATGGCGCCGGGCGATAGAGCAAACGAACACGCGGCCCGGAAGGCGCCGTACGCGCCGGATCGGTGGCGCCGAATATACACACCGTCGGGCGTCCCATGCCTGCCGCCACGTGCATCAGCCCGGAGTCGTTGCACAGCAGCAGCCGACAGGCGGCCACCAGTTGCAATGCCTCGCGTAGCGTGGTCTGGCCGCAAGCGTTCCAGACCGAGCCCTCAACCCCGGCAAGCGCCCGCGCACCAATCGCTTGCTCCTGTGCGGTGCCCAGCACCACGATGTGCCAGCCCTCGGCCGCCAACACCCGCAACACGCGCGCATACGCCGGCGCCGGATAGCGTTTCGCGCCGCCAAATTGAGCGCCCGGGGCCACACAGACCAAACGACGCATGTGCATACCGCGCGCATCCAACAGTCTGGCCACAGCGAATTCATCGCCTTTCGGCACACTGAGCCGCACCTGCTCATCGCGCACCGGTATGCCCGACTGCCGGACCAGGTCCAGAAAAAACGCACGATGATGTTCATGCCGGGTATCCACCCGATGTGCCATGGCCTCGGTAAGCAGCATTCGCCGCCATTGACCGCGATAACCAATGCGCTCCCGGCAGCCGCTCCTCCATGCCGACCAGGCCGCGCGAAAGCTGTTGGGAAACAGGTAGGCAATATCCGCGCGCGGCGGACGTTGCGCATGCACATCGACCATGCCGAGTTTCAGATAGGGGACCAAATCCCGCAACCAGGGACGCCCATACAATGCGAGGCGGGCCTGCGCGTAGTACTGGCGCAACGCCCGCATGGCCGGCTGGGCCATGATCACATCGCCCAGCCAGTTGGGTGGCATGATCAGCACCCGCGTATTCATGCCGCCGGCACCACCAACGACACCCCTTTGTGGGTGCATACGAACACGTGCTTCCACCGACATCGCAACCAACGCGATGCTCCATCCACCGGACGATCCACATGGACCTCGAAGTGGCGCGCCAGGCTGCGTCGCATGCCGGCATGGGCATAACAATAGGGCCGCCCCTCAGGACCCAGCGAAGGCCAGCAATGGCGCAGCAGGTACTGCCATCGCGCTTCCAGACCGGAAAACAGGGTCATGCCGATAATGATCACCCCTGTGGGCTTCAGCACGCGCTCCATCTCATTGAGCACCAATTCCGGATTGAGGACATAGCCGAGCGTATTCAGGCATACGATACAATCGAAGCTGTGCGCAGGCGATGGAATCTCCTCGGCCATGGCGGTCAGATATTTGCCTTCGGGCAGCTTTCCGGGATAGGCGCGACGAAAATCATCCAGCAACGGATCAAGATAGGTTTTGTTGCCGCGGTCAATCAACTGGCTCAGACAAACCGGACCACAGCCAATCTCCAGGATCTCAGCATCCGCCGGCAAATGACGGGTATAGCGTTGCAAAAAAGGAAGATAGCTTGCGCGCATTTGCGCGCTGGCGTGCTCTAGCACCGACGCATCACGCCAACGGCGCAGCTCATGCCTTTGCGACAACTGCCAGCGATGACGCGAAATCGCCTTGTGACGCGCCCCCTGATCGCTCATATCCCCTCCGCCTCGTCCAGCAGCCGCCAGCGTCGATGCGTCCAAAGCCACAAGGGGGGATTCTGCTCAATCACCGGTCGGAAACTCTCATTCACCGCCGCCATAATCTGCCGCTGATAGGCGCGCCCATCCGCACAGCGCTCGGGCACCGGGATGCGCCATATGCGCAGGCGAAACCGGAATGCCCGCCCATGACGATGCAGGGCGGCGCCAAGCAGCGGCGTTCCATATTTACTGGCGAACAACGCTGGCAACAAGGTTGTGTTGGCGGGCAGACCCAGGAACGGAACCGGCTCGCCCCGCGACACGTGCTGATCGACCATCATGGCCACCAGACGACCACGCTTCAGCGCCGAGGCCATCCACCGCACCCCCTCGTGACGGCTGAACAATTGCCCCCCGAAGCGTTCGCGACAGCGTTTGACAAAGCGATCAAGCCCGGGTTGTTTCAGCGGTCGGTACACCTGCGCGCAACGATATCCCAGCATCCCGAGCAGCAATGCCCCAAGTTCCCAGTTGGAATGATGCATGGCGGTCACAATCGCGCCGCGTTGCCCGCGCATCGCGCGCCGCAACTCATCCGCTCCCTCGATCTCGACCCGGGAACGCAAAAAATCCGCGGAGCGCAGAAACACATGCGGCAGTTCAAACAAGGTACGCCCCAGCTCGGCGAAGGATTCACGCGCCATGCGCCGATGCCATCGATCATCCCGCTGCGGATACACGCGCTTGAGATTGCGCACGGCCACCTTCCGGTGACGGGTGTCCAGCACATACCCCAAACGCCCCAACCCCGCGCCCAGCGCGCCGCAGCAGCGCACCGGCACCCATCGGAGCAGATAGCACAAGCCGCGCACCAAGGATGTCAGCAGCACATCCATTGCCTAATCGGTGATGTGTTCGGCCTCTTCCACCAGCATCACGGGAATGTCATCACGGATGGGGTAAGCCAACCCACAGGCATCGCAGACCAATGCCTCGCGCGACGCATCGTGGCGCACCTTGCCCTTGCATTGGGGACAGGCAAGAATCTCCAGCAATGACTGCTCAATCATGATCGCACCTCTTGCAACAACAAACGGGCGCAGGTTAGCAGTTCCAGCCCCAGGGGGGAATTGCACGCATCACGAAAACACGCGCGCCGCGATATGCTCCAGAAGGCCGGGTTCGGCACGATAATCCTGCTCCAGCACCCAAAGCGCCTGTTCAGGTGGCCAGCAGCGACGCAGCTTGACGGCATCCTTGCCGGTAGTCACCACCGGCAGGCCCATCGCCAGCAGGCGCCGCACATCCCTTGGCCGATAACGATAGTGGTCGGGAAACGAACAGCACCGCGCCAACACAAGGCCACGTTGCGCGAGCGCATGGAAAAATCGTTCCGGCCGTGCGATACCCGCCACGGCCAGCACCCGCCGCGGCTCTTGGCACGATGAGGTCGTCACATCGCGCAGCGCCGCCGCCTCCGCCTGCCAACGCCAAAACCGCAACTCAGCGGGACAACCGTCGAGCTGCGCGTTGTGCGGGCACACCACGAGGTCCGCACGGCGCAGTGCCTCAGGCGGCTCGCGCAGAGGGCCCGCGGGCAGCAGTGCCCCATTGCCCAACCCTCGCTCCGGCAATAGCACAATATCGCAATCGCGCGCCAGCTGGCGGTACTGAAACCCGTCATCGAGCACAATCACATCCCCCAGCCGCGCGGCGAAACGCGCGCCCGCCACCCGGTCCTGTGCGGAAACCACCGGCCACTTGCCTGGCGCAGCCAACAAACAAGCCTCGTCTCCCACGATGGCAGGATCGCTGTCCGCATACACACGCACCACCGCGCGCGCCGTTCCTCCATCACCCCGACAAAGCACAACGGGCCGATGACCGATGCGTCGCAACCCCTCGGCTAGCCAAAGCACAAACGGCGTCTTGCCGCTCCCTCCCACAGCGAGATTGCCGACCGAAATCAGTGGCACGGAAACGCGCTCGCAACGCCGTTCGCGCCAGGTCAGATGGCGGCGACTGATCGCCCCATAAATCTGGCCCAGCATGCGCAAGGGGCGCGCAGGCGGCGCCGATCGCCACCAATAATTCTCCACACGCTCCCGCAAGCTCACCCGCCTTGCCCCACCTGAGCCAGAACACAGCCAACGACACGATCCACCGCATCCCGCCGATGTTGCATGACCTCCGCCGCGGCCGCATGCAGGCACGCAAGCTCTTGGGGATGGCTTAGCAAGCGGCTCATGGTCGCCGCCACCTCATCCTCGTTCGCGCAGCGAATAGCCGCCTCATGCTCTGTCAGCAAGGCCATGATTTCACGAAAGTTTTGCACATAGGGACCGGTCAGCACCCCGCGCCCACACACGGCAGCCTCCAGCGGGTTATGACCGCCGACATCGACCAGGCTACCGCCAATGAATACGAGGTCCGCAACCGTATACAGCCCGGCCAACACCCCCATCGCATCCAGCAATACCACATCCGGCGCCGCGACCACCGCGCCTTCCGTCCAGCGATGCAAGCGGAAGCCGTGGGACTCGATAAGCTCAGCCACCCGCGCAAAACGCTCCGGATGGCGGGGCACAAACACCGGCAGCAAGGTTGGACATTGATCGAGCCAGGTGGGCAGCATGCGCAACAAACGCGCTTCTTCGTCCTCATGCGTGCTCGCCAACAGCAGGATCGGTCGCTGGGCGGAAGGGTCCAGCCGCCGGCGCAAGACCTGCGCATCGACCCGAGGCGGCTGCACCGCAAACTTCAGATTGCCCGCCGGCCCAATGCGCTCGGGATCAACCCCGATACGCACCAATCGCTCCGCATCCAGCTTCCCTTGCGGCAAAAACAGATGCACCCCGGCCAAAAGGCGCCGCCAAAACCAGCGCGTGGCTTGATAGCGAGGAAACGAACGGTCGGAAATGCGCGTATTGACGCCAACCACCTTGACGCCCTGCCGGGCGCATGCGCGCAGCATGCCGGGCCAAAACTCGGTCTCGACCAACAACAGCATGCGCGGACGCAGGCGGGCGACAAAGCGTCGCATCAAGCCCGGCATATCCCACGGCAGATAACTGATGGACACACGCTCGCCGAGCAGACGCCGGGCGTGGGCAAAGCCGGTACGGGTGACCACCGTAAGATGGACCCGCTGATGCTCGTCCAGCAAACGACGTACGAGAAATGCAACCGAACCCACTTCACCCACCGAACAGGCATGCACCCAAACGCAGCCCGGCATCGCCGGCGGCAGGTCCAGGGTGAGATGTTGACGCCGCTTGCTTGCTTCCAGCATCCGCTTCACGTGGCGCATTGCAGCAGGAAAGCCTGCGCGGCGCCAGCCTCGCGAACGTTTAGGGCTTTCTGACCCAGCGCCCGGATGGCGATTGCACGAACAACCCGGACGGCGTCTTGGCGATCGCCTTCCTGCCGGCTAGCAATTCCACCTGATGCAAGGCGATACCGCTCTGTGCGGCAATCTGGCGGTAGCGCGCCCGACGTTTGCGATTGACCTCGCGCACCAATGCCCGCACATCGGGCGGTGCTGCACGCACGAAGCCCAAATACCCGTCGAGCCGTTCGCCGATCAGTCCTGCCTGCTTCGCCGAGCGAAGATCGGCGGACCAGGCATCGGTGATCGGCGCCGCCGCGAATGACAAACACAACGTCAAAAACAGTCCGGCCAATATCCGTTTCATGTTCATCGTCTCTCCCTCAAAACAAACCGCTGTCTTCGGACAAGACATTGTCCAGCTCGCGTTCGACCTTGACGCGGATTTCATGCTCGATCTTGATATTCATATTGATGGTGATCGGCTTGTCGGGCGGCTCGACCTTGACCGTTGGATTGCAAGCCGGCAACAAGACGAGCATCAGCACCGAACCCAACCATGCGAGATAAGCCATAGGTCTTTCTCCTTTTTCCGCAACCATTCACAGTCTAGGAGCCGACCGCGCCATCGGCAAGGGCGCCTACCGCTTTCGCTCCACCGCGTTGCGCACACGCTCCTCGATGCCGCCGGAGATGCGCAAACTGCGCAACAGCTGCAGCATGTTGTCCTCCAAGTTCAGGCGCAGCTCCACCGGTCGCCCCTGTTGGAACGACGGATTGCGTCCATGCACACGCACATGCAACAGCAAGCGCCCATCGGGACGATAATTGGCACGCACATCGAGATGATCGTAATGAAAATCGGACAACGCCCCCAATGCCATGAGCAGCGTCGGATTCCGACGCGCCAACGCTGGCTCCGCACGGTAGCGAATCACCCCGCCCGGAGGCAGGGCATGCAACCGACCCTCGTCCAGCCAGACCCCCTGCCGATCGATATGCAGCGGCAGCTCGCCATCGAG
Source organism: Zetaproteobacteria bacterium (assembly GCA_003696795.1). Lineage (GTDB taxonomy): Bacteria > Pseudomonadota > Zetaproteobacteria > Mariprofundales > Mariprofundaceae > J005. The sequence goes on along the minus strand of RFFT01000098.1, from coordinate 2,679 downwards.
GCTGCCCCGCGCCTGCAACTGCCGTCGCTGCTCCAGCGCAACCAGCCGCGCCAGGTCGAGATGACGCACATGCACGTGCATGGTCTGGCGCGATCGGTTGAAATCCAGCCGCCCAGGCTTCACAGCCAGTTCACCCCCCAGCAGGCGAGCCGACGCTTGATACACATGCCATACCGGACGCCTGCCCCGCAACCAGTTGAGCGATAAGCGTAGTCGCAGGCGCTCCAGCGGCACACCTCCATCCAGCTCGGCCAGCGCAATCTTGGCGGGCTCCAAGCGCCAGTTTCCTTCCGAGTAATGCAATCGCATTTGCCCGCGCAGGCGGGAAAAAGCGTGCGTCCCATAGTGGCCAGCGAGATCATCGACACGCAATTGCATCGCCCCGCTTAGGCGCGCACCCTGCCAGCGAGCGCTCAATTGGAACGCACAACGCCCGGCGCGCAACTGCAACTCCGGCAGCCATGGACGCAGCAACGCACGCACCGCCTGTTGTTTACGCGCGATGTCCGCCCATTCGCCCTGCAGACGCAACCACCCCTGTCCCGCGTTCCACTTGCAATCTCCGTCCACGGGCAAGCCACCATCCGCCAAAGCCAGCCGCACCTTCCCCTGCCAGGATGCTTGTCGGCGGTGAAAGGCAAGATGCACATCCCGCGCGCGCACCGCGTGCTGCTTCTGCGAGATGCGAAGCTCAGGCATGGCCACCTCGCCGCGAAGCGCGGCTAACGGGCCTGCCGCGATACGCATCCGCATCTGCCGCACCGAAACCGTCAATCTGCGCGCCAAAGCCAACTTGAACGCAGCCTGCAGCCGTACATCGTGCGCTAGGTGTCGCGCGTCGTCTTCCTGGACATGCACCTCATCCAACAATGTCAAGGTCGCGCTCGCCTCGCGCTGGTCGCCACTAGCCCGGAGGAGGCAAGTTCCCCCCTTGCGCAAGCGCCATGCCCTTATTGTTCCGTCCTGCCAAACGACCTCGCCGGACAAGTGGCTTCCCCGCACGGTCGTCCGCGTTTGCCGCGCGCCGAGATACAGCGTTGCGCCGTCGTTCAAACGCCAAACCAGGTGGCCATGCTCGACCTCCAACTCGCCCCGCGCATTCACGCCCAGCGTGTCCTGCAGCAGGGAAAGCCGGGCGCTCATCCGCGCCTGCCCCTTGTCCCATCCGCGGTTCGCCAGCGAAAACCGGCCCTCCAAGCTGACATGCCCCTGAGCCGCCCAGTCAACCCCCATGCCCATATGCAGGACCAGGGCGTTCAATCGCGCCACATCGCTTTCCACCCGAAGGTTTAGGCGCGCATGCCGCTCATCGAGTATACCGGACGCGTGCAGCGCCGATGCGGCGCAGCGCAATTCGAATGCCCCCTGGGCATGGGCCGACAGCGCACATCGATCATGATGTCGGTTATGCATGGAAACGAGCAATGCCCCCTCTCGATACTGCGCCTGCCCCTGCCACTGCCCCCAACGCGAATCGAACACAAGCTGGGCAATCTCGATATGTGCGACCGGCAGCGCGGCAAGCATCGATGGCGCAGGGACGGGAGGCACCGTCATCCGTGCCGCATGCGCAGACGTACGCCGGGCAATCTCGAACCGATCCACCACAAGCGTGGACGCGCGACCATGCGCCAGTTGCCAGGGGCGATAGCGCAACACGATGCCTCGCGCCGCCAGCGACCAGCCCGCCGGATGTCGGCCGCGCACCATACGCAGACGCATTTCCCGCCACCCCACATGCGCGATCTCGCTTCGTACCTGGGTGAACCCGGCCTGCCGCAACTGGGCGGACAACACCCACGCCAGCCATGTGGGCGCACTCCACCCCAGCAGCAAGGCAAGAAGCCCGCATGCCAACAGGACATAGCCAGCGCGTCGCCACATAAGGCAAGCCTAACGCAACATGCCGCCATCGCCATGCTTCCCTTACGTCGCACGGCCTCATACACTTCGCCGATGAACCAACAAGCACCCATCGTTGGACAAGCGCGAGACAGCATGCCGATTGCCCCCCAAGGGTGGCCATTCTTGATCCCCACCGCCTTGCTGTGGCTGCTGAGCGCCGCCCTGCACTGGACGCTGGCGGCATGGCTGCTGTTCTTCCTGCTCGCCTTCATGCTGAATTTTTTCCGCGACCCGGAACGCGCATTTCCGCAAGTGCCGGGCGCCTTTGTCGCGCCGGCGGACGGGAAGGTGATTCGAGCCGAGCGGCAGAAGGATGGCAGCCTGCGCGTGGACATCTTCATGAACGTGTTCGATGTGCATGTCAATCGCGCACCGATGAGTGGACGCATCACCCACATGGCCTACACACCGGGTCGCTTCGTCAACGCAAGCTTCGAGGAAGCCAGCACGGTCAATGAACGCAACCGCATCGAGATGCGCACGGACGAAGGCATGACGATCGCATTCACCCAGATCGCCGGGCTGGTGGCGCGGCGTATTGTCAGTTATGTCTGCGTGGGGGATCATGTCACGGGCGGTCAGCGCATCGGCATGATCCGTTTCGGCTCCCGGGTGGATTGCGAGATTCCCGCCGGCTATGAATTGTGCGTGCGCCTGGGCGATAAGACCCGCGCAGGTGAAACCGTGCTCGCTCGTCCCGAGACAGGATCGGATCATGCCTGAACATTCGCGTGGCCTCGCGCAGCGGGGTGTCTATATTCTGCCAAGCCTGTT
>RFFT01000097.1 GCA_003696795.1 Zetaproteobacteria bacterium | reverse complement strand
CGGCTAGTGCGATTGGCCTTGTCGAAACTGGACTTGAACACCAGGGGAACGTCAGCGTCCGCACATATCCGCCCAAGCTGCTCTGCAACGCGCAAGGTGAAGTCCTCACCCTCGATCACACACGGACCGGCGAGCAAGACCAGCGGACGATCATTGGCGATTGTCATTCCGCCCAGTTGGATGCGCGTCTCGCTCACTGTTCAGCCCGCCGTTTGCTTGCCCCCACAAAGGCAACGAACAAGGGATGCGGCGCATAGGGACGCGACAAAAACTCAGGATGGAACTGGCATGCGACGAACCAGGGATGATCCGGCACTTCGACAATCTCGACCAACGAATCATCCGGCAGCGTGCCGGCCACGATCAGGCCTGCCTCCTCCAACTGCGCGCGATAGGTGTTGTTAAATTCATAGCGATGACGATGCCGCTCGCGAATGACCGGCTGACCATAAGCGGCAAAGGTATGCGTTCCCTCTCGGAGTTTGCAGGGGTATCCCCCAAGACGCATCGTGCCCCCCAGATCGTCGTCGGCGGAACGGCGAATCCGGGTTCCCTCCTGCTCCCATTCGGTCATCAACGCAATGACCGGATGCTCGGCATCCGGCTGGAATTCGCTGCTCGTGGCATCCTTGATCCCCGCCACATGACGCGCAAACTCGATCACCGCCAACTGCATCCCCAGGCAAATCCCCAGGAATGGAACCCCTTGCTCGCGGGCAAACTGAATCGCGGCAATCTTGCCTTCCGTCCCGCGCTCACCAAACCCGCCGGGCACAAGAATACCGTCCACCTCCGCCAACACATTCGTGCCGGCGCGCTCAATCGTCTCGGCATCAATGTAGTCGATTTGAACGCGCACGCCCTGCGCCATCCCGCCATGCACAAGCGCCTCGTTGACCGACTTGTAGGCATCCACCAGCTCGACATATTTGCCGACCATGGCAATGCGCACGCTTTGCTTGGGCTCGCGAATTTTACGGCAGATCTCCTCCCAGATCGATAAGTCGGGCTCGCGATCCGGGATACCCAACTGCTTGAGCACCACCGTCCCCAGCCCGCCCTCGCGCAACGACAACGGTACCCCGTAGATTGTATCCACATCCGGCGCATCGATCACAGCTTCGCGCGGAACGTTGCAAAACAGAGCGATTTTATCCTTCTGCGAGGGAGGAATCGGGCGCTCCGAACGACACAGCAGCACATCCGGCTGAATGCCGATCTCGCGCAGCTTCTGCACCGAATGTTGCGTGGGTTTCGACTTGATCTCGCCCGCCGAGGCGATGTAAGGCAGCAAGGTAAGGTGGATATAAGCCGTGTTCTCCGCCCCGAGGTCGAAGCGGAGCTGACGAATGGCCTCCAGAAACGGTTGCGATTCAATGTCACCGACCGTTCCGCCAATCTCCACCAAAGCAATGTCCACATCATCCGCGCACAGGGAAAGAATCGCCTCCTTGATCGCATCGGTGATATGCGGAATCACCTGCACCGTCGCACCCAGATAATCGCCGCGCCGTTCGCGACGAATCACCGACTCATAGATGCGCCCCGTCGTATAGTTGGAATGCCGGGACATCGTGGCATGGGTGAAGCGCTCGTAATGGCCAAGGTCAAGATCGGTTTCCGCACCGTCGTCGGTAACGAACACCTCGCCGTGCTGGAACGGGCTCATCGTGCCCGGATCAACGTTGATATAAGGGTCCAGCTTCTGCATCGTGACCTTGAGACCGCGCGCCTCGAACAGCGCGGCAAGGCTTGCCGCGGCAATACCCTTACCGAGCGAAGAAACCACCCCGCCGGTAACAAAAACGAATTTGGTTTGCTTATTCATGACGGGCCGAAACCGTAGCAGAAAGCCTCCGCACGCACCACATCGAACCCATTACGCAATCCATGCGCGCGCGTTGCGGAACATGCGCAACCAAGGGCCATCCTCACCCCAGCCTTGAGGATGCCAGGAGTACTGCAGAGTGCGAAACAGGCGCTCAGGATGCGGCATCATAATCGTGAAGCGTCCATCCGGCGTGGTGAACCCAGTCAGGCCGCCGGGCGAACCGTTCGGGTTGTATGGATAACGTTCCGCCGGCCTGCCGTCGCCGGTGATATAGCGCAGCACCGGCAACGCCGCGGCCTCTTGCTCCGCGTTTGCAAAGCGCACACGCCCCTCGCCATGGGCGACCACCAGCGGCAATTTGGAGCCCGCCATGCCACGCAAAAAAATCGAAGGCGAATCCATCACCTCGACCTGCAGCAGCCGCGCCTCGAACTGCTCGCTGCGATTGCGCACAAACACCGGCCAGTGTTCCGCGCCGGGAATCATATCCTTCAAGCTGCTCAACATCTGACAGCCGTTGCACACTCCAAGCGCAAACGTGTCCGTGCGCTGGAAAAACGCCTCGAATGCGTCGCGCGCACGCGGATTGTGGCGAATTGTCGCCGCCCAGCCGCGACCCGCGCCCAACACATCGCCGAACGAAAATCCGCCGCAGGCAACCAACCCGTGGAATCCATCCAGACTTGCCCGCCCCTCGATCACATCGCTCATATGCACATCCCGGCAATCGAAGCCCGCACGATCGAATGCGGCGGCCATCTCCACCTGCCCGTTGACCCCCTGCTCGCGCAGTACGGCCAGCCGCGGACGCGCCCCTGTAGCGATGAACGGTGCGGCCACATCCTCCGCGGGATCAAAGCTCAACTCGGCGAACAGACCGCGATCCTCCTCGTCCGCGATGGCCTCGAACGCTTCAAGCGCGCAATCCGGATGATCACGCAGCGCCTGCATGCGATAACTCGTTTCCGCCCACCATTGCTGCAGTTGTAAAAT
>RFFT01000096.1 GCA_003696795.1 Zetaproteobacteria bacterium | reverse complement strand
TACCATGCGCTGGATATCGCCCGCTGGCTGCAAGACTGATCCATGAGCGAAGCGCGGAACGAGGCACAGACCAAGGAGGAAAAAGAGGCCATCCCGCCGACACAGCCGCGCGGCAGACGAACGCGCTGGTTGTTCGCGCTCGTCCTGCTTCTGTCTTTGGCCGCCGTGGGCCTGTGGGCCAGCGGTATGCTCGCTACCTATCTGCCGGACTCGCTGCAACCGCACACGCAACGTGTGAAATCCCACGTTGACGACAGCGCCGTGCGGCACGCTCCGGCCATACCGCAACCGCCGCGCGCAACCGCGGTTCACGAAGCGCTCCCGCAACCGGCCAGCGCGGACGCGGTCGCCGAGCTGATGCGGCGCATCGAGACCCTGGATCAAACCCTGCGCGAGCTGATGCGCGCGCAACAGTCGTTGCGTGATGCGCTGCAAACCCAGCAACGCATGAACTTGTTGCTCCGCTTGCGCTGGATCACCGAACAAGACAGCACCTTACCCCAAATCGCGCTGGCCTGGCAGGAAATCGCCTTGCTTCCCGGCCTGAGCGAGGAACAGCACCAACAAGCGCTGGCGCTGCAACAAACGGCGAGGCGGGATGCCGAACGTATCCTCAAGTGGCGACACACGCTGGGCTACTGGGCCGAGCACCTCGCCACCCCCGAACAACCGGACCTCATCCCGCGGCCGGAGCAGCCATGGCTGGCTTGGCTGGCGCGCCAGTTTCATCTGCGCCGGGCGGCACCCATGGCGGATCAGGAGCGGCATACGCTGGCGCACGAATTAAGGCGCGCGGCCCTCGCCCTGCAGCTCGAGCAATGGCCGGAACAGGCAAGCTGGCAACGGCTGCGCGCACGCCTGATGCTGCTCGCGCAGGAATTCGGCGTTGAGCTCGACCTGCCCGACACCTTCGCCGACATCGCGCAAGACAAGCATAAACTCAAGGCCGCGGCGCAGACCTGGCTGCAAGGAGTGCAATGATGCGCATTCTGCTGCTGCTCACCGTACTCGTGACCCTGGGCTTCGGCCTTTTTCCCGATGTGGCCGATCAACCCTTGCGCATCGAGGCGCTCGGCTGGGTATTCGAGACCCGGCAGGGCGCATTCGTCATCGCCGTGCTCCTGCTATGCCTGCTCATCCTGCTGCTGCGCTGGCTGCTGCGCTGGCTCGGTGCCGGCCCCGGGCGCATCTGGCAGTTATTCGCCATCAGTGGCCGCAAACGCGAAGCGCGCCGCCTGCAGCAGGCGTTGGCGGACCTCATCAACCAGCGGCAAGACCTTGGGCGCAAGGCGCTGCCGCGCCGATGCCGCACATTGCCCGCCTGGCTGGGTGCGCTGGTACGCGTGTGGGCAACGCCCATCGCCTCGCTGCAAGCCGGAGATAAGCCTTTGTGCACCGCGCTTGCCGCGCGCCTGGCCACGGAACCCGGTGCTCGTTCGATTGTCTCTGCGGAACAGCGTCACCACCTGTTGCAGGCCTGGCTTGCCGCCTTTCCGGACGCCCCGCTTGCCCGCATGCGCATGGCCGAGCTGTGGGAAGAGCAGGCAAAATGGCAGGAAGCCGCCGAAAGTTGGGAAGCGTTGCTCCGCGATGACCTGGTTGCGCGCGAACAGGGCGTCGCTCATCTGGTTCAATGCCTGGAACGGCAGGCCGAACAAGGAGATGCAAGCGTGTTGTTGCATCACGCGCTCAAATGGCAGCCGGCGCGTTCGGATCTGGTGCGGCGCTTGGGCCAGGCCTACCTTGCCGAACAACAGTACGATGCGGCGCGCAAGCTTTGGTGGGATCATGTCCTGAAGCATGAGGACTTCGAAGTCGCGCAATCGCTGCTGCCGCTGCTGCGGGAAGATGCCCTGCGTCATTTCAAAAAATTGGACCAGGCCACCCGCAGACATGGCACCAATCGGGCTCTTCTTTGGCTCAAGGCCGAACTGGCACATACCGCCGGCATGGACGGCATTGCCGATGAACTACTGCATCGGCTTGCCGAGCGCGAGGGCTGTCCTGTCGCCTGGCTCAGCCTTGCCCGCCTGCTTGTCGCGCGCGGCGACTACGAGCAAGCGTGCCGTTGCTATGAACAAGCACTGGACATCGCGCGGAAAATACGCTAGAAAAACTTTGTGCAAAGAGCGATTCTCTTGAGTCGCTGGCAGCCGCCGACGGGCGGTCGCCTTGCTTTTAGCCCTTGCCTCGATTGTCCCCACGGCGTCATACTCTCCAGCGATGAAGGTCGTCTCATGGCAAAGCATCGCGCTCCCCGTCGAAGGAACCGCCGTCGTGTTTGAATTCCAACTCCGCAGCCAGGCGTCAGGCCGCGCACTTAGCGAGCAAGGCTTCGCCATTCGCTTCGCAGGCGGCTACCATGTATACCGAAATCGCTGTCCGCATGCGGGTTCGCCGCTCGACTGGCAGCCGGGCCAATTCTTCGCCGAAGACGGTCAAACGCTGCTCTGCCATACCCATGGCGCCCGCTTTGATCCGGCGACGGGCGCCTGTCTTGCCGGGCCATGCCCGCATGGATTGCAACGCCTCCCCTTTCAGGCGCACGCCGATACCCTCAAAGTGCCGGCTTGCATGCGGGAATAAGCGCATGGACAGCCGTCCCGCTATCAGGCAAAGTTGCCACCCGATGCATAGATTGGACATATTATCCTCGCACATCATGCGCAACGATGCGCGCGGCTTTTCGTTGATCGAATTGCTGATCATCATTTCCCTGATCGGTATTCTCGCCGCCATCGCGATCCCCCAATACCGCGCCTATCATATCCGCGCCTACAATGCTTCGGCACTATCCGATCTCAAGTCGGCATTGACCATATACCATACCTATGCCGCCGAATTCGGGGAGTTTCCCGATGCGGTCCCCCCCACGGGCAGCACGCAGGGCACCGTCCTCACCCTCTCGTCCCGCGCGAATCGTGCCGGCACCCGCCTTACCCTTTCCAAAGGCGTCTATTTCGGTGGCAAGGCAGGCAGCAACAATCAATCGTTCGGCATTGCCACCAAACACCTCAGTGGTGATACGGTTTATCAGGCCACCAACGCGCAAGGCAGCATTCCACAGCAACTCAGCGCCACCCGCGGCGACCCGCTGCTGATCGACCAGGTCCCCGCCGCACCCTAACCCCCCTTGAAAGGGGGACGGAGCATCCCTAGAAAAGAGCCGCCAAACGTCGGCGCCTGTGCCGACCCGCCCAGGCGGGCGAAAAACCATGCAGGAGGTGAAACCATGATGTCGGTTGTGCCGATTATTCTGGCTACACTTGCCGGCATTGGCTCGCTTGTCTGCACGCTGTTCTGGCCGACGCCGGCTGTTCAGGCATTTGCGCTGTTGGTGTGGGGCACCCTTTTCATGGCCGCCGTGGCCTGGTTTTTCGGGCCATCGAGAACACCACGGCGCAAGCAAGAGGCCTGATTGACAAACATGTAGGCAATCTACATAATTGCTTTGCGGCTTAGTCTCAAGCGCCGTGCACGACCCCTCCCCTCTTCCCTGTGTGCGGCGACAGCGCCCCGACCCATCAAGGTCGGGGCGTTTCATTATGCATCCGGCAGAGGGTGGGTTAGCATACCGCGCATGGCCAAAAGCAGGTATGTTTGCCAAAACTGCGGCGCCGAGCTGAGCAAATGGATGGGCCAATGCCCCGAGTGCGGCGCATGGAACACGGTCATCGAACAGCAACTGGATCTTGGCGCGCGTACAGGCAAGCGGGCGCAGGCTAAAACCACCACCCCCATCACCGCGATCCAACATGAAACCAGTTCCCGCCATCATACCTCGATCGAGGAATTGGACCGCGTCCTCGGCGGGGGACTGGTCACAGATTCCGCAGTCTTGATTGGCGGCGACCCGGGCATCGGCAAATCCACTCTGTTGTTGCAGGCGGCAGGCAAACTTGCCGGCGCGCACGATGTGCTCTATGTGACGGGCGAGGAATCCGCACAGCAGGTACGGTTGCGCGGCGAACGCATTCAGGCGCTCAACGAGCGGCTGCATCTGCTGGCCAGTTGCGAGCTTGAAACCGTGCTTGCCACGGTGGCCAAGCGGAAACC
>RFFT01000095.1 GCA_003696795.1 Zetaproteobacteria bacterium | reverse complement strand
GGGGTAAACGGGACGCTGAATCTGGATGTGATCATGCCAAACACCGAATATACGGATACGGTGGGCATTGGAGGCGCACCTGGGTTTACCTATACCGCGTCGCGCAAGAGCTTCGTGCTGCCGCATGGATATTTGGGCTACAACAAGGATGAACTGCCGGTCGCCTTTTCGCTGGCGATCAACACCCCATTCGGCTTGTCCACCGACTGGCGCAATTCCGGGGCCCCGTTCAGCACCACCGCACTTGCGTTGAAGGTGCCGGCGCTCGCGGCTGCCACCGCGACCTATACGCGTATTCAGATGATCAACTTCAATCCTTCGATGGCGGTCAGGGTGAACGATGTTTTTGCCTTTGCGTTGGGCGTTGACCATTACCGGGTCATGAATGCGAACATGGATAATCCATTCATGCGTTTTTCTGGCAGCGGCGGAGGCTGGGGTTATAATTTCTCGGTGCTCTATCGCAGTGGCAATGTGGGCATTGGCGCCAGCTATCGCAGCCAGGTGAAGACCAAACTCACCGGTACCGCTGTCTATCCCTTGGGGCAGCCGCCGCTGTTGCCAGCAGGATTCTCGACCTCCGGTTCGACCACGATCAAATTCCCGGACATGTTCAACTTCGGTGTCTCCTACCGCATCGATCCGCGTCTCCTGCTCAGCCTGGATATTGACTGGGTGAACTGGGCGACCTACAAGACCCTGTTGATCGAGCAGCCAGCGCTGGGTGCGGCGGGGACGCTGCCCGTGGTCAACAATTGGAACGATATTGTGGACTTCCGTGTGGGGGCGGAGTGGTCGTTTGATGCCGCCACGCGGTTGCGCCTTGGGTATGTGTATGATCCGACGCCGATTGATCCGGCCTACTTTACGCCGCGCATTCCAGGAAACAGGCGTCAGTTGTTCAATATCGGCCTTGGTTATGATTTCGACAAGGCGACAACGTTGGATGTGGCCTACAGCTATGTCGCCATTGCCGAGCGAAGCCAAACAGCTTCGAAGGCCGTGTTCTACAATGGCAAGTACAAGTCCAATGCCCATATCTTGGCAGCGTCGGTGACGCATCGCTTTTAGCTTCCGCGGAATGCATGCGCAGGTAGAGGGCCCGTAGTGGCCCTCTTTTGTTTTGCTGCGCTTTTTTCCTAAACTGTCGGTATCCGCACAGGCGAAAGCGATCTGTGCTTGGGGGGGTGTCCATGCTTTGGCTTGTCTTGGTCGCGTTCGTCTTTGCCTGTCTGTTGTTGCTTGCCCGCAAGCCTTTGCCATTGTCCGGTTGGGCGCTGCTGTTGGCGGGCGGCATCGGATTGATGGCCATATGCGGCATGCCGCTGTTGATTGCGCTCATGCTCTGGCTGCTCGATGCAACGGTCTATTTGGTGTTCGCACGCGCTGACTGGCGTCTTGCCTGGATCAGTCGGCCGTTGTTCGCGCGCATCCGTGCAACCCTTCCGCCCATCTCCGATACCGAACGCGCGGCATTGGAAGCCGGTGACGTATGGTGGGAGCGTAGCTTGTTTTGCGGCGCGCCCGATTGGCGTGCTTTGCATGCGTTACCGAGACCATCGTTGAGCGAACAAGAGCGCGCCTTTCTCGATGGACCGGTTCGGCGTTTGTGTGCCATGCTCGATGACTGGGACATCCATCAGCGCCACCATGATCTGCCGGAGGAGGTGTGGCGCTATCTGAAGCGGGAGCGCTTTTTCGGTCTGATCATTCCCAAAGCATATGGTGGCCTCGGCTTTTCCGCCTACGCGCATTCGCGCGTCGTGCAAGCCATCGCCAGTCGAAGCGCCGCCGCGGCGGTGACGGTCATGGTTCCCAATTCGCTGGGGCCGGCCGAACTGTTGCTTGCCTACGGTACTCAGGCGCAGAAGGACTATTACCTGCCCAGATTGGCGCGCGGCGAAGAGATTCCGTGCTTTGCGCTGACCGCCCCCGAGGCCGGTTCCGATGCGACGGCGATGAAGGATTGTGGCGTGGTGTGCGTGCGCGAATTCGAAGGAAAGCCGACGCTTGGGCTGCTGCTCAATTGGAAGAAGCGGTACATCACCTTGGGACCGGTCGCCACCGTTTTGGGGCTTGCATTCAAGGTCTATGACCCCGAACACCTGTTGGGCGAGGTGGAGTCATTGGGCATTACCTGTGCCTTGATTCCGGTGGATACGCCGGGCGTGGTCATCGGGCGTAGGCACGATCCGATGGGTGTGGCGTTCATGAATGGCCCCAACGAGGGGCACGATGTGTTCATCCCATTGGATTGGGTGATCGGCGGGAGGAAGATGATCGGGCAGGGGTGGAGGATGTTGGTCGAGCGCCTGGCGGTGGGTCGAGGCATCTCGTTGCCTGCGCTGTCCGTGGCGTCCGGCAAGCTGAGCGCGGAGACCTCCGGCTTGTATACCCGCCTGCGCAAGCAGTTCCATATGCCGATCGGTCGCTTCGAGGGTGTACAGGAAGCATTGGCCGAGATCGCCGGTTTGACTTATATGATGGATGCGACCGCGCGGCTGACAACATGCGCGCTGGATCAGGGCGTACGTCCGGCGATCGTCACTGCGATCGCCAAGCGTTATTTGACCGAGGGAATGCGCAAGGTCGTCAATGCAGCCATGGATGTGCACGGTGGTCGTGCGGTCTGTATGGGGCCTTCCAATTATTTGGCGCGTATCTACCATGCGATTCCTGTGGCGATCACCGTGGAGGGGGCCAATATTCTGACTCGAAGCTTCATGATCTTCGGGCAAGGTGCGATTCGTTGTCATCCCTATCTGCTTGATGAGATGGCGGCGGTGGCCATGCCGGAGTGCGAAGGGTTGGCGCGTTTCGATCGGGCGCTCCGCGGGCATGTGGCATACACCCTCCGCAATGGAGCGCGGAGCTTGGTCGCGGCGGTCAGCTTCGGTTGCTTGGCGCCGGCCCCATGCACGGGGCGCAAGGCGCGATTCTATCGCCAGCTGGCGCGGTTCAGCGCGGCCATTGCGGTTATGAGCGACCTCGCCCTGCTTGCATTGGGGGGGGGGATGAAACGCAGGGAGTTTCTCTCCGGCCGCTTTGCCGATGCCTTGGCTTACGGGTTGATGTGTGCTGCTGTGCTTAAACGGTTTCGGGACGATGGCGAACCGGCGGACGACTGGCCGCTGGTGGAGTGGTCTTGTGCCCATGCGCTTTACCACATGCAGCAGGCGTTGTACGGTGTGATGCGCAACTTTCCAGTCCGCCCGGTGGCTTTGTTGATGCGCTTGCTCGTCTTTCCCTTGGGTCGAACCTTGGCTCCACCCACGGATCGCATGACGCATAAGGTGGCCACCTTATTGCTGGAGCAGGAAGAGGTGCGCAAACGTTTGAGCGAGGGGATTTATGCCGATGATGATGCGCATGGCTTGCTGGGGCGCTTGCGTCATGCATGGGTGCTGACGCGAAAGGCTGAGCCGATCGAGCGGCGTTTGCGCGAAGCAGGTTGCCGATGGGATGGCGGGATCCAGTACGAAAAGTGGATTGCCGGACTCAAGGAACAGGGGCAATTGAGCGAAGAGGAGGCGGGTTTGCTCGTACAGGCCCGTAAGGCCATGCTTGAGGCGATTGCCGTGGACGATTTCGCTCCCGATTTCTGGATGGCGCCGCAGTGAGCGTGCGGGAACTGTACCCGGGGAATAAACGGCATTCCCTAAAGGGATTGTACCTGAAGCTGGCATTGCATCGGATTGCTGCGGCACGCAATGTGTATATCTACGCCAATTATATTGTCAGTCTGGATGGTCGGATCAGTCTGCCTATGGGGACGGATGCGATGCAGCGGGTGCCCGATTCTTTGGCCAATGCGCGTGATTGGCGCTTGTATCAGGAACTTGCGGCGCAAAGCGAGGTATTGATTACCTCCGCGCGATATTTCCGGCAACTGGCACAGGGATGTGCGCAGGACGTGTTGCCGCTGGGGGACCCGGCGCGTTTTACCGATCTGCAGGAGTGGCGCGCGGCGCAAGGGCTGCGCGCGCAGCCGGATGTGTTGATTCTCTCCAATTCGCTGAATATTCCTCCGGACGCGCTGCCGTGCGATCGCCGGGTGTTGGTGGCTTGCGGGCGGGATGCGTCAGAGGCTGCCGCGGCGCGTTTGCGCGGAGAGGGGGTTGCGCTGTATCGCTGTCCTCAGGGCAAGGTTGATGGCGGATTCGTGCGGCAGTTGCTGATCACGCACGGTTATCGCAGCGCGTACATGATTGCTGGTCCCGAGGTGCATCGCACCTTGCTTGAGGCGGGTGTGCTGGATGAATGTTTCCTGACCCTGCGCCATATGCTGTTGGGGGGACGTTCGTACGCCACCTGTCTGGAAGGCCCCCTTGCCCAGCCTGTGGCGATGGAGCTGGTTTCGTTGTATCTCGATGACGATATCGATCCGGCGCAGCAATTTGCCCGCTTTCGCTTGAGAAAGCACGGATAAAGCTCTACGTTCTGGTCTATGACGCGGAATCGATGGATGGTGGCGGGAGCATTGTTGGCCATGTTGATGTGGCCGCTGGATGCGTTCATGCATGCCTTCGTGTTTGGACGGGGAGGGTTTGTCGACAATCTGTTGCTGGCGGATCTTGATGAACTTTGGATGCGTTCGCTGATTTCGTTGCTCTTTTTTCTCTTTGGTTGGGTGGTTCAGCATCATGTGCGGGCGCTTGCATGTTTGCAGGCGCGTCTGGAACGCAAGCGCGCACGGTTGCAGCAGGTCATCGATACGGCCTACGATGCCTATATCGCGATCGATGCCGAGGGGCGGGTGATCGGCTGGAACCGCAGCGCGGAGGAGATGTTCGGCTGGCGGTTGGGGGAGGCGATGGGCCAAGATGTCGCCGAGTTGATTATTCCGCCGGATCAGCGCTCCAGGCATCGTCGGGGCATGGAGTACTATCGCGCGCAGGGCATTGGTCCGGCGTTGTATCGTCCCTTGACTGTCATGGCTCAGAACAAGCAGGGCGAGCGTTTTTCGGTGGAGATCGTGATTACCCCGATCAAGGTTGAGGGAAAAACGGAGTTTTTCGCCTTTGCGCGCAAGGAGCGAGCATGATTCGTCTTTATGGCATCAGCAATTGCGATACCGTGCGCAAGGCCAAAAAATGGCTGGATCAGCACAACGTACCCTACAGCTACCATGATTTGCGTAAGGAGGGGCTGAACGAGGCGCAGCTTGACCGCTGGCTGCGGGCCGTGGGCTGGGAGGCGTTGTTGAATCGACGGGGGTTGAGCTGGCGGCGGCTGAATGCCGAGGATCGCGCCGATATGGATGCGGCAAAGGCGCGATCATTGATGCTGCGGAATCCCACGTTGATTCGACGGCCGGTTGCCGAATACAAGGGGGAGGTGCGCGTGGGGTTTACGCCGCATGATTATGCGCTGTGGTTGTCGAACGACGCATGAGTACGGCGCATCATCACCAACGGTTGTTTATCGACGGCCCCGCCGGACGCTTGGAGGCCTTGTTTCAACCGGGTCGGTTGCTGCTGCCTGCGGTCGTGGTGTGTCATCCGCATCCGCTCTATGGCGGAACGATGCGCAATAAGGTGGTTTATTGGATCGCGCGCGCGTTCGAAGATCGTGGTTGTTCGGTATTGCGCTTCAATTTTCGGGGTGTGGAGCGAAGCGAGGGAGCTTGGGCTGACGGCGAGGGGGAATGCGAAGATGTGTTGGCGGCATTGCGTTGGCTGGCCGGACGTGCACCACAATCGCCGTTGTGGCTGGCCGGGTTTTCATTCGGTTGTTATGCGGGACTGCGTGCCGCCGCATTGGATGCGCGGGTTGAGCGCATGTTTGCGGTTGCGCCTGCCGTCCATCTTTATGACTTTTCCTTTCTGCGTGGCGATCATCGTCCGTTGACCGTGGTGCAAGGCGGCGCGGACGAGATCGTTCCGTTTGCGGCGGTGCGGCAATGGGCGCATACCCTGCCGCAGGCGCATTTCCATGCCGTGCCGGATGCCGGCCATTTCTTCGATGGGTATATGGAACAGATGACCCGCCTGTTGCTTTCGGATATTCCCGAACCGGCTTGATCAGCCCCGTACGAACACCCACTCGCGGGCACTTGATAGCTCGGGGGCGAAGGCATAACCGCCTTCGTTGAACGCTTGGATCGCGTCAGGTTCGCGCAGGCGGTGACGGATGATGTAGCGCGCCATCATCCCCCGCGCGCGCTTGGCGAACAGGCCGATTGTCTTCAACCCGTTCGCCCGCGCTTCCTTGAATACCGGGGTGATGATGGCGCCGTGAAATAACTTCGGCTTGATTGCCTTGAAATACTCGTTGCTTGCCAGGTTGATCAGGACTTCGGACGGGGAGGAAGCTTCGCGGTTGAGCATTTCGGTGATCAGGTTGTCCCAGAACGCATACAGGTTTGCCCCTTTCGGATTGGCAAGGCGTGTACCCATCTCCAGGCGATAGGGTTGAATCAGGTCGAGCGGTCGCAACAGCCCATAGAGGCCGGAGAGGATGCGCAGGTGTTGTTGCGCGAAACGCAGATCGTCTTCGTCCAGGGTGTCCGCATCCAGGCCAATGTAGGTGTCGCCACGGAACATGAACAGGGCCTGTTTGGCGTTTTCGAGGGTGAACGGTGGCTGCCATTGCTGGAAACGGTGCATATTCAGGTCGGCCAACTTCATGCTCAGTTTCATCAGTTCAGCCAGTGCAAAGCTGTCCATCTCGCGCAGGATGTCGACGAGTTGCTGACTATATTGCAGCAAGGCGGGCTGGCTGTATTCTCGGGTTGGCGCGGGTGTTTCGGTATCCAGCTTCTTGGCAGGAGAAATCACGATCAGCATATTCAACCCCTTCGGATGCATTTTTCAGGCCCAAGACTTGCGCGCAAGAGGGATGAAATACAACCCCGAGCGAGGCAGGCTTTGTCTCAGAGTTGCGGGTTGGAGGGCACGGTATGGCCAATGTGCTGATTCTTGGTGCGACATCGAAGGTCGCGGGCGAGGTTGCACGCCTGCTCAAGCAGCGCGGCGCACGCCTGTTTCTTGTTGCACGCAATGCCGAGCGACTGGCCTGCTTGGTGGATGAGCTAGCCCCCGTCGGTCATTATTGCTGTGATCTGTCGGATCCCACCAACCATGACGGGATGCTATGCGCGGTACGCCGGGCGATGCCGACCATCGACCATGTGCTGATCGCCTACGGGTACCTTGGCGACCAACTGGCCAGCGAGCGGGATTATCGCGAGGCGGATGCGATGATTCGAATCAATTTCAGCAGCGTGGTGGCATTGTTGATTCCGCTTCTGAATCAATTGGAGACGCAGGGCAAGGGGGCGCTCACCGCCATTACCTCGGTTGCCGGCGACCGAGGGCGGCCACGCAATTACACTTATGGTGCGGCCAAAGGGGCGTTGAGCCTGTATCTTCAGGGTGCGCGTTCCCGCTTGTGGAAGCGTGGCGTGCGCATCCACACGATCAAGATGGGGCCGGTGGATACGCCGATGACGGCGACCCACAAAAAGGACTTTTCCTTCATTGATGCGCGGAGCGCGGCAAGGTTGATTGTGCACCATATGCAGGGCCGGGGCGGCGTGCATTACGTTCCCGGATTCTGGCGCTGGGTTATGCTCGTGGTGCGCAACATGCCCGAGCCGTTGTTTCAGCGTCTGCGTTTTCTTTCCGGGCGCTGATTTCCCATGCTTGGATGCTTGCCGCCTTGCGCGTATCATGCGCGGTCTTTCAGGAGGTTGCTCATGACCCTTCAAGAAGGCCTTACCTTTGACGATGTGTTGTTGGTGCCGCAAGAGAGCGCGGTCGTGCCGCGTATGGTGGATACTTCGGCGCAGCTTACGCGTGGGATTCGGCTGAACATCCCGGTGGTGTCCGCCGCGATGGATACGGTGACCGAGTCGGGCACGGCCATTGCGTTGGCACAGGAAGGCGGTATTGGGGTTATTCACAAGAATTTGTCTCCAGAAGCCCAGGCGGCGGAGGTGCGCAAGGTCAAGCGCTATGAGGCCGGTGTCGTACAGGAACCATTGACGGTTTCGCCATCGGATACGCTGGAAACGGTACAGCGCATGGCGCGCGAGCATGGTTTTTCGGGCTTTCCCGTGCTGGATGGGGATGGCCGCCTCTGCGGAATCGTAACCAACCGTGATATGCGTTTCGAGCGGGATCCGAGGAAGACGGTGGCTGAAATGATGACCCCGCTTGCGCGCTTGGTCACCGTACGCCAAGGCACGGATCTGGAAACGTGCAAAGACCTGTTCCGCGAACATCGGATCGAGAAGCTGCCGGTGATCGATGATCAAGGTCGCTTGCAGGGTATGGTCACGGTGCGGGACATCGAGAAAGCCACCGCTTTCCCGCATGCGGTGCGCGATGATCTGGGACGGTTGCTGGTGGCCGCGGCCATTGGGGTCGGGGACAAGGAGTTGGCTCGTTTCGAGGCATTGCTTGAGGCCGGTGTCGATGCCGTTGTCGTTGATACGGCCCATGGCCATTCCCATGGCGTGCTCAATCAGGTACGGGAGATCAAACGTCAATATGGCGATCGCATGCAGGTGATCGGTGGCAATATTGCCACACCGGAAGCCGTGCGCGATCTCGTGGATGCCGGAGCGGATGCGGTGAAGGTTGGCATTGGTCCGGGTTCGATCTGTACGACGCGCATGGTGGCGGGGGTGGGTGTGCCGCAGTTGACCGCGATCATGCAGTGTGCGGCAGAGGCCAAGAAACTCGGAGTGCCGGTGATCGCCGATGGCGGCATCAAGTTTTCCGGCGACTTTGCCAAGGCCATGGCCGCCGGCGCCTCGACCTGTATGTTCGGTTCGATGTTTGCCGGTACCGAAGAGGCGCCGGGCGAGAAGATTCTTTACCAAGGCCGGACTTATAAGGCATACCGTGGTATGGGCTCCATCGGTGCGATGCAGCAGGGTAGCAAGGACCGCTATTTCCAAGGTGATGTCGATGAAGCGATGAAGCTTGTGCCGGAAGGCATTGAGGGCCGCGTGGCCTACAAGGGGGCATTGACCGATATTCTGTATCAGTTGGTCGGCGGTCTGCGTGCGGCGATGGGCTATATTGGAGCGGCAACGATCGAGGAGATGCATCGGCGGGCGAAATTTGTGCGCATCACAGGCGCCGGCCTGCGTGAGTCGCACGTGCATGATGTTACAATTACCAAGGAAGCGCCGAATTACCGGTTGGATGCCTAAATGAGCATCAGCGAGCGCATTCTTATCCTTGATTTCGGTTCTCAATACACGCAGCTGATTGCGCGCCGCGTGCGCGAGGCTGAGGTATACTGCGAGTTGCATCCTTGGGATATGGATGAGCAGGCGATCCGCGCCTTTGCGCCCAAGGGCATCATTCTTTCAGGAGGGCCGAATTCGGCGGTCGAGGATGAGTCGCCGCGCGCGCCCGCCGTGGTTTTCGAATTGGGCGTGCCGGTACTGGGCATCTGCTATGGTATGCAGACCATGGCGCGACAGTTGGGCGGGCGAGTCGAGGCTGGCGCGGTGCGTGAGTTTGGGCATGCCGAGGTGATGACCAGCGGCAACAGTGCGCTGCTGCGCGGGATCGAGGATCGCACCGGTGGCTGGCTCGATGTGTGGATGAGTCATGGTGACAAGGTCTCCATCTTGCCAGAGGGATTCCATGTCATCTGCGCCAATGACGCGACGCCAATCGCGGGTATGGCAGACGAAACACGGCGCTTTTATGGGCTCCAGTTTCATCCTGAGGTGACGCATACCCGCCAGGGTAAGGCGATATTGTCGCGTTTCGTGCATGATATCTGTGGCTGTGCCCGGCAATGGAATATGCCGAACTATATCGAGGAGGCAGTGGCACGGATTCGTGCCCAAGTGGGCGATGAAGAGGTGATTCTGGGACTGTCCGGCGGTGTAGATTCGTCGGTCGCTGCGGCCTTGCTGCATCGCGCGATTGGCGATCAGTTGACCTGTATCTTTGTCGATAACGGTCTGCTGCGGCTCAACGAGGCCGAACAGGTCATGGCCACCTTTGCCGATCATCTCGGCGTGCGGGTGGATCATGTGGATGCCAGTGAGCGGTTCATGCGCGCATTGGCCGGGGTCAGCGATCCCGAGGCCAAGCGTAAGATCATCGGCCGTGAGTTTGTGCATGTATTCCAGGACGAGGCAAAAAAATTGCCCAATGCGAAATGGTTGGCGCAAGGCACGATCTATCCCGATGTAATCGAATCGGCGGGAGCGAAGACTAACAAGGCACAGACAATCAAGAGCCATCACAATGTGGGCGGCTTGCCGGAGACATTGCACCTGAAGTTGCTCGAGCCGCTGCGCGACCTGTTCAAGGACGAGGTGCGCAAGCTGGGGGTGGCTTTGGGGTTGCCGAAGGAAATGGTGTATCGCCACCCGTTTCCCGGGCCTGGGCTTGGGGTGCGTATCCTGGGCGAGGTGCGCCGCGAGTACGCCGATCTGTTGCGTCAGGCCGACGCGATTTTTATCGAGGAGTTGCGCGCCGCCGGCTGGTATGATAAAACAAGCCAGGCGTTCGTCGTGTTTCTGCCGGTGAAAAGTGTGGGTGTGATGGGCGATGGTCGAACCTATGAATGGGTGGTCGCGCTCCGGGCCGTGCAAACGGAAGACTTCATGACCGCGCATTGGGCGGAGCTTCCGCATGGGCTGTTGGCCAAGGTGTCCAATCGCATCATCAATGAGGTGCATGGCATCAATCGCGTTGTGTACGATGTGTCCGGCAAGCCGCCGGCCACGATCGAATGGGAATAATCTTTATGGGAGTTGATATGAAAAAGATATGGATTGCGCTTGCCGCGACGGCATTGCTTGCTGGTTGTGGCGGCGGCAAGGATGCGGGCAAAGAAAGCAGCGCAGGTGTGGCGTTGGACAATGAGAATGCGAAGTTCAGTTATGCGGTTGGGCTGGATATCGGTCGCTCGGTGGCGGGGCTCGGCAATGATGTCGATCAGGACGCGTTGGTGGCCGGTATTCGCGATCAGCTGAATGGCAACAAGCCGAAACTGAGCCAAGAAGAGGCGGTCAAGGTGCAGCAGGCCTTCTTCAAGAAGCGGGCTGAAAAGAAGGCCGCGGAGCGCAAGGCCGCAGGTGAAAAGAACAAGGCGGAAGGCGAGAAGTTCCTGGCTGAGAATGCGAAGCGCAAGGGCGTGCATGTGACGGCCAGCGGGTTGCAATATGAGGTGCTCAAGCAGGGCGATGGCCCCAAGCCCAAGCCCACGGATCGGGTGAAGGTGCATTATCGAGGCACGTTTATCGACGGCACGGAGTTCGACTCTTCCTACAGCCGTGGGCAGCCGGCGGTATTTCCGCTCAATGGCGTGATCAAGGGCTGGACCGAAGGGTTGCAGCTGATGCCGGTGGGGTCGAAGTACAAATTCTATCTACCGGCAAATCTTGCCTATGGCGAGCAAGGCGCAGGCAACAGGATCGGCCCGAACAAAACCCTGATCTTTGAGGTTGAGTTGCTGGATATCGTCAAGCCGGATGCGGGAGGAAAGGCAGGCTGATGTTTGCTGCGCTCAGTGAAAAGCTGGGCGGTATTGCCGAGCGTCTGCGCGGCACCGCCCGCGTTTCAGAGAAGGACCTGGATGCGACGCTGAGGGAGATGCGTCTGGCTTTGCTGGAGGCCGATGTTGCGCTGCCGGTGGTGCGCTTTTTGATAGACGAGGCTCGCAGGCGCGCTTTGGGCGCGGAAGTGGCCAAGAGTCTGCAGCCAGGTCAGGTGATCATCAAAATCCTGCATGATTTGCTGACCGAGGTGCTGGGCGGACAACGACGGGACCTGGATGTATCGCGTATTCCCTCGGTGGTGCTGTTGTGCGGTTTGCAAGGCGCGGGCAAGACCACGACGGCGGGTAAACTTGCCCGCCTTTTGCGCACGCAGGGGCGCAAGGTCGCGTTGACCAGTGTCGACGCCACGCGGCCGGCGGCACGCGAGCAATTGCAGATCCTCGCCGGTCAGGTTGGTGTGCCCTATATCGTGGGTGAAGGCGAAACGGCTGAGGCCATGGCGGTCTCGGCGCTCGATCAGGCGCGTACGCAAGGGCATCACATATTGATTCTCGATACCGCTGGCCGTCAGGTGGTGGATGAGGCATTGATGGCCGAGATTCGCGCGGTGGCGGCTCGCGTCGAGCCAAGTGAGCGGTTATTGGTGCTCGATTCGATGACCGGCCAAACCGCGTTGACTATTGCCGAGCAGTTTCATGCCGCGCTGTCGTTGACCGGCTGTATTCTGACCAAGACGGACGCCGATGTGCGCGGCGGTGCGGCGCTGTCGGTCGCGCGCAGCACCGGCGTGGTGATTCGTTATGTCGGCACCGGCGAGAAGATCGGCGCGTTCGAGGCATTCGATCCCGGACGTTTCGCCGGGCGCATTCTCGGCCAAGGCGATGTGGTGGGGCTGGTGGAGAAAATCCAGGCCACCGTGGACCGTGAAAAGGCCGAGCGTGCTGCCCGCAAGCTCAAAAAGGGTGAATTCGACCTGATGGATTTCGCCGAACAACTGGGGCAGATGCAGAATATGGGGGGCATGGCCGGCATGCTGAAGATGTTGCCGGGAATGAAGTTGCCCAAGGACGCGCTTGCCCAGCTTGATGACAAGCCGATCAAGCGTATGCAGGCAATGATTTATTCGATGACTCCCAAGGAGCGCAGGTACCCGAAGATCATAAACGGGAGTCGTAAGCGGCGCATTGCCGCTGGTTCCGGAACTAGCGTGCAAGAGCTGAATCAGATGCTCAAGCAGTTTGCCCAGATGCAGAAGATGATGAAGAAGATGAAAGGTGCCAAGGGGCGCCGTATGCTGGCCCAGTTGGCCGGGCGTTTTGGTGGGATGCCGGGTGCGCGATAGCCGCTTGCTCCGGCACCGTTCCGGCTTTATAGTGCGCGCCCTGAATTTTCGGAGGTAGTATATATGGCAACCGTGATTCGCCTGCAGCGAGGCGGCCGCAAGAAGCGTCCTTTCTATTCCATTGTCGTGCTCGATTCGCGCAAGCGCCGTGACGGCGCGTTTATTGAAAAGCTCGGCTATTTTGATCCCTGCACCAATCCCGAGGTGATCAAGGTAGATCGGGAGCGTGTGCAACACTGGCTGGGTCTCGGGGCGAAGGCGAGCCCGCGGGTGGCCAGCTTGTTGCGCAGGGCTGAAAACGAAGCGAGCGCGGACGCTGCCTGACTCCTTGCTTCAGCTCGGCCGTATTATCGGTGTTCACGGGCTGAACGGTACGATCCAGATTCATTCCGATACCCGGCCTGCCATCGGCATTGCCGGGTATTCGCGTTGGTGGGTTGGTGCGCATGCGATGGCGGCGAAGCCTGTGCGCGTATGCCGATGCTGGGCGCATGGGAAGCGCATCTTGGCGCAACTGGAAGGTGTTGCGCATATCGAAGCGGCGGAAGCCCTGCGCGGCCAGCTCATCTTTATTCAGCGCACGCAAGTCCCGGTCGGCGAGGACGAGTATCTCTGGCAGGATCTGGTAGGTTGCGCGGTCGTGGATGTGGAACTTGGTCCGATTGGACGGGTAGTTGCGCTGACGGACTATGGTGCGCAGGATATTCTGATCGTACGAGGGGATGCGCATAGCGTACGTGAGGGCGAATGGATGATCCCGTTCACCAGCCAGATCATTCGCGATGTCGACTTGAAGACGGCGCAAATCACCGTCGCTTTGCCGGAAGGGATGGACGCATGTTTCACGCCCAACTGATCACCCTATTTCCAGGATTTTTCGATTCTCCGCTTTCCTGTTCGATTCCGGCCCGCGCGATTCGCGCGGGGCTTGTGCGCGTGGATTGTCTGCATTTGCGGGATTTTGCCCAAGACAAGCATCGCAAGGTGGATGATACCCCGTATGGGGGAGGTCCCGGGATGGTGCTAAAGCCCGAGCCGGTCGTAGCGGCCATTCGCGCGGCGCGTCATCGTGATCCGGCAACGAGGGTGGTGATGCTGACACCTTCCGGCACGCGGTTTAGCCAGGCAAAAGCGCTGGAGTATGTCGAGGTTGGTCATCTGACGCTGTTGTGCGGGCGCTACGAGGGCTTTGACGAGCGGATTTGCGATTATGTAGACGAGCAGCTTTCGCTGGGTGATTACGTGCTCTCCGGCGGCGAGCCGGCTGCGCTGTGTGTGCTGGACAGTGTAATTCGTTTGTTGCCCGGCGTGCTCGGCTCACCCGAATCGGCGGTGCTCGATTCCTTCACCGAGGACGGCATTCTGGACTGGCCGCATTATACCCGTCCGGAGGTATTTGAAGGGAAGCGCGTGCCCGAGGTGTTGCTATCCGGCAATCATGCCGAGATTGCGGCTTGGCGCAGGCGGCAGGCGATCGCGCGCAGCCGGAAACGTCGCCGCTGAATGCGCTGGATTGCGCGATTGCCCGCCATGGTCGAGCTGTCGATTGTGCTGCTCGGCGGTTGGTGGTGCGGTGCGCTGCTGGCGGGACTGCTCCCCTCAGCCTCGCTCGAGCGGATGCCCGGTCCGGAGCGTTTGCGCACTGCGTTGCCATCGGTGAATGAGCTTGCGCACTTGTTTGGAACGAGATCGGAGCGCCCGCCTGCGCCAAAGCCCAGTCTGGCGCAAGTGCAAGCCCTCAATATGCGTTTGTTGGGTACGGTTGTCGCCGGTAAGGACTCGATGGCGCTGCTTGTTCTTGCGCCAGCCGCCGGCCAGCAGTTGTTCCGGGTGGGCGAGACGATTCGCCCAGGAATTGTCCTTGTCGAGGTGCATCGCGACTCGATCGTGATCGAACGCAACGGAACGCGCGAGACCATTGCGATGGAAAAAAGCAAGGAGCTTGCGCTGCCGCACGCAGCGTTTGCCGAGCGCGGGGCTAAGGTGGCGGTGCGTCGCCAGTTTCTGGATTCGCAATTGCAGCATTTGCCCGAGCTGCTCAGCCAGGTGCGCGCGGTTCCGCACTATGCGGATGGTCGGTTCGATGGATTTGTTCTGATGGATATCAAGCCGTCATCCGTATTTGAGCGCTTTGGTTTTAAAAACGGTGATGTCTTGCTCAGTGTGAATGGCAAGATGGCGCACACTCCGCAAGAGGCGATGCAGTTGTATCAAACCTTGCGTAAAGCGAGCGCCTACGATGTCGAAATCCGCCGCGGTGGGCGCAGGATGCAGTTGCATGTCGATGTCCGTTGAGGAAATGAAAGATACGAGGCGCCTTAGCCCGCGCACCCTGGGTCTGTTGTTTGTTGCCATGACCGTAGTGTCCTTTGCCTGGCACGTAGAGCCGCTGCGTGCGCTGGATCAGGCGGTGCGTCATGCACTTTCCCGCCAAGGCGTGCATCTAATCGGTGGGACATGGGCCTGGCATGGGATAGGGGTTCAGTGTCGGGATACGCGGATTGAGGTCGAACGGATGCGGCGGGCAATTGCGTTGCATCGCGTTGTCATCACTCCCGCGTTTGCATCCTTGTTGCATGGCGAACTTGCACTGGCGGTTGCGGCTGAGGGCGAAGATGGAAGACTTTCGATGCTGGCGTCCCGGGCGGCCAATGAGGTGCGGTTGCGCAAGCTCGTGTTGGAACTATCGGCCGATCGTGTTTCCCATTGGCTAACGCTTCCTTTGCCCGTGGCGATGGAAGGAACGTTCGGCGTGCGTGGAGCATTGTCCTTGGCATCCTCGACAGGCAGACCTGAT
Organism: Zetaproteobacteria bacterium; assembly: GCA_003696795.1. Lineage (GTDB taxonomy): Bacteria > Pseudomonadota > Zetaproteobacteria > Mariprofundales > Mariprofundaceae > J005. The sequence goes on along the minus strand of RFFT01000095.1, from coordinate 1,882 downwards.
GCCGGGAGCCTAGAGGTAGAGTGGACAAACGCGGGGGTGCATCTGGCGGGTGATGAATATTTGCTGGGCACCTTTCACGGACACATCGATCGCATGGAACATGTATGGCGGTGGTCATTGCGGGGTGGGACTGCGTTGCGTGTATCGGGCCAGGGTGAAGTCGCAGACAGCGGGCAGTTGCGCGGGCGGCTTTCAGTCGTATCAAGCGGAAAATTGGCTGACATCATCCCGTCCGGCGACCTGGTATTGGATGGAACGCTGGACGCTCCTCGCTACCGCTGGTCAGGACGTTGATTGGCGAAAAGTTCTAAAATCGCCACGATACCCCTGCCGAAATGAAGCCGAAGGGCTGTGTGAACTTGTGATTGCTGCGTGTATTGTAAAGCAGAGGTAGCTCGCCGAGCAGGAAGTGAGTCTGCGCTCTGCCATGAACGTGAAAAGCCAAGCCATGTTTCCATGACCAGATAAGGTATCCATCGACGCGGTCCGCGTCGTTCAGGTCGCGTTTGCCGGGCGCTGCGATATAGCCATTGCGTTTGATGTGCACATGTCCGTAATCAAGCGCGAGCTGACACGATTGCGTGATACGCCAATCCACGCTCGTTTGCAGCCAAGCATGGTACTCGTGCCAAGGCGTTTGCTGTGGCGCTTGCGCTTGCAGGATGCTGTTGATCAGCGTGTGTCCGGCACGCATGGAGGAAGCAACAGTATAGCGTCGAAGCTCGCCGCCGGCATGGATGCTCCAGTCGCGATGCGGTGCCCAGCGGCCACGCACAGCGAGAAACCAACCCTTGTCATAGGCCGAGGCGGTGAACAGCGGTTGGCCGTTGGCCATGGATAAGCGCACGCCGTTGACATCCATTCGATACACCGATTGAGAACGGGTTTTGTGCGCGATATAGCCTGTTTCCACAGATGCCTGAGTTGAGGGGGTAATGGGCATGATATATTGAGCGACGACTTTCTGGCCGAAGATGGTCGTAGGTACGCGAACTGGCTCGGTACTGCGAATGGCTAGCTGATCGATCCAGCTCGCCTCATAGCCTAGGTTCACATTTTTATCCACTGCAATACGTGTGCCAAGGCGCATGCGGGTAAAATGATCGAGGTGGGCAGATCCTGGCGTTTTCGCCGCATAATTGAGCAAGTCCAGCGCGGAGGACATATAATTCCCTTGCAGATAAAGCGCGCCTTGTCCTTCCTTTAGGGTAGAAATGATCGGCCTACCCATTTCTGCAGCAACACCCGCATAGGGCAAGAGCAGACAAGCGAAAAGCAGTATGGCCTGCCAGAATCCACGTGTGCCAAGTTTGATCACGAGTCATCCTCCCCTGCAAAAAAAAGGCGGGGATGGAGATCCCCGCCTGATTCCGTTCGTTGTTTTTATAATGTGGTGATTGTGCCGGTAATACCGCGTCCGCCAGTGGCCGTAAGTGGGAACAACTGCTTGATACCGCCACCTGCAGCCTTTTCATAACCGACGTTAACACCTACCGAGAAGTCAAAGGTGAAGGTGCCAGCTGTTTGCAACACATTCAGTTGGACATTCTGCGGATTGGCATTTTTGACCTTATTCTGAATGGTATTCAGCAAGGCATTGGCATCGATGCTGATTCGGTTTCCATTTGTTGTGATGATGTTGTTTGCCAGATTCGTCGCGGTCCCACTTAGTTTCAGGTTCTGGCTGTCGATGCCAGTGTAGGTCAGCGTTGCATTGGCAGGGACGCTGATTGCGACATTGCCGAGTCCATCGCGGACAACCTTGACAGGATCAAGCGTACCCCAGATATGCCTTGGGTCATTGACCGACTTGATATCGAAATTCAGTACGGTCAAATCTGTTCCGGCTGATGCTCCATTGCCGTTGGCATTCGTATAATCC
>RFFT01000094.1 GCA_003696795.1 Zetaproteobacteria bacterium | reverse complement strand
CGCAGATTATGTTGTGTGAGCGGGGGACAAGCTTTGGTTACAACAATCTGGTCTCAGACATGCGCTCGCTCATGGTGATGCGCGCGTTTGGCGCACCGGTTGTCTATGACGCCACGCATTCGGTGCAGCAACCTGGGGGGCTGGGCGGTGCGACCGGTGGCAATCGCGAGTTTGTGCCGGGTCTGGCGCGCGCGGCGGTGGCCACCGGGGTGGCGGCGCTGTTCATGGAAGTGCATCCGGAACCGGATCGCGCGCTTTCCGATGGACCGAACTCGCTGGCGCTCGCCGAACTGCCTGGGCTGCTTGCGACGGTCAAGCGTATCGACCAGGTGGTGAAGGGCATCTGAGCCATCTTGCATGGACGAAAGATGGGCTTTTGCGTACCTTTGCGGCCTTGTTTTTCTAATCGGTCAAATGAAAAGAATGATATGTCGGCAATGGGGCCGACCGGGAGAAGAAAGTGAGTGAAATTGTAAGCGTACATGGACGTGAGATTTTCGATTCGCGTGGCAATCCAACCGTGGAAGTAGATGTTCGACTTGCATCGGGCGCACTGGGGCGCGCTGCTGTGCCGAGTGGTGCCTCAACAGGCTCGCGCGAGGCGGTCGAGCTGCGCGACGGCGGTGCGCGCTTGGGAGGCAAGGGCGTGCGCAGGGCCGTGGGACATGTGAACGAAACGATTGCCGCGGCCGTCAAGGGCATGGACGCGGCCGATCAGCGGGCGTTGGATGAAAAGCTGATCGAGCTGGATGGCACGCCGAACAAGGGGCGACTGGGCGCGAATGCGATTTTGGGTGTGTCGATGGCTGTGGCCAAGGCCCAAGCCGCCGAACAGGGTGAGCCGCTGTTCCGCTATCTGGGCGGGGAGGATGCGCATGTGTTGCCTGTGCCGTGCATGAATGTGATCAACGGTGGCTCGCACGCGGACAACAGCATTGATTTCCAGGAATACATGATCGCGCCGGTGGGGGCGGCGAGCTTTGCCGAAGCGCTGGATATGGGCGCGGAGGTGTTTCACGCCTTGAAGTCGGTGCTGAAGGCAGGTGGCCATGTCACGGCTGTGGGCGACGAGGGCGGTTTTGCGCCCAACCTCCGCTCTAACGAGGAAGGCATTACAGTGATTCTCGAGGCCGTCGAGCGCGCTGGGTTGAAGCCGGGCGACGATGTCGCGATCGCGTCGGATATGGCCGCCTCCGAGTTTTACCGCGACGGTCATTATGTGCTGGCCGGTGAGGGCAACCGCACGCTTGACGCGGAAGGCATGGTGGCGCTGATCGATGCGCTGTGTCGTCAGTATCCGATTATTTCCGTCGAAGACGGCCTCGATGAGAACGACTGGGACGGTTGGAAGCTGTTGACCGAAACGCTTGGCGAACGGGTGCAGCTCGTCGGTGACGACCTGTTCGTGACCAATCCGGAGATATTGGCCGAGGGGATCGAGCGCGGCATTGCCAATGCGTTGCTGGTGAAGGTGAATCAGATCGGTACGTTGTCGGAGACGATCGACGCGGTGCACATGGCCCATGTGGCCGGCTACCGGTGCATGATGAGCCACCGCTCGGGTGAGACCGAGGATGCCACGATTGCGGATCTTGCCGTGGCATTGGGAACGGGTCAGATCAAGTCCGGTTCCGCATCGCGTTCCGACCGCATGGCCAAATACAATCAGTTGCTGCGCATTGAGGAGGCTCTGGGGGATCGGGCGCGCTATGCCGGGCGTGATGCGTTCAAGCTGGCTGGCTGAATAGGCCTGATCCATTCATGCCTCGCTGGCTCATCGGCCTGCTGCTTGTCGCAAGCATTGTCTATATGGGATGGAGTCTTGTGTTCTCCGATCATGGCTATCGCGTGTATCGCGCGGAAGTCGGGCGGGTGGCCGAGTTGAAGCGGCAGTTGGCGCGATTACACACTGAACGCAAGCGTCTGGCGCAGGAAATATTGCGCTTGCGTCATGATCCGAAGGCGCTGGAGGAGCTTGTGCATCGAGAATTGGGTTATGTGCATCCGGATGAGTATGTGCTAATCATGCCGGAGTCGGCGCAAACTCCGGCGGGGAAGCGGCCTTGACGGCGCAGGTTGTGACGCGCTTTGCGCCTTCACCGACCGGATATTTGCATCTTGGGAACCTTCGGACAGCACTCCTGAACTGGTTGTTTGCGCGCAAGCATGGCGGCCGCTTTCTGCTGCGTTTCGAGGATACCGATGCCGAGCGTTGTGAAAAGCGGTTTGTTGAAGCCATTGTCGAGGATCTGCGGTGGCTGGGATTGAACTGGGATGGCGAGGCGTTGTTTCAATCCGCGCATGCGGCGCAGCACGAACGGGCGTTGGCTGCGCTGGCCGAGCGGGGGCTGGCGTATCGCTGTTTCTGTACCGAGCAACAGTTGGCGCTGGATCGTAAGCTGGCGCGTGCACGCGGGTTGCCGCCGCGGTACGCGGGGCGCTGTCGCCGATTGGCAGCCGATGTTGCGGCAGGCAGAGCGGAACGGGAGGCTTTTGTCTGGCGTTTGCGTGTGCATGGGGAGGAGGGGTCGGTCATCGTGCCCGATTTGCTGCGCGGTGAAGTTCGTTTTGCAAGGCGCGACCTGGATGATCCCGTGGTCAAGCGCTCCGATGGGAGTTTCACGTTTTTGCTGCCGAATGCGATCGATGATGCGTTGGATGGCATCACCCACGTTTTGCGCGGCGACGATCACCTGACCAATTCGGCCTATCAGGTATGGCTACTCGAAGCCTTGGGGTATG
>RFFT01000093.1 GCA_003696795.1 Zetaproteobacteria bacterium | reverse complement strand
GCCTGTTGCAGGGTCCTCAAAATCTTCGACATAGCTTGCCGTATTCGGATGCAATGCATCCTCCAAAATCGGCTCGCCAAGCAAGGATTCCACTTCGAAGCGGCTCTCCCCAACATGAATCTGGCGGACTTTGTCCTCATCGAGCACATTGCCCTGATGGATGGGCATAGTCATGCAAGCGGATAACGCCAGCGACGGGATCAACAACCTCCAGCGTCTCATGCGCTTCCCCCAATCGGCCGATCCTCGCCCTGCGTCAGGTGACGAAGATAGTCCGCCATGCCATCCTCCAGCGACCATGCCGGACGCCAGGCGAGCAATTGCTCCGTTTCGCTCAAATCCGCCTCGGTGTGATTCTGATAAAAGGGGTACGGATTGTCGAAATATTCGATATCCAGCTCAACCCCAAGCACCCGCCCCAGATTCGACACCACTTCATTGAAGGTCCGGGCACGACCGGTTCCTATATTACACACGCCGGAGCGTGGCGCTTCAAGCGCAGCCAAATTCGCGTCCACCACATCCCGGATATAAACGAAATCGCGCTTCTGCTCGCCGTATTTGAATAGCCTCGGCCGACGCCCCTCACGCACCTGCTCGTAAAGCTGCAGCATCATAGACGATGTCTTATTGCCATCCTTGCACTGCTTGTGCCGTTCGCCAGGCCCATAAACATTGAAATAGCGCATGCCGATGATCGGCGCCGGATGCCGTTCATACCAGCGCGCAGCCACGCGATCCATGGCCAGCTTCGAGAAGCCATACACATTCTCAGGAATCTCTCCGTAGCCCACGCGGTTCGGCGCCGGCGAATTGCCATAGACGCCGGCGGATGAAGCATAGACCACACGCGTTCCGGCGCGCGCACTGGCCGCCAGCAAGGCGGCAAACGCGTTGGTATTCACCTCGATCATGCGCCGCTGGTCCAACACGGTTGTATCGGTGATGGCCGCCTGATGGAAAATCGCGGTGAATGCGCCGTCCGCAATCTCCTCCAGCAAGCGCGAGTCAGCACAATCGACAGCGCGCAATTCACAATCAATATCAATCAGATTATGCCAATCACCGGAGGAAAAATCATCGATGACCACCACTTCCGTTCCCGGCCGCTGCACCAAGGCTTTGGCCAGATTCGCGCCAATAAAGCCGGCACCGCCGGTCACCAGAATGCGTTCGCTCATGGCTGCTCCATACCCTTGGCCATGCGCCACTGGCGCTGCAAATCGACCAACGCTCGCTCGGTGGCCGCATTGAAAACCGGATAGCCAAGGGACGCGTTCACCCTAGCGACGACCTCACCCATCTCGCAACTCAGCAATTGCTCATCGTCAAACCCGGCCTCGGCCAACAGGCGCGCCGCCCAACTGCCGAGCCCAGCAAGCCTTTGGATGCGGACGATGCGAATCAGTTCGTCGCAGCGTTCGGGGGTGATTTGCCCACCTGTGGCTGCAGACAACTCACTCGCATCGGCCTCGGCCAAAGTAGCCACAGGGCGGCACAACAGTTTCAAAATCACCCACTCGCTTTCCGACAGAAACTCACGATCCTCCCCAAGCGGGAAGGCTCCCGGCAATGTGCTGACCTTACTCATTCAACGTAGGCCGTCGGTCCGGCGATATAAGCGCCCTTCAGCCCCCACTTCTTGATCTTCGCGCCGATGCGGATCGAAGCGGTAAGATTGGCCCGACGCAGCTTTGCATCGGTCAGGTCAGCGTTGCTCAAGTTGGCACGCATCAAATCTGCGCCGCGTAGATCGGCCTTGCTGAAATTGCAGCCGGAGAGATTGGCGTCGGCAAGCTTCGCATCGCGTAGATTGCACCCAGAGAAATTGCATCCACTCAGATCCGCACCTCGCAAATCCGCGCCACTTAAGTCCTGACCGCTCAGATCCTCGCCATGCACGGCCCTGCCTTCGGCAACGGCCTGCAACAACTGTTCTGCCTTCATGCATCCCTCCGCTGAATCGCAATTCCCACGCCTGCCTTTGCGCAGAGCTGGAGTTTACGACTGCGCGGGCTTGGTGCAAGTTTGCCGTGAAGCTGTAAGGATCTGCGGGTGGCAGCGACCAAGCGGCATTGCTGACAAGGAGTATCACCCATGCATGATATGCTATCCAGACTGAAAAACACCGATTTCCCTGCATTGACACGCGATTCCTTGCAGACGCTGCAAGTCAATCTTGGCTATCTGTGCAACCAGCGATGCGTGCACTGCCACGTCAACGCCGGCCCCAAGCGAACGGAAATCATGGATGAGCAAACAGCGCGCCTGATCCCCGACGTACTGAAAGCGCGGGAAATCAGCACTCTTGACTTGACCGGAGGCGCGCCGGAGATGAACCCGCAATTTCGCCTCCTTGTAAGCAGTGCGCGCGCGCTGGGCGTGCATGTGATCGACCGCTGCAATCTCACCATCCTGCTGGAGCCCGGCTTTGAGTGGCTGGCCGAATTTCTGGCTGAGCAAGAAGTGGAAGTCATTGCCTCATTGCCTTGCTACTTGCAAGAAAACGTCGATCGACAGCGTGGCAAGGGTGTTTTTGCGCAAAGCATCGAAGCGTTACGCCTACTCAATCGCCTGGGCTATGGCGGTGACGACGCAAGGCTTCCTCTGTCCCTCGTGTACAATCCGTTGGAACCAAGGCTGCCGCCGGACCAGCAAACCCTGGAACATGACTACAAGCGAGAACTGGGCAGGCGTTTTGGCATCCGCTTTACCCGCTTGATCGCGCTGACCAACATGCCCATCAACCGCTTTGGCAGCATGCTCGTTTCCCAAGGCACCTTTGAAACATACCTGCGCTTGCTGAAAGACAACTTTTGCAGCGACAACCTGCGACATGTGATGTGCCGCAAGCTGATCAGCGTGGATTGGCAGGGATATTTATATGACTGCGATTTCAACCAGATGCTCAACCTGCGCCTGCGCGGCAGGCATGGTGCCGAACTGCATCTAAGGGACCTACTCGAGGAAGACCTTGCCGGACGCCCTATACGGGTGCTGGAACACTGCTATGGCTGCACCGCAGGCCAGGGCTCCAGCTGTTCGGGCGCATTGGCTAGCTGAAATCGAAGCAACACAGGAGGATCATCCATGAGCATGAACCAAGACCGCATCCGACGACATGTCCGCGACAGCTACGCGCAGGTGGCACGCGCAAGCGATCAGCAACAATGCTGCGGCGAGGCCGCAGGCTGCTGCGGTGTATCCGACGATGCCGCAATCAACCGCTTGATCTCCACCCGCCTGGGCTACAGCGCCGACGACCTGGACAGTGTGCCGGCAGGCGCGGATATGGGTCTTGGTTGCGGCAACCCGCGCGCCATCGCAAGCCTTGCGCCAGGCGAAACGGTGATCGACCTCGGCAGCGGCGGCGGCTTTGATGCCTTCCTCGCCGCCATTGAGGTGGGCCATACAGGTCATGTCATCGGCGTGGACATGACGCCGGAAATGATTTCCAAGGCGCGCGCCAACGCCGAAAAGGGACACTTTACGAACGTCGAATTCCGGCTGGGGGAAATCGAGCACCTGCCCGTCGCCGACAACACAGCCGACATCGTGATTTCCAACTGTGTGATCAACCTCTCGCCGGACAAACCACAGGTGTTTCGCGAGGCGTATCGAGTGCTGAAGCCGGGCGGCCGCTTGGCCATTGCCGACGTGGTGGCCACGGCGGAAATGCCGCCAGACATGAAGCAGGATCAACAGCTTCTCGCCGGCTGCATGGCCGGCGCCTCATTGATCGACGAGCTGGAACAATTCATGCAGGAAGCCGGTTTCCAGGACATCCGGATTCAGCCAAAAGACGAATCCCGCGCATTCATTCGAGACTGGGCGCCGGGACGCGGAGTCGAAGACTATGTGGTGTCCGCTTATATCGAGGCCATCAAGCCGCGGCGATAACCTCGTTCAGTGCGAGTTCGGCCCGCACCTTGCGCTGCAGCCAATCGAGCATGATCAGCACTCGCTCTTCGCCACGCATGGCCACAAACACGCCTTCCAGCCCCGCCATCGGCCCATTCAGGACGCGCACGCGTTCGCCCGCCTTAAACACCGCATCAGGTGTGCGGTCGGCCACAATCACCCCCTGTTCATCCTCGCGCGCCTTGAGCATCTCGATAAACGTATCGGGCAGAGGCGGATAGTGATGTCCGAAATGCACGGCTCCGATCGCGCCGATCGTGCTACGAATCGTGGTCCAACGCCGCTCCTCCGGCGCCAAGTGCAAAAACAGATAACCGGGAAAGAACGGGCGCTGCTTCCAGCATACCTTGCGCGCGTGCGTCGTGCGGACCAGCGTACGCGGCAGATAGGCAACAAAGCCCTGACGCTCAAAGTGATGCAGCGCCTCCAGTTCACGACGTGCCTTCGCACGCACGGCAAACCATTGTCTCGCCATCATGCCTCCCCTCTCAACGGATCGCTGGCTGATTATAGCCAACACATCCTCAACTCGCCAGGGCGTGTACCAGCGCGGTCAGCATCGCATTCACCGGCGCGGAAAGTCCCAATGTTTGGGCGCGTTTGGCAACATAGCCATTGAGCTCGTCGATCTCGGTACGCGCGCCCATCTCGACATCCTGCCACATACTCGTCTTCACTGGCCCCATGCGCAGGGTCACCTCGATATGTTTGCGAATATCATCTTCATCAACCCCGGCACCTTCGTGCCGCGCAAGGGCAAGCGCCTCACGCATCGCGGCCTCGACGATTTCCCGTGTCTCCGGATTCGCCGCCATATCTTTCGCGTAGCGGCGGGTGATCGCGGTGAGCGCATTGAACCCGCAGTTCCATAGCATCTTGCGCCAGAGCAGGGTCACCGCATCCGGCTCCATGCGCGCCGGCACGCCCGCCCGCTCTAGCCAATCAAGCAACGGCTCGGCGCTTGCCCCCATTTGCCGCCACCACGCCAGCCGCACGCCCCCAGCCGCCGTGTGCAGCACATGGCCCGGCGCCACCCGGCGCACCCCGATGAACGCGGTACCCGCGAGTACCGGCACGCCTGGAAAAACCTCGGCCACCATGCCCGGCGCGCGCACGCCATTCTGCAGCGTCGCCAGCATGCCGGGCTTCAGCCGCGCCGCACCCATGGCCGCAAGCATCCCTTCAAGATCGGTCATCTTGCTGGCCAACAGGATCACATCACAACCATCCAGAATGGTCACGTCGTCACTGGCCGCCACCTCCAAACGCCGGCATTGGCCGTCGGATTCGTGCAACAAGCCATGATCGCAAAGCGCGCGCAAATGCGCGCCACGTGCCAGCAAGAGCACGTCGGCCCCCGCCGCCAACAGTTTGGCGGCATAATGACAACCAACCGCCCCCGCCCCAGCGATGCCAATTTTCATGATCCCTCCATGACCCCGAAGGCAATTTCGGATAGCCTGCGCATCAAGCTGATTCAACCTAGGAATGGCGACCATCGTTTCACAAGCGGCCGCCATAAGCAACCGGCAGGAGTATCGACATGGCGAAGGACATGATGAAACAGGATGCGCTCGAGTACCACCGCAGCCCCACCCCGGGCAAGATCACGGTGCAACCCAGCAAGCCCTGCCTGACCCAGCGCGACCTGTCACTGGCCTATACGCCAGGTGTTGCCGTGCCATGCCTGGAGATCGCGGCCAACCCGGAACTGGCGGACGAATACACCTCGCGCGCCAACCTTGTGGCCGTGATCAGCAATGGTTCCGCCGTACTGGGACTGGGCAACATCGGCGCCCTTGCCGGCAAGCCGGTGATGGAGGGCAAAGCCGTCCTGTTCAAGCGCTTTGCCGACATCGACGTATTCGACATCGAGCTGGATGAGCAGGATCCGATGGCCATTGTGGAAACCATCGCGCGCATGGAGCCCACGTTCGGCGGAATCAATCTGGAAGACATCCGGGCCCCGGAATGCTTCCTGATCGAACGGGAGCTGAAAAAACGCGTCAACATTCCCGTGCTGCACGACGATCAGCATGGGACGGCGGTCATCATGGCCGCGGGACTGATCAACGCATTGTTGTTGCAAGACAAGCGCATCGACCAAGTGCGCATTGTTTGCCTGGGCGCGGGCGCGGCCGGATATGCCTGCATGCGTCTGATCGAACAACTTGGCGCACCGCGCGAAAACATCCTATTGCTCGATCGCAAGGGAGTCATCCACAAGGGACGCGAAGACGAACTACCGGAACACAAAGCCTACTTCGCCACCGAACGTCCGGAGCGCACTTTGGCAGAGGCCTTGCGGGGCGCGGATGTGTTCGTCGGCCTGTCGCAGGGCAATGTGGTCTCCCCCGAAATGTTGGCCAGCATGGCCGAGCGCCCCATCGTGTTCGCGATGGCGAACCCGGACCCCGAGATCGCCTATGAAGTGGCCATGGCCACGCGCAAGGATCTGATCATGGCTACCGGACGCTCGGATCACCCCAATCAGGTCAATAATGTCCTGGGGTTCCCGTTTCTGTTCCGCGGCGCACTGGATGCGCGCGCGACAACCTTCAACGAGGAGATGAAAATCGCGGCCGTGCATGCATTGGCCGAACTCGCACGTCAGGAGGTGCCGGAATCCGTGTTGCGCGCCTATGGCGCTTCTAGCCTTCGCTTCGGTCCGGAATATATCCTGCCCAAACCGTTTGATCCGCGCCTCATCGAAGTAGTACCAGCCGCTGTGGCCAAGGCGGCCAGCGACACAGGCGTTGCGCGTCGACCGATTGAGGATCTCGCAGGCTACCGTCAACAACTGGCCGGACGCATCGATCAATCGCGCGTGTTCATGCGCGCGGTGATGGACAAGGCGCGCAACAAACCCATCCGGATTGTCCTGCCCGAGGGAGAGGATGGCACGGTCATTCGCTCCGCCATCACCATGCGCGAACTTGGCATCGCACAACCGATGTTGATTGGCAGAGAGGACGTGCTGCACCGGCTGAGCGCCGAGATGGATCTTCAGCTGG
>RFFT01000092.1 GCA_003696795.1 Zetaproteobacteria bacterium | reverse complement strand
TGAGTGCAGCACTTGCCCGCTGGCGCGATATCCCGGATCTTGTCTTCATCTCGCGCTACTATGATCACCCCGCCTATATCGAGGCGTTGGCCACGCGCATTGAGCGATATTGGGCCGAGCATGGGCGACCCGATCGCCTGCTATGCTCGTTTCACGGTATTCCCGAGCGCTATGCTCGAGCCGGCGATCCATATCCCGAGGAATGCCGGCAAACCGTGCGTCTGTTGCGCAGCCGTCTCCAGCTTGCCGAATCGCAGATTAAGCTAAGCTTTCAGTCCCGCTTTGGGCGCGAGCCGTGGCTCCAGCCCTACACGGATGAAACCTTGCGCGCATGGGGCAGGCAGGGATTGGCGCGGGCGGATGTTGTGTGTCCCGGTTTCTCGGCGGATTGCCTGGAAACCCTGGAAGAAATCGCAATGGAAAATCGCGATGTTTTTTTGACGGCAGGAGGCGGCGAATATCACTACATCCCCGCCCTGAACGCGGACGATGCGCATATTGCGTGCATCAAGCAGATTGTTTCCCGATACTTATGACCGCTTCTTGAAGCAGGCGATGAACAAGCCCTCGGTCCACTCATCGGGCAGAATGCGACAACATCGGCGGAGTTCCTCGGGAAAGGCGCGCTCCTGCCATTGGGCCAACCCCGGCATGCACTTGACCCCGGCAAGCGCAATCGGGGCCAGCGTCACCTCGCCGGCGAAATGTTTCAGGGCATCAAACACCACCAGTTCGTTTTCCTCCGGGGCAAACGAGCACGTGGCATAGATCAGCGTGCCGCCCGGCTTCACACAGCGCAGCCCTGAACGCAGCAGGCCTTTCTGCTTGTGCCGCATCTCCTTGATCTTACGCGGGCTCCAGTAGCGAAAACTCGCGGGCCGGTCGGCGTGAAAACGCGCCTCGGTGGAGCAGGGGGCATCGACGAGCACCCGGTCGAAGCTTGCGCCATGGCGGCGCCATAAGACGCGCCCATCGGCCAGCGAGGTGCGTACGAAATGCTCCACGCCCTGAGCGGCCAGCACGCCCTTGAGCTTGAAGAAACGCTTGCGTACGGCTTCATTGGCCAGCAACTCGCCCGTGGCTTGCATCATGCAGGCAAGCTGCAGGGTCTTGCCGCCGGGTGCGGCGCACATGTCCAACACACGCTCACCGGGCTGCGCGGCAAGCATCCGCGCGCAAAGCTGGCTGGCCAGCGATTGGCTGTACAGCAAGCCGGCAGCATACAACGCACTGTCCAGAACCCGTGACCGGTCTTCGGGCGCAACGAACAGGGCATCCATCTTGTCCGGCCAGGTGTGCCAGGCAATGCCCATGCGCTGTAGCTCGGCATGCACTTGCTCAGGACACGTTTTCAACGTATTGACGCGAAAGCAACTCAGGCGTGGCTCATGAAAGCTGCGCCAGACATGATCCCAATGCGCGGGCGGAATCAGCATGCGCAGCCGGGCGACAAAGGGCGCAGGCAGCGGACTGCTCATTGTGCAGCCGCCATGCGCTTGATCGGCGTTGCGGCCAGTTGTTGTTCCACCCATTGCCGCCAGGCGTCGTGCCGCATATCGGCGATCACTTGCGCGCGCACCTGATCAAGCGGGATCGATTGGCCGGGCTTGCGCGCCAACAACTCGACCACATGCCAGCCGAAGCGGGTATGCACCGGAGGGCTGAGTTCATGCGGTGACTTCAGTTTCGCAACCGCATCCGCCAGCGCTGGCGCAAGCGCCGTCGGCGGCAGCCAGTTCAGATCGCCGCCATGGGTTTTCGTTTGCGCATCCAGCGAATACATGGCGGCGAGCATGGCGAAATCCTCCGGCTTTCGTCGCAGGTGTTCATAGACCATGCGCGCCCGCTCCGCGTCCGCGCATACGATGTGACGCAGATGGAGTAGGGGCGGCCGGGTATAGCGCGCGCGGTGCTGAATATAATAGGCTCGAATCTCGGATGCGTCGGGCTCGGGCATGTCGCGCATATGGCGAAAGCGGAGGGCGCGAATCAGGATTTCCTCGCGCGCGCGGCGAATCTCGCGCCGGATCGTGGGATCGAGATCCAGACCTTCTTCCACGGCCTTGCGGCTCAACACATAACGCCGCGCGATGGCTTCTAAGACCTTGTCGCGCAGCGCGCGCCGGTCACGCATGTCCCGCAACGATGCCGGCAACAAGCTCAGCTCATAGTCGATGTCGCTGGCATGGATGGGCACCCCGCCTACCACGGCGACCACGGGCGATGCGGTGGTTGCGGGGGAGGGCGCCGGTTGCTGGGTGCAGCCAAGGCACAGCAGCAACAACAGCAAAGGGCGGCAGGAGTGACGCAAGGCATGCCTCCGATCGTTGGTGTTCCCGCCGCAAGCGGGCTAGTCTCGCGCAACTGTACTTGATGAACGAGAGGGGGAAAGGATTTCATGACACCCATGACCATGACTGTCATCGTCTTGTGTCTCTATCTGCTGTTTTACCGCTTCTATGCGCGCGGCTTGCTGGGTGGGCGGGTGTTTGCGCTCGATGCCGATGCGCCTACGCCCGCACATGCGCTGCGTGACGATGTCGACTATGTACCGACAAACAAATACATCCTGTTCGGTCATCACTATGCCTCGATCGCGGGACTGGCGCCCATGCTCGGCCCGGCGATCGCGGTCATCTGGGGCTGGTTGCCGGCATTATGCTGGGTTGTGCTGGGCACCTTGCTGGTTGGTGCGGTCCATGATTTTTCCGCGCTTGTGCTTTCCGCACGCCATCGTGGCCGCAGCGTGGGCACGATCGCCCATGAGGTGATCAGTCCGCGTACGCGCTTGTTGTTCCTGCTGGTGATTTTCTTCCTGGTGGCGCTGGCGATGGGCGTGTTCGTGTTGGTGATCTCCGGTCTGTTTGCCGCGCCCGATGCGGCGAACATCCCCGCCACTTCGCATCCCGAGGCGGTGTTTCCGACCTACGCGCTGATGCTGATCGCGATGGTCATCGGCTATCTGGTGTACAAGCGCGGCTTCGCGTTGTGGCCGATGATCGCGATCGGTTTCGCGCTGATGCTGCTTACCACGCGTATCGGGCTGGATATGCCGATTACCGGCTTCGATGCGAGTGACTGGACCTGGACACTGTTGCTCTATGCGTTCGCGGCCAGCATCCTGCCGGTCTGGTTATTGCTGCAACCGCGCGATTTTCTGAACTCGCTGCTGCTCTATCTTGCTCTGTTCTCGATGCTGATCGGTTTCTTCCTGCTTTCGCCGGACTGGGCGGCGCCGGTGGTGAATCCGCATCCGGTCGGCGCGCCGCCGATGTTGCCGTTTCTGTTCATCGTGATCGCCTGCGGCGCGGTCTCCGGTTTCCACGGCCTGGTCGCTTCGGGGACAAGCTCCAAGCAGTTGAATCGTGAAACCGACGCGCCCTTCATCGGCTACGTGGGCATGATCGGTGAATCGCTGCTTGCGCTGCTGGCCGTGCTGGCCACGACAGCCGGCGCGTTTAGCAGCCGGGCGGATTGGGAGGCATTCTATGGCTCCTGGGACAAGGCGGTGGGCCTGCACCAGAAACTCGGCGTATTCATCCAGGGTAATGCCAACTTCATCCATCAACTGGGCGTACCGCTGGATTATGCCGCCGCGTTCATCAGCGTGGTGGTGGTGGGCTTCGCGATGACCTCGGTGGATACCGGCGCCAGATTGCTGCGCTTCAATATCGAGGAGATCGCCGAGACGCTGGGCTGGCACGCGCTGAAAAACCGCTACCTGTCCACCCTGCTGGCCGTCGCCGCGATCGGCTTCTTTGCTTTCTTCAAAGTCAACGGTAAGCCCGCGGGGCTGTTCCTGTGGACCCTGTTTGGCACCACCAACCAGATTCTTGCCGCGCTTACCCTGCTCACCGTGACCATCTACCTGTATCGCCGCAAGCGACCGGTGCTCTACACCCTGTTGCCGATGTTGCTCGTGCTGACCGCTACGATCTCGGGCATGGTGATGGGGGTGATCAAGGCGCTATCCCATCAGCAGTGGACCGTAGCCATCGTCGGCAGCGTGATCTTCCTGCTCGCCGTATGGGTATTGATCGAAGCGGTGGTGGTCGTGCGCCGATTGCGCGCGGAACGACGCTATGTCGCTGACGCTTAGCAAACTGGTTGGACAATGGCTGTTGCCGCCGGGCGTGCTGGCGTGGCTCGCTTTGCTCGCCTTTGTCGGTTGGCGACGCGTCTGGGCGCGCGTGCTGGTGTTGTTTGTCGCTGTGAGCATCTGGCTGTTGAGTGTGGCCCCGGTGCAAAACGCGTTGCTGCGACCGCTCGAGCAGGCGCAAGCGCCCCTGCGTATCGAAGACCCGTCCTGGCGGCAGGCGGATGCGATTGTGCTGCTTGGCGGTGGTACCTACGAGTCACCGCCGGAATATGCGGGTCACGATATGCCAAGCAAGGAGGCGATGCTGCGGACGATTTATGCCGCGCGGCTTGCACGTCTGAGCGGGCTTGATGTCTATGCGTCGGGTGGGGTGCCGCCGCAGCGCGAAACCCAGCGCCCGGAAGGCGAGAGCATGGCTGAATGGCTCGCATGGTTCGGTGTGCCGCCGCAACGGATTCATGCGGAAACCCGCGCCATGAACACGTGGGAGAACGCGCGCTATCTCCGTGCCATGCTGCCGCAGGCGCAGCGCATCGTGTTGGTGACCTCGGCGTTTCATATGCCGCGTGCCCGCTGGGCCTTCGAACAGCAAGGCTTTCGCGTGATTGCTGCTCCCTGTGCCTACCGGCGCGACCTTTCCGCGCAACAACCGGGCAGCTGGTTTACGCCCAAAGCGGGTCTGTTCGAGGACAGCTATGCGGCGTTGCACGAATACCTGGGGCTTGTATGGTATCGCTGGCGCTACGCTGCGCCGCAGAGGAGGCGTGACTGAATGCTCGAGCGGGATGATCTGTTTGGCGCGGGCAGCGACTATCTGGAGGATTTGTACGAGCAATGGCGCGCCGATCCATCCAGCGTGTCGCCGGAGTGGGCGGCCGAGTTCGCTGCGCTGGCGGGCGAACATCCCGCGCGACCACGGCAAACGCACCGGGAAATGCTGGCGCGTATGGCCATTCATCCCGGCGGGGTATCGGCCGAGATTGCCCCCACCTCGTTTGACATCGAATACCCGTCGCGCGCGCTCTACTTGATTCAAGGCTATCGGTTCCATGGGCATTTGCATGCCGATCTCGATCCACTGCATCTGCAACCGCCGCGTCCCAGTCCCGAGCTTGAGCTGGGCTATTACGGCCTGGGACCGGACGATCTCGACATTGAATTTCCCGTGGGGGATCTCGCGGGCGGCGGACGACGCCGGCTTGGCGAAATTCTGGATATCCTGCGCAAGACCTATTGCGGCCATATCGGGCCGGAATTCATGCATATCACCGATTCGGTGCGTCGCCACTGGTTGCAACAGCGACTGGAGGGGGTTTGTTGCACCCCCAACTATGCGGCGCCACAGCAATTGCGTATTTACCGGAACATCCTGCATGCGGAGGAGTTCGAGAAGTTCCTGCATACGCGTTATACCGGGCAGAAGCGTTTCTCGCTGGAAGGCGGCGAATCCCTGATCGCCATGCTCGATACGCTGATTCAGAAGGCGGGCAAGGAGGGGGTCAAGGAGTTGATCCTGGGCATGGCCCACCGCGGCCGCCTGAATGTGTTGGCCAACATTCTGGGCAAGTCATTATCCGATATCTTCGCCGAATTCGAGGGCGAACAATTGGAAGAAGAGGCGCGTGGACAGGGGGATGTGAAATATCATCTCGGCTTTTCCTCGGATATCGAGACGCCGGGTGGCGCGTTGCATGTGTCGTTGGCGTTCAACCCCTCGCATCTGGAGATCATCACTCCGGTCGTGCTCGGCGGGGTGCGTGCGCGGCAGTGTCGGCGCCGCGACAAGAACAAGACCCAGGTCCTGCCTGTGTTGATCCACGGCGATGCGGCTTTCGCCGGCCAGGGGGTGGTGGCGGAATCGTTGAATCTCTCCAAGCTTGGGGGCTTTCGCGTCGGCGGCACGGTGCATATTGTGGTCAACAATCAGATCGGATTCACGGTCAACCCGTTCGATGCGCGCTCCAGCCTGTATGCGACGGATATTGCCAAGATGGTGCAGGCGCCCATCCTGCATGTGAATGGCGACGATCCTGAAGCCTGCTGCCTGGCTACCGAAATCGCGTTCGAATACCGCAACCAGTTTCATGAAGACATCGTGTTGGACCTGATTTGCTATCGTCGCCGCGGTCACAACGAAGCCGACGCGCCCGAGGTCACCCAGCCGTTGATGTATCGCAAGATTGCCACGCATCCGACCGTGGCCAGTTTGTACCGCGACCAATTGATCGCGCAAGGTGTGCTGACGCAGGAGGAAAGCGACAGCATAATCCGCCAGTATCGCGAATGCATGGATGAGGTGCGCCGCAATCGGCGCAAGGCTCCAAGCCCGGTCAATACGCTGCAGGGGCGTTGGGCGGCGTTTTCGGCAACACGCCCGGTTGAACCGGAAACCGGCGTGCATGCGGAGATTCTGGCCGAACTCTGCGCACGCGTGCATACGTTGCCCCCCGGCTTCACGCTGCATCCCCGGGTGCAAAAGATCTTTGAACAGC
This sequence comes from Zetaproteobacteria bacterium, assembly GCA_003696795.1. Lineage (GTDB taxonomy): Bacteria > Pseudomonadota > Zetaproteobacteria > Mariprofundales > Mariprofundaceae > J005. The sequence goes on along the minus strand of RFFT01000092.1, from coordinate 7,490 downwards.
GCTGGGCGATGATGCGCGGTGAGCAGCCGGTGGATTGGGGTTGCGCCGAAACCATGGCCTATGCCACTTTGGTCAACGAAGGGGGGTGGGTGCGTCTGTCCGGACAGGATTCGGGCCGCGGCACTTTCTTCCATCGCCATGCCGTGGTCTATGACCAGCGGACGGGGCGCAAGTTTATGCCGTTGCGGCAGGTCGAAAACGGCGAAATGTCTCATTTCCTGGTGGTCGATTCCTTGCTCTCCGAGCTCGCGGTCATGGCCTATGAGTATGGCTACTCGGTGGCCGAGCCACGCGCGTTGGTGATTTGGGAGGCGCAATACGGCGATTTTGCCAACAATGCGCAAGTGGTGATCGATCAATTCATTGCCTCCGGCGAATCGAAGTGGAGTCGCATGAGCGGTTTGGTGTTATGGCTGCCGCATGGCTATGAAGGGCAGGGGGCCGAACACTCTTCGGCACGCATGGAGCGTTATTTGCAACTGTGCGCCGAGGACAATATGCAGGTTGTATATCCGACCACCCCGGCTCAACTGTTTCATTTGCTGCGCCGCCAGTTGCGTATCAACATCCGCAAACCGCTGATCTTGTTGGGGCCGAAAAGCATGTTGCGCCAGAAGCGCTCCTTTTCGCCGCTTTCGGCCTTCGTTGAGGGGCGCTTCGAGCCCGTGCTGGACGAAGCCGATCCGGCAATTGCGCCCCACGCCACACGCCGATTGATTTTGTGTTCCGGCAAGGTGTATTACGATCTACTCGCCGAGCGGGAACGGCAGCAGCGGCACGATGTGGCCATCGTTCGCATTGAACGGCTGTACCCCTTCCCGGAGGAAGCGTTGAAACGGGTGACCGCGCGTTTTGCAGCCACCCAGGAAGTGGTCTGGCTGCAAGAGGAGCCACTGAACCAGGGCGCTTGGTTCTATATCGCGCCGCATATCCAGCGCTGCCTGCACGAAAACCAGTATCTTGCGCGCCTGGGTCGCAAGCCCGCGGCGGCGCCAGCCGCCGGCTCGCTGAAGCGGCACAAACGCCAACAACAGTGGCTTGTCGAACGCGCGTTCGCGGACAGGCCGGTGCCGCGCGAATAGACGTTCCCTGCCAAGGAGGAAAATCATGGCCGATGAGATTGAAATCAAAGTACCCAGCCTGGGCGAATCGGAAACCGAAGCCACATTGGTTTCCTGGCTGAAGCAGGAAGGGGATGCAGTGGCCGTGGATGATGTGATCGCGGAAATCGAGAGCGACAAGATCACCCTGGAAGTGACGGCGTTGGAAGACGGCGTGCTCAAGCGCATTCTCAAGCAAGCAGGCGAGGTCGTTGAGCCCGGCGAGGTCATTGGCTACATCGAGCCGGGCGTGCGTGCCGAGCGGAAGCCGCAGCCGGCCACACAAGCGTCGGCCAACACCGCGCCAGGACATGTCGAGCCGGCGCGCGCGCCCGTGGCCCCGCCCAAGAAGCAGCCTGAAACGTCCACGCCGAAGGTCATGAGCACGCAAATGGACGCGGCAACCGAACGCAGCGAGGAACGCGTGCCGATGAGCGGATTGCGCAAGCGCATTGCGACACGGCTGAAACAGGCTCAGGACACAGCCGCCATGTTGACCACCTTTAACGAGGTGAACATGCAGCCCGTGCTCGACTTGCGCAAACGCTTCGGCGCGGCTTTTGCCGAGCGCCATGGCATCAAGCTGGGACTGATGTCCTTTTTTGTGCAGGCTGTGGCGCAGGCCATGGCCAAGTATCCGGCATTGAACGCTTATATCGATGGCGATGAAATCGTGTATCACAATTATCTCGATGTGGGCATTGCGGTGAGCACCGAGCGGGGGCTGGTGGTGCCGGTGCTGCGCAATGCCGAGAAACTCTCGCTGGCCGAGATCGAACGACAGATTGCCGACCTTGCCCGCCGCGCGCGCGAAGGCGGGCTGCTGCCGGACGATTTGAAGGGGGGAACGTTCTCGATCACCAACGGCGGCGTGTTCGGGTCGCTGCTCTCCACGCCGATTCTGAATCCGCCGCAAAGTGGCATCCTGGGCATGCATACAATCCAGAAGCGGCCCGTCGTCGAGGACGATGACATTGTGATCCGACCGATGATGTACCTCGCCCTGACCTACGATCACCGCCTGATCGATGGTGCCGAGGCTGTGCGCTTTCTGGTTAGCGTCAAGGAGGCCCTGGAATATCCGGCCAGCCTGCATCTGAACCTGTGATGCGAAATTGGCGCCGATTTTCTGCTAGGATAATCAGACCTGTTCGTGTATGGAGGAAAGCATGAAAGCCTGTCCACTGATCCTGTTGTCCGTATTGATGACGCTGGCGGCCTGCCAAGGCAATGATGTGCCGGAGCGCGCGGCTCCGCCGACTGCCGCGCCAGCTCAATCCCGTGTTCAGCCCAGCCGACCGCAGTCGGCGGTGGCGGTGCGCAAGCCCGAGCCGGCGCAGACCGCCCGCCAAGTGCGCGAAGCGCTTTCGCAAAGCAAGCCTGCGGATGCCAAGGCGGCACCAACAGCAAAGGCGGTGGCTTCGGTATCGAGCATAGCAAACGGCAATGCGGCACAAGGCAAAGTGCTGGCGCGCAAGAGCGAATCCGCGGATGCCAAGGCTGCGCCGACGGAAAGCTCAGCGGCAAAGCCTGTGGCCACCACGGTATCCAGCCCGGCAAACGGCGATGCGGCACGGGGCAAGGCGCTGGCACGCAAGTGTCAGGCCTGCCACAACTTCAACGATCGTCGCAAGGTTGGCCCGGGCCTGGCCGGCATCGTCGGACGCAAGGTAGGCATCATGCCGGATATGCAATACAGCCGGGCGCTGAAAGCCGGCGGTTGGCAATGGGACGAAGCTCATCTCGCCGCCTGGATTTGCGACTCAAAAGCGGCCGTAAAGCGTTTTACGAACGATGCGGGAGCGAGGACCAAGATGCCGGCACAGCGCATCTGCGATCCCAAGCAGCAGGCCGATCTGATCGCGTTTCTGAAAACGATCTGACCCACTCAGGCCTTGAGGCGGTAGCTTCGGTTGCAATAGCGGCAGCTTAGGGCGACGAACCCGGCCTCATCGCGGAGCGATTGCAATGTCTGCTCATCCATTCCTTCAAGGGCCGGCGCCAACTTCTCGGCACTGCAGGGGCAATGGTAGCGATAGGCATCGAACCCGACGATTTTCAGTCCCAGCTCGCTGAAATCGTGCAGTGCCTCCGCCGGAGCTTCCGCCAAACGGCTTCCCGGGATGCGCGCCAATTGCGCTACTGCCTTGAACCACTGGTCATCGTCACAACCGGGCATGGCTTCGATCAGCAGGGCCGTCCGGCCATGCAGCACGACATCGGCTCTCAATTGCGCCGATTGAGACAAATAATGAACGAGCTGGTCGGCGATATAGGGCGACGCATGGCGGATGGTCGAGATGTAGGGCTGGCCGAAACCGAGATCGCGAACCGTCGATACGGTGACCGGCATGGCCATCCATTGATCCAGTCGGACATCCGCACTGGGTTCATCCGGGGCGGGCGCGCATTGCGCGCGCCAATCGATATAGCCGCGCACCATCCCGGCGCGCGCTTCCGCCAACATCCGCCGCATGGGCGATGGTTGCTCCGCCTCGGCATCGAATTGCAACACCTGCCGCACACCGCCCTTGCTCAGGCTGAGCAGTAGAATGGAACCGAGCAATGCTTGACCGAACAATTGCAAGGGGGCGCCATGCAAACCATGCACGCGCGCAGCTTCGGCAATCACATGCGCGCCCTGAATGATCGCCCCGCGCACATTGACGCGCGCGAGCAGAAAGCGCGTCAGTGTATCCTTTCCCGCAGCCATGCCAGCACCTCGTGCAGATCGGTAAAACACGCCGCAGCCCCCGCATCCCGCATCTCCGCGGCTGAAAAATGTCCGACAAGCCCCAGCGGCAACGCTCCGGCCCGGCGCGCCGCCTTCATATCCGCCGTGCCGTCGCCAATCATCACCGCCGTCTCGGGGGGTACATCCAGCTCCGCGCACGCCAACTGGATCGTGTGCGGATCGGGCTTCTGGCGGCGACCTTCCTCAAGCCCGACCACGCAAGCGAAATAGTGCCTCCAGCCCAAGTGTTGCAACTGCAACTCGGCGCGCTGTTGGGACTTGCTGGTCACGATTGCGCTCGGCAGTTGACGCCCCTGCAGAAAGCGCAGCATCGCTTCCGCCCCGGGCAGAGGGGAAATGTCATACAGCTTTTCGTCATGAAAGCGCAAAAAATGCCGCGCGGCTTCCTCTCGCTCCGCGCCGAACAGGGAAATCATGCTGCACTCGCCACGCCCGGTATGGCGCTTGATGTCTCGCTCGCTCATCAGAGCCCGTCCAAAGTCGCGCAAGGTGCGATTCAAGGCATAGACAATGGGGGCAAAGGCGTCGACCAAAGTGCCGTCCATATCCAGCAGTACCGCCCGAATCGGTATGGCGGCGAGCGATGCGCTCATTGCGTCGCGCTTGCCTCGTCCTGTTCCTCCGTCCCACGCCACCATAAACGCAATGCGTCAATGGTGCGTCCAAACCAGGAAGCGCGTGGCACATCGCGCGCAGCCACCATCGGAATACTGGCGAGCACCTTGCCATCCTTCCCGTCATTTTTCAGCACGGCGTCAATCGTGCCCAGCGTTTGTCCCGCCTTGATGGGCGCCATGATCGGCGCATCGTAGCGCAAGCGGAAAGCGAGCTTGCGCTCCGCGCCACGCGGCACGGTGACTTCCACGACGCGCTTGGGTTTCAGCCAGACATGGTTCTCGCTGCCACTGAACACTTCCACCTGGCGTCGAATCTTACGTTCGGCGGGACGCACGGTGACAAAATTCCGGAAGGCATACTGCAACAATGCCTTGGTCTGGGCCGCACGAGCGCGGTCCGAGTCCGTGCCAAACACAGCGGCCACGAAACGGTTGCCTTCCTTTTCCGCCGAACCGACCAGGCAATAGCCGGCCTCCTGGGTATGGCCCGTCTTGATGCCATCCGCGCCGGGATAGCTCCACAGCAGACGATTGCGGTTGGGTTGCGTGTGTCCCGCGTAGCTATATTCGCGCTCCGAAAAAATGTCGTAATACTGCGGGAAATCGCGCCATAGGGCGGCACCGAGTTTGGCCATGTCCAGCGGTGAGCTGTAGTGACCCTTGGCGGGAAAGCCGGTCGCATTCACAAAATGGGTGTGATTCATGCCCAGCGCGCGTGCCTTCTCGTTCATGCGGCTGACAAAGGCTTCCTCCGTGCCGGCGACATGCTCGGCCAGCGCGATGCAGGCGTCATTGCCGGACAAGGTTGCGATGCCATGCAACAATTGCTCAACGGTTGGTTTCATGCGCGGCTCGAGGAACATCGTGCTGCCCCCGATCTTCCATGCCTTGTTGCTCACCGATACGACCTCGTCGGGCTTCAAACGACCTTGGCTCAAATCCTCGAACGCAAGATACAGGGTCATCATCTTGGTAAGACTCGCCGGCGGCAACTGACGATCGCCATCCTTCTGCGCCAACACCGTACCCGTGCGCGCATCGATGACTGCCCATGCCTTGGCCTGAATACCCGGCGGAGCGGGCCACTCCGACGCCTGCGCGAACAACGGCGCGAACGCGACCACCAACAGTGCGAGCATTATGCGAACGGGCATATCCAATCCTCCTCGGGTTCCACTTCCCACTGATACACTTGCGATAGCGCCGGCGGGCGGATGCGCAGTTTCCATGCGTGCAACATCATTCGGGCATGCGCCTTGCCGCCGTAGCGCACATCGCCAAGGATGGGGCATCCTACTGCCGAAAGATGAACGCGCAATTGATGGCTGCGACCGGTGATCGGGCGCAGGACAAGCAGCGCGAAACCCTCCGCGCGACGCAACACGCGCGCCTCGGTAAGGCAGGCGCGCCCGTTTTCATGCACATGATAGCGCCCGGATACATCGCGCGCGGCGGAAATCGGCAGGTCGATCATGCGCGTATCCCATGTCGGCATCCCATGCACCACCGCCAAGTAATGCTTGTCCACACAACGGGCCCAGCCTTGCTGCAGATGTTTGATCCGTTGTGGCGAGCTGCAAAACAGCAACAAGCCGGAGGTTCCGCGATCCAGCCTATGCACGGGCCGGTACTTGCGCCCGGCGCAACCATAACGCCGGCTTAGCTCATCAGGCAGGCAGCCTTTGGCGCGATGCAGCGCTTCCTGGCTGTATTGGCCCGCGCGCTTATGGATCAACAGCAGATCGTCCATGCGCCAGACGAGTTGCTCCTCGGAGAAAGGGACCAATCGCTCATTGTGCAGGCGCACGCAACGCAGGCGATCTCCGGCGCGCACCGTTCTTCCCGCCTGACGACAGCGTTTGCCGTTCAGGTAGACACCTCCTACATCGATAAGCTTGCGCGCCTGTCTCCTTGACATGGCGCAAAAACGGGCCAGCGCCTGATCCAGGCGCAAGCCCGCGCCATCCATCTCAACCTCGGCGCGGATATCCAGCAACTCACCGTTCATGGAGCACGCAGGCAACGCAGCGCCTCACGCGCATTGTCGCAGCAATGCACATAATCCATGGCGTGCGGTGAGGAAAAGAACAAGGTCTCGTTCAGGGTGTCGAGCAGTCGGCGCCATCGGGCGCCATAAAGAATCAGCGGTCGGTCACGCAGAATATGAATGGCCAACAGATCCCAGGTCATCGCCAGCTCGGCGAGCGTGCCCAAACCGCCCGGCAACACGAGATAGGCATCGGCTTGCTCGATCAGTGTCCCCATACGTTCAAAAAAATTCTGCGCCCGCACCTCCTCGCTTAGCCGATGGGTGGGCGGAGTAGGGAAGCAGGCAAGGGTCACGCCGCGCACATGCCCGCCGCCCGCGCGCATGCCGGCGCAGAATGCGGCCATGAGCCCCTGATAACCGCCAACCATGCCATCCCAGCCGGCTTCAGCGAGGCTTTGCCCCAATTGGTGCACATCCTTGGCGATGGACGGATCGATATCCGTTCGAGAGGAGCCAAAGGCGGTAATCCTCGGCCGTTGCGTCACCGTTCAGACCTCCGCAACACGGCAATCAACGCAACCGAGCCGGGCAGCAAGTTCGCTGCAGGCCAGGGCGTAGTGATACGAGCGATTCCAACGGGTGATCACATAAAAATTGCGGTGTACCAGCGCCATCCTTTGCTCACCCTCGCGCATCACCACCGCGATGACCGCCACCTGATCCGTATCCCGCCAGCGATCGGGAAGGTCGGGCAACGCGCTACGGAGCGAGCGCAATGACGTAAACGCGCGCAAGCCTTGTTTGGCACGCAATGTGAGGGAAGTTCGCCAAGGAAGCCAACAGGCCACCGGCCTGCCATGCTGCCAACCATGACGATGGAAATAATGCGCGACGCTGGCGATGATATCAGCTGCAGAGTGCCACACGTCGCGCTTGCCGTCGCCATCCGCATCCACCGCATAGGCGCGATAGGAGCTGGGCATGAATTGGGTTGCTCCGAATGCACCGGCATAGGAACCCGTGAGACG
>RFFT01000023.1 GCA_003696795.1 Zetaproteobacteria bacterium | reverse complement strand
CTGATTTATTCCATCCACACCCTGTCCCATGGGCACTTTACCAATATGGCGGCATTGCTGTTGATCCTTGCGGTGCTGGTTTTTCTGATGGGATTGATTGCCGAGCAGCTTGCGGCCATTCATATGCAGGGTCGCCGATAGGCGCGTTCGCGAACGTTCAGGAGACCTCCTTGCTTTTTCTTCTCATCGCTCGGCCTCCAGCCGCCCCGTCCGCCCATGCCTGAGGTGAACGTTTCCATTGCATCCGGGATGCCCGCCATCCCGGCAACCGGGGAAGGCGACAGCATCGGGAGCCGAATCTGGCACCGGGAAGAAGTACGCGAATGGATGGAGCGCACCATCCGAGGCGAATGCATGCATCTGGTTGCGAAACAGAAGCGGCGAGAGTTCCGGCTTGGTTTCGTGCGGCGCCGGATTCTCCCGGGATTGGTGCTGGCGTCGACATTTCCCTATGCGCGCATTCTGGGCGCGCGCGAATTGCTTGCCACGGCCGTTCCGGCCATCAGGCAGGCGCTGGCCAGGCATGGAATCGGCGCCTTGGAGGTTGCCCTGACCGGCGAAGAGCTTGCCTGGTTCATGAAACACAACCCGGAACTGGTGTCGTTGCCCGCAAACTATGCGCCCGTCCGCCATGTGGTGGATCTGCGACAATTCGGCGGTGAGGATGAGTATCTGGCATCGCTCGATTCCAGAATCCGCTGGAGCATACGCAAGTCGGGGCGCATGGGCGTACGCGTTCGCCCTGCCGAACCGGGGGAGATTTCCGGCTTGCAGAGCCTGTATCACCAAACCATGAAGGAAAAAGGCGCGCCCACCCTTTACGGTCCGGAAAGATTCGGGCTGATTCTCCAGCAACTGCGTCCTGCGAGGCTGGGCGACATCCATGTGGCGGTTGCCAACGGCAGAAGCATCGGAATGGCGGCGGTTGTAAGGGATGAACACAGCAGCCACCTGATTCAGGTGGCCGCGCCGCAGGAGTTTCGTTCCTTCAGGGCTTCGGACGCCCTTGTGTTTCATGCGCTTGCGGAAAGCCTTCGGCGGGGGGAACGTTTTTTTGATTTCATGGCCACTTCCCCGGGCGATACCGGAGTGGCCGGCTACAAACGCAAATGGCTCGCAATGGAGGAGCCCCTGCGGTATGTCGTGATTACCGCGCACCCCATGCGCATGCGGGCCATTCAGGCCCTGCGGTGGCTGCGGCGCCGGTTTTGATCGAACGATGCTGAACGAAACCGTACGCGGCGTTTCATGGGTGGCTCTGGCTAACGTGGCCACCAAGCTGCTGTGGGCGGCCACGACGGTGGTGCTGTTGCATTACCTCGATACCGGCACCTACGGATGGCTGGCAACCGTATGGGCGACCGCTTCTTTGTTTGCCAGCGTCAGCGACCTGGGAACCGGCCAGGCAATGCTGCGTTTCGCTTCAACCCGCCTGGAAGAAACACGCGCCCTTCTGATGAAGGCGCTGGCAATCAAGAGCGCATGCATGGTTCCTCTGGTCGCGTGTCTGACGGCCGTATTGGAGAACTGGGGGGCGCCCGAAACGGTGGTGCCCTCTTGGCTCGTGATTTTCGTCGCCGTGGCGGGACAGTCCGTGGACAGTTATCAGCAGTTGTTCACCTATGTCTGCCAAACACTGCGCCGGCTCGATCTGTTTGCCATCGGCCGGTCGCTGTATTTTCTGGCGTTGTTTTTGGGAGTTGCGCTTCTTGCCGGATTGCATTTGGGCATCTTTTCCATTGTTTTGCTCCAGCTTGCGGCAAGCGGACTGTTCATCGCGCTGTTTGCGCACGCGGTCGTTAGGCTCCTGCCGCAATCGGCCACGAGCCCAACAAGCCACCGGGACTTGCTTCGGTGGGGGCGCATGTTCTTTTTGTGCAATTTGCTGAATCTCGCTTACTATCGCGCGGATGTCATGGTGCTGGCAGCGGTGTCCGGTGAGGAGGCCGCCGGGGTCTACAGTGCCCAGTATCAGCTGATCCTGCTTCTGTATGCCTTGTCCGGCATGATGTTCAGCGTTGTCGCTCCGGATATGTACCGCCGGCGTTCCAGTCGTGGGTTTCTGCAAGAGATGTTTGACCGTCTCTGCCGCTATTTGAACCTCGCGGCCGTGTGTGCCATGCCGGTCATGCTTTTCTTTTCCCAGGACATCATGCGGGTGCTCGGGGGCGACGGCTATGCCGCCACGCACGAAAGCCTGAGGATTCTGGCGCTCTTTGCCTTGCTGCTTCCCGCCGCGGTCGCCCTGAACATCTTGACGATTACGGACCGATTGTCGCTTCGGCTGACCTGCGACGTGTTGGGCGTCGCCATTACCGTTGTGCTTGGCTGGGCGCTTTCGCGGGAGTTCGGGGTTTCGGGCATGGCCATCGCCGCCGTGACTGGATATCTTGCGGCCGGGATGCTGGGCATGGTTCTGATGGGTTCTCTTGAAGGGATTCGAATACGGACGTACATCCGCGATCTGACCAGGATGTCGATGGCCACGCTGCTGGCCTGCCCGGCTCTGTTCATCGGCCTGCCGATGTGGGTTGCTGTGCCGGCATATCTGCTGGGGTTGGCCTTCGCTCTGACCGCAACAGGATTCTGGGATGAAGGGGACAAACGGGTTGTCCAAGCGATCAGGCACACCTTGAGGGCAAGACAGGCATGACCGCTCCCCATGTTGAGCATGTGCGGAAAACTTATGACCGGCGTGCCGCCCATGGCCCCTATGGGGTGCTGGCACCTCATAATCGCGGCGGGAAAAAAAGCAGATATGT
>RFFT01000091.1 GCA_003696795.1 Zetaproteobacteria bacterium | reverse complement strand
TCGCCCAAGGCGCGCGCCATCCGCGGCGCAACCCCCGCCGGCAGTTCCTGGCAACCGATTTCGATCAGCAGCGGAGCCATCCCCATCACGCCACCTCCGCATAGGCTTGCGCCACCGTGCGCGCCAACCCGCGCACCCGGCCGATAAACCGTTGCCGCTCTGCAACCGAAATCGCGCCCCGCGCATCCAGCAGGTTAAATGCGTGCGATGCCTTCATCACCTCTTCATAAGCCGGCAATACCAGCCCCTCGCCGGTCAGGCGGCGGCATTCCTGCTCCGCCCGATCGAACTGCTCATGCAGCCACTCGCTATCCGCCAAATCAAAGTTGTAGCGTGAAAACTCCACCTCATTGCGATGGAACACGTCTCCATAGGTCACCCGCGCGCCATCTGCCCGCTCGACCCAAACCAGATCATACACATTTTCCACGCCCTGCAGATACATGGCCAGGCGCTCCAGGCCATAGGTGATTTCTCCCGGCGTTTGCGCCAACTCCACACCGCCAACCTGCTGGAAATACGTAAACTGGGTGATTTCCATGCCGTTGAGCCACACCTCCCAGCCAAGCCCCCAGGCACCAAGCGTGGGCGATTCCCAGTCATCCTCCACGAAACGAATATCGTGCACCGCGGGGTCGATGCCAATGGTGCGCAACGAATCGAGATACACCTCCAGGATGTCCGCGGGCGCAGGCTTCAGAATCACCTGGAACTGATAATAGTGCTGCAACCTGTTCGGATTCTCACCGTAACGCCCGTCCGTCGGACGCCGGCAGGGCTGCACATAAGCCGTTCGCCATGCACGCTCATCCAACACGCGCAAAAAGGTGGCCGGATGAAAGGTTCCCGCGCCCATCGGGCTGTCATAGGGCTGCTGCAGCACACAGCCTTGCTCGGCCCAAAACCGCTGCAAACTCAAAATCAGGTCCTGAAACGTCAACACACGCTCCCCCACGAAAATCGCGGCAAGCCTAACGTCCGCATTCCAGCCAGGCCAGCGCTTGCCTGCGCCGCGAGCGGGCACTATCGTCGCTTCATGGCCCCCGCAACGATCCGCATCGCGATGCCCGACTGGCTGTCCGACGCCATCCGGAACACCCCAGCCTGCCCGGACGATGAACTCAAGATGCAGGCGGTGATCGGGCTGGCCCAACGCAATCTCGAACGCGACACCGGCGGGCCATTCGCCGCCGGCATATTCGATCTGCGCACGCACCGGATGATCGCAGCCGGCGTCAATGTGGTCGTGCCGACGCATCTCTCCTGCGCGCATGCGGAAATCACGGCGTTGAGCCTTGCTCAGCAACAACTGGGCAACCACGACCTGGCCGCAATCGGCGACTTCGCGCTTGCCAGCAGCACGGAACCCTGTGCGATGTGCTGCGGGGCGCTCCCCTGGAGCGGAATCAGACGCCTGATCTGCGGCGCAACCAGCGCCGACGCCTGCGCCATCGGCTTCGACGAGGGCCCCCGCCATCCCGACTGGATCGCCGAACTGACGCGTCGCGGCATCACCATCGCCACCGAGGTCTGTCGGCACGAGGCGCGAGCCATCCTCCAGCGCTATGTCCAACGGGGCGGCCCCATCTACAACGGCTCTGCCGGCGCGCGCACCCCATGATCGCGGCGCCAATCCGCGCCACCATCGGGCGCAACGTTTTCAGACCCACAGAGAGTATGCTAAGTTTCGCCGTCCATGTTGACTGACACACAACGGAATCGGCCATCGATCGACACCCTGTACATCAAAACCTATGGCTGCCAGATGAATGAATATGATTCATCGCGCATGGCCGAATTGATGCAACGGACCTATGGCCTGCGGCTGGTCGGCAGTCCGGAAGAGGCCGATGTGATCCTCATGAACACCTGTTCGGTGCGTGAAAAGGCCGAGGAAAAGGTGTATTCCGAGCTCGGTCGCTGGCGCAAGCTGAAGGAACGACGTCCGGACATCATTATCGGCGTGGGTGGCTGCGTGGGGCAGCAGGAAGGCGAGCGTATCCAACGACGCGCACCCTATGTGGACATCGTGTTCGGCCCGCAGACGTATCATAAGCTGCCGGAAATGATCAATCGCATCCGCCGTGAACGCGTGCGGCTCACCAACATCGAGATGCCGGAGATAGAGAAATTCGATCACCTTCCCAAACCCCATGCCAAGGGCGTATCCGGCTTTGTGACCATCATGGAGGGCTGTGACAAGTTCTGCACTTTTTGCGTCGTGCCCTATACGCGCGGCGCGGAAATCTCCCGCCCCGTAGTCGATGTACTGAGCGAATGTCGTCAGCTGCTGCGTGACGGTGCGGTCGAGATCACATTGCTCGGCCAAAACGTCAATGGCTACCGCGGCGAAGGGCCGGATGGCGAGGAATGGGACTTTACCATGCTGCTGTATGCCGTCGCCGAGCTGGAAGGTTTGCGCCGCCTACGCTTCACCACCAGCCACCCGATGGAAATGACGCCCGAACTTGCCGCCGCCTTCGGCGAGATCCCGCAGCTTATGCCCTATCTGCACCTGCCCGTGCAAACCGGCTCCGACCGCCTGCTGCGCGCCATGCATCGCGGGCATGACCGCGCCACTTATCTGCGCATTATCGATGAGCTGCGCGCACACTGCCCGGACATCGCGCTGTCCTCGGACTTCATTGTCGGCTTTCCAGGCGAGACGGACGAGGATTTTGCGCAGACCATGGACCTGGTGCGTCGCGTCGGTTTCGACTCGGCCTTTTGCTTCAAGTACTCCCCTCGCCCCGGGACACCGGCCGCAACATCCGAGGACAATGTGCCGGACGAGGTCAAGGATGCGCGCTTGCAAGAACTGCTCGGCTGCATGCGTGAGCTGACGAGTGCTGCACTGGCGCGCCAGGTTGGCAAAACCGTCGACGTATTGGTCGAACGCAAGGGACGTCAACCCGGCGACATGGAGGGGCGCACCCCGGACTTCAAGATTGTTCACTTCCGTGGCCAACCCCGCCAAGTCGGACAAATCATGCCCGTGCGCATCACCGCAGCCTACGGACAGTCGCTACGCGGCGAACTGGTTCTCGCCGAACCCTAGCGGGCGCAACCGTATGCAACGCGTCGAACTGCATTTTCCCGAACTGGACACAAGACGGCTGCAAGCACTTTGTGGAGCGGACAATTACGTGCTCAAACAACTGGCCGAGCGCTTCGGCGTCCGATTTCTGGGTGCGCCTGGACGCTGGACGATCGAGGGCGAACAAGCGGCAACCGCCGCCGACATCATGCGCAAGCTCGCCGAGCGGGGCGGCGAGGTCAGTCGCGCCGCGCTGGAAGGCATGCTGAAGGATCGCCGACTGAACGACGCGCATGAGCATGGACACGTGATCAAAGCCGGACGCCGCCATGTGCGCGGCAAAACACCCAACCAGCGCCGCTATATCGAGATGATGGCGTCCCATGTCCTGACCCTGGCCGTCGGACCGGCGGGCTCCGGTAAAACCTATCTCGCGGTCGCCGCCGCGGTCGAGGCCATGCTCAACGGCGAGGTCGAGCGCATCGTGCTGACCCGACCGGCGGTCGAAGCCGGCGAGCGCCTGGGCTTTCTGCCCGGAGACATGCAACAGAAGGTGGACCCTTATCTGCGCCCGTTGTTCGACGCGCTGGCCGATATGCTCGGCATTGAAAAGATGAATGCGCTGCTGGAAAGCGGACGCATTGAGGTTGCTCCGCTGGCCTATATGCGCGGTCGCACCCTGAACGATGCGTTCATCATTCTCGACGAGGCGCAAAACACCACGCGCGAGCAAATGAAAATGTTCCTGACCCGACTCGGTTTCGGCGCCCGCATGGTGGTCACCGGGGACATTACCCAGATCGACCTTCCCAATCATCGCGGCAGCGGTCTCTCCCATGCCCTGCAGGTGCTGGACGGAATCAAGGACGTTGCCATCTGTCGCCTGAGCGGCTGTGATGTCGTGCGCCACCGGCTGGTGGAGCGCATCGTTGACGCCTATGAGCGGCATGCCAGCCCAACCGACAATGATTGAAATCGTCCTGGATCCGGACATTCCGGACGCTGCATTGCCGCCACCCACGCGCATACGGGAAGCGGTGGCTCAAACATTGCGCGCCGTCGGTTTTACGAACGTTGAGCGGGCCAGCCTGACCCTGCGCTTGAGCGACGATCGCGAGGTGCGCGCGCTGAACCGGCAATGGCGCAAGCAGGACAAGCCTACGGATGTGCTCGCTTTTCCCTGGCAACACGGCCCGGAGTACACCCTGGATGAATACCTGGGCGACATTGCGCTGGCCATACCGTTCGTCATCGGAGAGGCCCGTCGGCTGGAACTACCGCCGAGCGATCATCTCATTCATTTGATCGTGCACGGCACGCTGCACCTGGTCGGCTATGACCATGCCGAAAAGGAGGATGAACAACAGATGCGCACCAAGGAGCGGGCGATCATGCGCGCACTGAAGCTGCATGACCCATTCCCCACGTGGGAAGAGGAGGAGGCGCGATGAATGTTTTGCAACGTGTGCTGCGGGCGGGCCGCCACCGTCTGCTGACCTGGCTGAGGCCGGGCCAATCCGTGGATGAACTGCTGGAGATCATCCGTCGCGCCGAGGCCATCCGCTCCGACGAACAGCGCACAATGCTGGAAGGGATGATCGAATTCCATGAAACCCGGGTGCGTGAAATCATGGTTCCGCGATCGGACATCCATGCGGTCGCGGCCGATGCCGGTTTCTCGGAAGTCGAGCGCACCATGGTGCAATTCCGTGTCAACCGTCTGCCCGTCATGGACGGTGACATCGACCACATCCTCGGAGCCATCCACGCTTCCGATCTCGTTGCCTGGCATGCGCAAGGCGGCAAGGGCTCGCTCCGCCAGCACATTCGCCGCTGTCTGCGCGTGTCCGAGCTGGAAAAGGTTGCCGGTCTACTGACCGAAATGAAGCGGGAGTCCGTGCATATGGCCATCGTCCAT
Organism: Zetaproteobacteria bacterium; assembly: GCA_003696795.1. GTDB lineage: Bacteria > Pseudomonadota > Zetaproteobacteria > Mariprofundales > Mariprofundaceae > J005. The sequence goes on along the minus strand of RFFT01000091.1, from coordinate 866 downwards.
GACGAATATGGAGGAACCGCCGGGCTGGTTACCCTGGCGGACGTGCTCACCGAAATCGTCGGCGCCATGGCTGAAACCCGCGAGTTGGCCGATGGCGGATGCACCCCGCAACAGGATGGCAGCTACATCGTCGCCGGGCGCATGCTGGTCGAGGAACTGGCCGAAGCATTGAACCTCGCCTTACCCCAGGGCGATTTCGACACCATTGCCGGACTGATCACCTCCGAGCTCGGTCGCATCCCACGTCGGGGCGAAGAGCTTACGATGCACGGCCTACGTATCCGGGTGATGGAATCGGATGCCCGACGCATCGTGAAGCTGCGCATCAGTCGTATCAACGACCCACAATGAACATCCGGCTTGGCCGCCTGGCGCTGGCCTTCGCAGCCGGCAGCCTGATGCCCTTCGCCTTTTCCCCCTATGACCACCTTGTTTGCGCCGTATTGGGCCTTGGCGGTTGGGCCTGGCTACTGCGTCAGGGCCATGGCTTTGCGCTCGGTTTCGCCTTCGGCCTCGGCTGGTTCGGAACCGGCGCCTGGTGGCTGGCCGGCACCTTCCACCAATATGGCCACCTCGCCCAACCCTTGGCCTGGCTCTGTGTGCTGCTGGTCGGCGCCGCGCTTGCCCTGTTTCCGGCCCTATGGGGATGGCTGTGCGCACGTTGGAGTCGAACCCCCTGGCAGTTGGCACTCTTGTTTCCCCTGCTGGGGGGCGCTGAGGAATGGCTGCGCGGACACCTGTTCACCGGACTACCATGGACCGCGCTAGGCAATCTGTTGCTGGACACCCCTGGAGTGGGTTGGCTCGCCGTGCTCGGCGTCTATGGCGCAAGCTGTTTGGTATGCCTGCCGGCCATCGCATGCCTG
>RFFT01000090.1 GCA_003696795.1 Zetaproteobacteria bacterium | reverse complement strand
GCTCAACTGGTCCGCTCTCAAATCAGAACAACGGACTCTCTCTTCAGAATGGGGGGTGAAGAGTTTTTGATCCTGCTTTCCAATACATCGCTTAATGAAGCTGTTGTTATCGCCAAAAAAATAAGAAACAGTGTTGCGAATGATCTGAACACATTGAAAGACCGGAAAATCACGATCAGTGTCGGTGTGGCTGAAATGCGCAAACAGGATAGCGCTGACAGTCTGTTCAAGCGGGCAGACAAGCTTTTGTACCAATCCAAACATAGCGGTAAAAACAAAGTCACTTATTAGAAAAAAGACCCTGAAAACTTCAATGTTTTCAGGGCCTTATGTTTGGTTGCGGGGGCCGGATTTGAACCGACGACCTTCGGGTTATGAGCCCGACGAGCTACCACTGCTCCACCCCGCGTCAACTTGTGGCGGCGAAATATAAGGATGAATGAACTCGTGTCAACCCGAAAATCATCGCTAGAATCTGCGCAATGAGTCACCCGTCTCCACTGCACATCCATCTATCGGCCACCCGCGTGCTCCGCTACTTGCTCGCTGTCCTCGGCATGCTGTTCGTCATGCAGCTAGCCAGCCTGGAAGCGATCTATCATGGCAATCCCGACTACTCCTTTCTCGTTGCCTGGTTCAACTTTGACGAAGAAAGAAATCTTCCCACCCTGTTCTCCACCCTGCTGTTCCTTGCCGCCGCAGCGCAACTTTCATGGATCGGACATCACGAAAGATGCGCGCGGCAAGCATGGTTGGCATGGAAGATACTGGCTGTGCTGTTCATCTTTCTCGGCATAGACGAGCTTGCCAGCTTCCATGAGGGACTGATCAAGCCGGTCTCCGAGCTGACCTTGCCGCTTAGAAGCGCCAATCCCCACTATTATTACGGGCTGCATCTTCACGACTGGTTCCATTACGGCTGGCTGCTCGTCTATCTGGCCTGCATCGGCATCGCCGCTCTCTTGCTCATTCCCTGGCTACTAAGGTTACCGTTTGACACACGCTGGCGCGTTTGCCTTGCCGCCATCCTTTTCCTCTCGGGCGCGGCAGGCTTCGAAATGCTTGGCGGCGCCTATGCCGCTCGCCCCAACCATAGTTTGTTTCGCTATCACCTGTTGTACACCACCAACGAAGAGCTGCTCGAGTTTCTTGGCCTGATTGTGTTCAATTACGCACTGACCCGTCATATCGAGCTGCATACGCGAGGCTTGCGCATCACGCTGGGCGCGGCAGATTCGCGCATACAAGATTCATCCACCAAATAAGAACGGGACCCATCATGAAACGAATGGCCATCATCCTGCTGCTGTTTGCGCTTACGGCCTGTGCGGCCGCCGATCAAAGCGAGGAGGCGCAGAAAATCGTGCAGCAATTACATCAGGACATGATCAACCAGGACTGGCAGCATGCCATCGGGCTGTACGACAAGGACTTCCTCGCCGAACATCCGCCCCAACTCTGGCAGGCCAAACTCAGCGGACTAACCAAACGCTTCGGCAAGCTCACCAAAGTCGTGCCCGTGTTCATGCAGAAGGATCCGCGCCTTAGAGGCGATTTCTACATGTATGGCTTCCGCCTTGAATTTGCGCGCGGGCGGGTGGAGGAGACGCTCACCGTCTTCAAGGGCGTGCGCAGCGACCGCATGGTGATCAGCGGCCATGTATTCAAGCACAAGGGCAAGATTTTATGATCCGCGTGCTTTTTGCGGTTGGCCTGATGCTCACCCTGAGCGCATGTGTCGGTGGCGACGAACCGGTTCCGATGAACACGATCGAATCCCTGGCCGGCACATGGCAGCAAATCGATGGCAAAGGAAGGGTGCGCTTCTATCGCGACGAAAGCGTGAAACTGACCATGCCGGATGAGCATCCTCCGCTGCGCGTGCTGTCCGTGCTCGAAGTCATCAAGGACGACAAGGTCGGCTTCAGCATCGGCGACCGTTGGCAGGGGCCGGTGCACGTTCGTCTCAGCAAGGACGGTGACACGCTGACGCTGGTCTTTCCCGACGAGCACAATCCGGAAGGGAAAAGCGTCCGCTTCGTCAGGGCAAAAACAAACTGATCAAGCGCGCATAAACAGCCAGGGTGCCTCCTGCTTGCGGCGCGCTTCATAGGCGCGAATCTCGTCCGCATGCTGCAAAGTCAAGCCTATATCATCCAGCCCGTTGAGCAGACAATGCTTGCGGAAGGCATCGATCTCGAAATGCAACACCTCGCCGGAGGGCGTGGTCACGGTCTGCGCCTGTAGATCGATCCGCAACCGATACCCTTCCTGCGCCTCACACGCCTCCATCAGACGGCGCACCGTCTCCGCCGGCAGCACGATGGGCAAAATGCCGTTCTTGAAACAATTGTTGTAGAAGATATCGGCGAATGAAGGAGCAATAATGCAGCGAAACCCGTAGTCCAACAGCGCCCACGGTGCATGCTCGCGCGATGAACCGCAGCCGAAATTCTCACCGGCCAGCAGGATCGAAGCTCCCCGATAGCGCGGCTGGTTGAGCACGAAGTCCTTGCGCTTGGGACGATGCGTGCAATCCATCCCCGGCTCTCCACGATCCTCATAGCGCCATTCGTCGAACAAATAGGGACCATAGCCGGTACGTTTGATCGACTTCAGAAACTGTTTCGGGATGATCGCATCCGTGTCCACATTGGCGCGGTCGAGTGGCACCACGATGCCTTCCAGTTGGGTAAATGCCTGCATCACTGCTCCTCCTGCCAGTTGCGCACATCCACGAAATGGCCGGCGATCGCCGCCGCGGCCGCCATCGCCGGACTCACCAGGTGCGTGCGCCCCCCCATGCCTTGTCGTCCCTCGAAGTTGCGGTTCGAGGTCGAAGCACAGCGCTCGCCGGGCTCCAACCGATCCGCATTCATGGCCAGACACATCGAACATCCCGGCTCGCGCCACTCAAAGCCGGCCTCGATGAACACCTTGTCCAGTCCTTCGGCCTCGGCCTGCCGCTTGACCAGTCCCGAACCGGGTACCGCCATCGCCAGCCGCACATTCTCGGCCACATGCCGCCCTCGCACAACGTGCGCCGCCGCGCGCAAGTCCTCGATACGCCCATTGGTACACGAACCGATGAACACCTTGTCCACCTGAATCTCAGTGATCGGAGTATGGGGCTTGAGGTCCATGTACTCCAGCGCACGTCGCCAACTTGCCGCCTGCACTTCGTTGGCGGCCTCCTCCGGCGCCGGCACCCTGCCCGTGACCGGCACCACCATTTCGGGGCTTGTCCCCCAGCTAACCTGGGGCTCGATCTCGGCGGCATCGAAACGCAGTTCGCGATCAAAATGGGCATCGGGATCGGAATACAGCGCGCGCCACGCTCGCTCCGCGGCATCCCACAGCTCGCCCTTGGGGGCGAACGGACGATTGCGCACATAATCGAGCGTAACCTCGTCCACCGCGACCATGCCACAGCGGGCGCCTGCCTCGATCGCCATATTGCACAGACTCATCCGCCCTTCCATCGACAGCGCGCGCACCGCCTCGCCGGCGAATTCGATCGCATGCCCAGTGCCGCCCGCGGTGCCGATGCGCCCGATAATAAACAGGGCCATGTCCTTACCCGTCACCCCCAATGGCAACGGCCCGTCGATCGTGATGCGCATCAGCTTCGGCTTTTTCTGGATCAGGCATTGCGTCGCCAACACATGCTCGACCTCCGAGGTTCCGATGCCCATCGCAATCGCCCCGAACGCCCCATGCGTGGAGGTATGCGAATCGCCACAGACCACGGTCATTCCCGGCAACGTCAACCCCTGCTCGGGACCCACCACATGCACGATCCCTTGCCGCTCATCCTGCATCCCGAACTCAAGAATCCCGAACTCACGACAATTGGCATCCAGCGCCTCGACCTGCTGACGCGACACCGGATCGGCAATACCCCTGCTTCGATCAACAGTAGGCACATTATGGTCCGGCGTGGCCACCGCCGCCGCCGGACGCCAGGGCTTACGCCCAGCCAGGCGCAGCCCCTCGAATGCCTGCGGGCTGGTCACTTCGTGCACGAGGTGCCGGTCGATATACAGCAGCGTGGAGCCATCATCGTTCTCACGCACCACATGCTGATCCCACACCTTGTCGAACAACGTCTTCGCCATTGGATCTACCGCCTTTCCCATTGCAAAGTGGCCGGCATATTAGCCGCAAAGCAAGATTCAGGCGAGTATCGCATCCCGCCCGTTTTCCTCCGCGGGCTGCGCTGCTAGGCTGCGCGCAAAATCGCGGGAGGTCTCATGCCCATCAAATCGGACAAATGGATTCGCCGCATGGCCAGGGAATATCGCATGATCGAGCCGTTCGTGGACGGTCAGGTCAAGCGCTCGGAAAATGGCGAAGGGCTCGTTTCCTTCGGGCTTTCGTCCTACGGCTACGACGTGCGCTGCGCCGATGAATTCAAGATCTTCACCAACATCAACTCTGCCATCGTCGATCCCAAAAACTTTTGCCCCTCCTCGTTCGTCGATTTCAAGGGCGATGTGTGCATCATCCCGCCCAACTCGTTTGCATTGGCGCGGACAATCGAGTACATGCGCATCCCGCGCAACGTGCTGACCATCTGCCTGGGCAAGTCCACCTACGCGCGTTGCGGCATCATTGTGAACGTAACGCCCTTGGAACCTGAATGGGAAGGGCATGTCACGCTCGAATTCTCCAACACCACCCCGCTACCCGCCAAAATCTATGCCGGCGAGGGCGTGGCGCAGTTCCTGTTCCTCGAATCCGATGAGGTGTGCGAAATCTCGTATGCCGACAAGGCGGGCAAGTACCAAGGACAAACCGGCGTGACGGTACCGAGGCTGTAAGATGAAGTGGTCCGACATCTATGC